>DALYHN010000099.1:0-8039 GCA_031970875.1 Chitinophagaceae bacterium
AATGTGGAAGCAACTTATTACATCAACGATGTAAACAACCTGATCCTTGCTGAACCACAGGCTCCTTCAAGAGGTATTCCTGGTAACTCTATCCTAACTAACGTAGGTAGTATGAATAACAAGGGTCTTGAATTGAGTATTAATGCATCTGTAATTCAGAAAAAAGATTTCAGCTGGAATACCAATTTCAACATCACTACTTTACGCAATGAAGTAACAGCACTGGCTGCAGGTAATGCAGATATTCAGCCTGCTACTTCTGGCTTGGAGCGTCCTAGCATGATTCGTGTAGGTCAGTCTATCGGTAGCTTCTATGCTGTAAGAACAGGTGGTGTAAACCCTGCAAATGGTCAGCGTATTTTCTACTATCGCGATGGAACTGCTGTTCAGTACAACCACGCTGCTCCTGTTGCTTCTCGTTGGACTTTGGTATCTACTGGCGCTGTTGCGCCACGTGTTGCTGATCAGGCAAATGATGGTGTG
The DNA here is from genome assembly GCA_031970875.1 of Chitinophagaceae bacterium. Classification (GTDB taxonomy): domain Bacteria; phylum Bacteroidota; class Bacteroidia; order Chitinophagales; family Chitinophagaceae; genus JAFLBI01. The sequence continues at coordinate 484 of DALYHN010000099.1, forward strand.
ATCGTTGGTCCAGCATTACCAAAATGGACTGGTGGTTGGGAGAACACTTTCCGCTACAAAGGATTTGATGTAAACATGCTGTTCTTCTTCTCTGGCGGTAACTATGTATACAACGGTACCAAAGCTGGTATGCGCGATATGAGAAGCTGGAACAACTCAAAAGAAGCATTAACTCGTTGGCAGAAAGCTGGAGATCAGACCAACATTCCACGTATCGTTTTTGGGGATAATATCTCTAACGGTTCTGGTGTTGTGATGACTGAGAACGTTGAGAAAGGTGATTTCTTGAAGCTGCGTAACATTACCATTGGCTACAGCTTGCCTAAGTCTGTAACTGATAAGGTAGGTATCAACAGTTTCCGTTTCTATGCTCAGGTGATGAATGCCTTTACTTGGACTTCATACACTGGCTATGATCCAGAAATCTCTTCAAACGGTAATGGTAATGGTAACCCAAGTGTTGATAGAAACTCTGTGCCTCAGGCAAGAAGCTTCAATATTGGTGTGAACGTTGGTTTCTAATCTCTCAAAACAAATTATTATGAAATTGAAAATATTTTCTTTTGTGATGCTGGCTGCCATGGCAGTTGGCTGTAGTAAGGAAAAGCTTGAGCCCATTCCTCAGACGGCTCTTTCTGATGCTGTTGCATTCAGCGACTCCAGCAGAAGCGTACAGCAGGTGTTTGGTTTGTACTCTGCATTGAAAGCAGGACAAATGTATGCCGGACGTTATCAGGTATATCAGGATGTTCGCGGTGAAGAGTTCATCAACAGAACAAACAATGCGGTAACTGCATGGTTAACTTGGCAGTTTAACTTAACTGCTAGTGCCAACGAAGTACAAAACCTTTGGGCTGCTGGTTATGCTGCTATCAACCGTTGTAACGTTGTGATCAATGGTTTGAACACTGCACCAATCAATGCTACGCTTAAGCGTAACCTGATTGCAGAAGCGAAAGTGGTAAGAGCAACTGCATACTTTATGCTGATGCAATTGTATGCACGCCCATATACAGATGGCAATGGTACTAAGCTCGGCGTTATCCTGAAGCTCAATCCCGAAACGTCTAGCGGCGATAATAACCAGGCAAGAGCTACAGCTGCAGAAGTGTATGCTCAAATCATCAAGGATTTGAATGAGGCTGAAGCAGACTTACCAGTTACGTATGGTGCAGCAGCTGCAAATACTAACCGTGCGCACAGAAATACCGCTATTGCCTTGAAAACACGTGTTTACTTGAACATGGGTCAGTGGGCAAACGTGATCACTGAAGGTAATAAGCTAGTACCTACTGCTGCTCCTTGGAGAGCACCTTCTGGTGTAGCCAACGAACTGTTGCCAAGCTACGGTACTGTTTTCACTAACTATACTAACAGTGAAATGATTCTGTCTATGCCTTTCACAGGTTTAGATGTACCAGGTACACAGAATGGTCTGGGATGGTATTATAATCCTGGTCCAAACGGTGGTGGTGAATTTGCTGTAAACACCACTGCTCCAGGTATTGCTGCTAATACAGGTTGGAGAACCAGTGATGCAAGAAGAAATTTCTTGGTTGTATCTGGTGGTCAAACCTGGTTAAGCAAATGGCCTAACCCCAACAACGCTGCAGATCCTAGTCCAGTGATTCGTTATGCGGAAGTTATGTTGAATCTGGCCGAAGCCTTGGCAAGAAATGCAGCAGGTACATCAGTAGATGCGCGTGCATTGGCTATTCTGAATGCTGTGCGTAAGCGTGCTGATCCTACCATTACTGATTTTGCTCCTGCAGATAAGAATGCATTGATTGACTTAATTCTCACTGAAAGAAGAATTGAGTTACTTGGTGAAGGTTTCAGAACATCTGATATCGCTCGTACTAACCAGACTTTCCCTGCAAAAGGACCTGTAGGTGCTGTTGCGCCTTCAGCTGACCAGTATATTTGGCCAATCTCTATCGCAGAACTGTTGGTGAACAAAGCTTGTCAGCAGAACCCAGGATATTAGAAGCAATATCTTTTTTAGCGAAAGAGCCCACAAAAAGGGCTCTTTTTTTGTGTCAACTCATTGGTATGTTAGAAAAATATATATGATAAATGATTTTTTTATACATAATAACAAATTATTCTTTGTTATTCAATGATTATAAATCAGTAATCAAATATTAACTAGATATAGAATGAAAATCGTTCAATTTAGGCTGTAAATCCATGCATCCTTATACAGCAAAAGTTTGTCTTTTAACTTTTGGTTAATATATTGCGAATCCTAAAATTTAAAACTGTGTTATGAGAAAACTCCTGATGATTTTCTTATGCCTTGCATTGGCTTCCACCCAAGCTTGGTCACAGAACCGTACAGTTTCCGGTAAGGTTACTGACGAAAAGGGCAATGCAATTGGCAATGCCTCTGTTCTGGTTAGAGGTACTACTATTGGTACAAATACCAAAGAAGATGGTACCTTTTCTTTGAATGTACCAGCCACTGCTAAAGTGCTGGTGATTTCTTCTGTAAATTTTGAAAACGCTGAAGTAAACCTCTCAAGAGGCAATACTTTCAACGTTTCATTGAAACCTGCATCCAGCAATTTGGATGAAGTTGTTGTAGTAGGTTACCAAGTGCAGAAAAAGCGTGAGGTAACAGCCGCTATCGCAAAGGTTTCTGGTGAGGAAATCAGCAATTTACCTGTACAGTCTTTCGACCGCGCATTGCAGGGTCGTGCAGCTGGTGTTGCTGTACAGTCTAACAACGGTATCCCTGGTGGTCCAGTAACTGTTCGTATTCGCGGTATCGGTTCTTTGAACGCCGGTAATGAACCGCTCTACATCGTAGATGGTGTACAGATCAACAACAATACTGTTGCGTTGAATGGTTCTACAGGTACCCAAACTAACCCATTAAACTTCCTGAACCCAAATGATATTGAGTCTATCGAAATCCTGAAAGATGCTGCTGCTGCTGCCATCTATGGTGCTCGTGCGGGTAATGGTGTTGTGTTAATTACAACAAAGCGTGGTAAAGCTGGTAAGTCAAACTTTACAGCAAACGTGCAGTATGGTTCTATGCAACCATTGAAGTTGTTCAACGTATTGAATACTCAAGAATATATCCAGCAGCGTACGATCGCATTACAAAATGCGAACCCTACTGTAGCAGCTTCTACCATTCGTTCAACCGTATTGGGCGAAATGAACCTGGCATCTACTTTAACAGATGCTGATATTGCTGCATTACGTACGTATGATTGGCAGCGTGAAGCTTTTACCAATGGTCAGGTTTTGCAAGTGGATCTTGGTATGAGTGGTGGTAACGATAAAACTACTTACTATGTATCAGGTTCATACAATAAAACTCAATCACTGGTAAGACCAGGCGATTTTGAGCGTACTACTCTTTTTACAAACCTGAAGCATACAGTAAATAAGAAACTGTCTTTAGAAACACAAATCAATCTGAGTACAGTACGTCAGGCTGGTACCTTCTCTACAGACGGTTCTTTCTTGGGTAGCCCTGCTTTCTCTTCAAGTTTGATTATTCCTTCAAACCCAATCTATAATCCTGATGGTTCTTTCTATGGTATTCCAGGATCAGGTCAGCCATTTGCTGGTATCCTGAACCAGAACATCATCAGTAACATTGCGTTTAACTCAAACTGGCAGCGTACCAACCAATTGGTGAGCAGCTTCAAGATCAACTATGAGATCCTGAAAGGCCTTCGCTATACAGGTACATTTGGTTTGGATTATCGCCTTGGTCAGAGTGATCGTTATACAGATCCCCGTACTAATGATGGTGTTGGTGTTAGAGGTCGTTCTTCTATCAATAGTAACTGGAATACAAACTTTATCACGAACCACGTATTGAACTACAGTACTTCTATTAAGGATGTACATAATATCAACGTGCTTGCTGGTACTGAGTATCGTAACGACCAGAATGAGCAAATTGGTCTCTCTGGTACTGGTTTCGCAACACCTCAGTTCAGAACAGCCAATGCTGCTGCTACTCCGGAATCAATCACTGGTTTCTGGACTGCTTCAAGAACTTTCTCGACATTCGCAAAACTGAGTTACAACTTCGATGGTCGTTATTTGTTCTCTGCAACAATCCGTCGTGATGGTTCATCTCGTTTTGGTGCGAACAATTTGTATGCTTCCTTCCCTTCATTTACTGCAGGTTGGAATATTACGAAAGAACGCTTCATGCAGAACAACAGCTTCATCAATAGCTTAGTGCTGCGTGGTTCTTGGGGTCAGACTGGTAACGATCAGATCGATAACTTCGCCTCTCGTGGTCTGTATAGTGGTTCTGCAAGAATTTATAATAATGGATCTGCCATCACACCTTCTCAATTGGGTAACCCAGATTTGAGATGGGAAACTCGAGAAGAGTGGAACGTAGGTTTGGATTTCGGTTTCTGGAAAAACAGAATCAATGGTAGTATTGATGTGTACGATAGAAGAAACAAGGATTTGATCATCGGTCGTCCTATTTATTCTGTAACAGGTTTTACTGGTGTTAACCAGAACTTGGGTGCTATACAGAATAAGGGTATTGAATTTGCTTTGAATGCTGATGTAATCAGAACAAAAGATTTCCGTTGGCAGAGCCGTTTCAACATTGCATATGTTGACAACCGTTTCCAGAAATTGTATGATACTCTGAAGATCCTTCCTTCTAACAATGCCATCCAGATTGGTGCGCCAATTGGTGCGGTATTCACTCAGCGTTATGCTGGTGTAAACCCTGCAACAGGTCGCCCAATGTGGTATGATATCAATGGCAACATCACTTATCAGCCTTTGGCTGCTGACCGTGTGCTGTTGAAAGGTTCTCAAATACTGCCTAATTATACTGGCGGTTGGACAAACACTTTCACATATAAAAATTTCGAACTGGAGTTTTTCTTCCAGTATGAGTACGGCCGTATCTTCAGTGATGGTCAGGTTGGTTTCTTGAGTGAAATTGGCGGTCGTTCTTTCAATGCATTGCGTGAAATCGTTGATGCTAGCTGGAAGAAACCAGGTGACATGGTTCCCTGGGCTCGTCCAATCAATGGTAACGCTGAAGTTAGAGGTGCAGGACGTTTTGGTGGTGATGCAAATTTCCGTAAGATGGATTACATCCGTCTGAAGACTGTTTCACTAACGTATAACTTCCCTGCAGCTACACTTACTCGCCTGAAGTTGAGTTCTGCTCAGTTCTACGTTCAGGGTGTAAACCTTTGGACATATGCAGATTGGCCAGGTTACGATCCTGAATTTACAGGTACAGCAACTGGTACTATTCCTCAGTCTAAAAACACTACTGTAGGTCTGCGTGTAGGATTCTAATCACTATTAAAGAGTTAAGAAATGAAAAAGATAATCGCTTTATCATCAATCGTTCTGATGGGATTAGCATCTTGTAGCAAGCAGCTGCAAGTTGAACCTCGTCAGTCAATCGATTTCAATACAGCCCTGAATACGGTAGACGGTATGAATGCTGCCGTAAACTCAGTGTATTCAGGTTTAAAATCGACCGCTTTATATGGTCGTGATTTGCTGGCTGTTTCTGATGCACTTGCAGATGTAGGCTTTGCAACAAACAAGTCTGGTCGTCTGGTTGGTGAAAACAGAAATAACCAAGGTGCACACCTCGCTTTGTGGGGTACTGCATACAGCTTAATCAACGAGTGTAATTTGATTCTGGCAGCAATTCCAACTTCAAGTGCATCTGCTGCACAGAAGGATAGCTGGGAAGGTCAGATCCGTTTTTTACGTGCACTCCTTTATTTTGAATTGGTGAAAACGTATAGCTATATTCCTACAGCTGATATTGCTTCACAGAACAGAGGTGGCGTTCCTTTGAAAACAGACCCAACCAATTCTGCGACATCTGCGGCTAGCTATTTCCCTGGCAGAGGTACAGTAGCTGAAGTTTACACATTCATCAAGAATGAATTGACAGCTGCAATTCCAAAGATGCCAGCATCTGCTTCCGTAGCATTAGGAACTCAAACAGCTGGTCGTGCGCTTTTATCTAGAGTTGCTTTATATAATGGTGATTGGTCAATCGCTGTTGCTGAAGCAACCACTGCTTTAGGCACTGCAATTGGTACGCTGACTACAGCTGCAAACCATGTTGCTGCTTGGAGACAATCAGTACATCCAGAATCTATTTTTGAGATCCGTTTTGCTACTGTGGCTGAGAACATTGGTGTAAACACTTCTCTGCAGACAAGCTACACTGGTCTAGCTGTGCTTGGCTCACCTGCTACACAAGGTGGTGGTTTCGGAGACTTCGTTCCAACCAACAGCTTGCTGCAAGCTTATGGTGTTAGCTATCCAAATATTGCAACATGGCCTCCATTATCTTCTTCCTTCCCTACAATTACGTATGGTTCAGATGTAAGAGGTCAATTGTATGAGTGGGGTACTAACTTCCGCGGAACAAGATTTGTTGAGTGTACAAAATTCTTTGGTAAGAATGGTCAGATTAACTTGGATAACGTTCCTGTTTTCCGTAAATCAGAATTACTATTGAACAGGGCAGAAGCTAATTTCCGTTTGGGCAATGAAGCTGCTGCGTTAACAGATCTGAATGATCTGCGTACACGCAGAGGCTTGACTACTGTTACATTAAGTGGTACAGCTTTGTTAGATGAAATCATCAATCAACGTTTGTTGGAGTTTGCTTTTGAAGGACATCGTTTCTTTGACCTGAAGCGTCTTGGAAGAGATATCATCAAAGCTCCTCTGAATGCTAACCTTCTATTTACTGATACACGTTTGTTAGCAGCTATTCCTCAGGGTGATATTGATGGTAACCCTAACATGAGACAAAATTTAGGTTATTAATCTATATAAAGAGACTATTATGAAACAAATGAGAATATTATCCCTGCTTGCTCTGGCTGCAACTATGCTTTTTACTTCTTGTATTAAGCAAGAGAGTAAGGTCTACAGCGGCGGAACAAAAGTAGAATTCGATGCTACAGTGCTTAACGCGCCTGCAGTAGGTAAAACCTTCCCTTTGCTTACTCGTGTTCCGGCATATGGTATCGCTGTGTCAACTGCCAACCCTACCATTACAAGAACTAGCCCAGGCGTTATCCGTTTCCGTGTAAACCTGGTTGGACCACAGGCTAGTACGGACAGAACTGTTAACTATCGTGTTGTTGCTGCCGAGACCACTGCGATTTCTGGCACACACTATACAACAGGTGCTTCTTTTGTGATCCCTGCTAACAGTAGCTTTGGTGAAGTAGCTGTTACTATCCTGAACTCAGGTGTAGCCAGTACAACACCCGTTACCCTAGTATTAGAGCTCGTTGGTGATGGTGCAGGTATTACTGCAAGCACTAACTATCGCTTCTTGGGTATGTCTATTGCACAATAATCATTGCAATATTTTACAATAGAAAAAGCCTACGCATAGCGTGGGCTTTTTCTATAATTCATGGCACTATTCGCTAGTTATTATCCTGACTATATTCAGGTATCAAAAAATCCCCCCACAGAACCGTGGGGGGATTTTTAATTCATTGATGACCTTTTATTTTAGGAGCTGACTTAGTTGCTGCGTCAAAGCTGGT
>DALYHN010000100.1:0-5230 GCA_031970875.1 Chitinophagaceae bacterium
GTGAGTGGTATGCACAGAACATAGAGATTCCCTTTTTCAATTATCACTTGAAGAACAAAGGCAGTCTGGATAAGATTGCAGAAGCCAATATTTTCTTTACTGGTAGCAATAAATGGTGGCAGTTTCCAAAATGGCCACTGAATAACAGCACAACACCTTTGTATCTGAAGGCAAATGGTAAAGCAGGATTCAGCCCAGATGGCACTCAGGGTTCAAGTACTTACATCAGTGATCCTGCAAAGCCTGTGCCCTATACAGAAGATGTGCATTTCAGCAGAACACGCGAATACATGACCGATGATCAGCGCTTTGCATCCAGAAGAACAGATGTACTCACATTTGAAACAGATGTATTGAATGAGGATCTTACTGTGGCTGGCACATTGGTAGCTGATCTGTTGGTAAGCTTAAGCAGCACAGATGCGGATTTTGTTGTTAAGCTGGTTGATGTATTTCCGGATGATTTCAAATATGCTGACGAAGGCGCGCAGGCATCCAGAACAGCACCGAGCAAAGTACCTATGGGTGGCTATCAGATGTTGGTGCGCGGTGAAGTAATGCGTGGACGTTACCGCAATAGTTTTGAAAAGCCTGAAGCTTTCACTCCGAATAAACCCACAACAGTAAAATTCAATCTGCCTGATGTGGCGCATACTTTCCAAAAGGGGCATCGCATCATGGTACAAATTCAAAGCAGTTGGTTCCCATTAGTTGATAGAAATCCGCAGCAGTTTATCAATATCTATACTGCGAAAGACAGCGATTTCCAAAAAGCCACCATTCGTCTGTATCACAATCAATCAAAAATTCACTTACCTATTCTGAAATAAGCCATATGAAAAAACGATTGCTATTCATGAGTGCTATAATGGTTACCATGTTAACGAAGGCACAAGAAGTAAATATCATTCCTCAGCCAGCCGCTATGACGGTGGGTAAAGGCAGTTTCACCATCACCCCAAAAACAAAAATCGTTTTTGCAGGTAGTGGGTTGGAGAATGCAGCAGATTTCCTGAATGCTTACCTGAAACAATTTTATGGATTCACACTGCAAACAAGCACAGATGGCAAATATGACCACAACATCGTACTCAACTACGATAAAATGGAATACCCTATTCCCGGCGCTTACAATATGGATGTTACCAAGAAACATGTGATTATTGGTGGCGATAATGCAACAGGGGTTTTCTATGGTGTGCAGTCTTTGATACAATTATTACCTGTTGAAAAAACGCAACAGCTGAAAATAAAAGAAGTATCTATTCAGGATAAGCCACGCTTCGCTTATCGTGGCCTGCATTTGGATGTTGGTCGCCACTTCTTTCCTGTAGCTTTTATCAAGCAGTACATCGATTATATCGCCCTGCATAAGATGAATACATTTCATTGGCATTTAACGGAAGACCAAGGATGGCGTATTGAAATCAAGAAGTATCCTAAGTTGACTGAAGTAGGTGGATTTAGAAATGGTACCATCATCGATCGTTATCCCGGCAAGGGCAATGATGGTATCCGTTATGGCGGTTATTATACGCAAGAAGAAATCAAGGAGGTAGTAGCTTATGCTGCTGCTCGACATATCACTGTTGTACCAGAAATTGAATTACCCGGGCACTCCTCTGCAGCGATTGCAGCTTACCCCGAATTAAGTTGTTTCCCTAATGAAAATACCAAGGTTGATCCAAAAACCAGCTGGAGTGGTGCTACCACAGGCAAGCAGGTTCAGCAAGCATGGGGAGTATTTGAAGATGTATTTTGTCCAAGTGAATTCACGTTTAACTTCTTACAAGATGTATTGGATGAAGTGATGGCCCTCTTCCCTTCTACCTATATCCATATTGGTGGTGATGAGTGCCCCAAAGAAGCCTGGAAGCGTTCTGCTTTTTGTCAGGAATTGATTCGGGAAAAAGGTTTGAAGGATGAGCATGGTTTACAGAGCTATTTCATTCAGCGCATAGAAAAATACCTAAACAGCAAAGGCCGTCAGATCATTGGCTGGGATGAAATTCTCGAAGGTGGTTTAGCACCCAATGCTACGGTGATGAGTTGGCGTGGTGAAGCTGGTGGTATTGAAGCTGCCAAGCAAAATCATAATGTAATTATGACACCAGGTGGTTGGTGCTATTTTGATCATTCCCAAAACAAGCCGGAAGATTCTGTCACTATCGGTGGATATACCCCTGTAGATAAAGTGTATAGCTATGAACCAGTACCCAAAGAATTAACTGGCGATAAAGCCAAATATGTATTGGGTGCACAAGCCAATGTTTGGACGGAGTACATGAAGAACACAGATAAAATTGAGTACATGATTTTCCCAAGATTGAGCGCATTGAGCGAAGTGCTATGGTCGCCAAAAGAACAACGCAACTGGGCCAATTTTGAAAAGCGATTAACCACACAGCAAAAGCGCTATCACTTGTGGGGTAGCAACTATAACAAGGTCTATTTCGCTGGTAAACAAACAGTTAAGAAATAAATAAAACTTAATTCCGCACAAACCTGCAAAATTTTATATTTGTCTGCAAAAATCCGCAATATGGCCCAACAAAAGTTCTCGGTTGATCTCTCAGACAGCTTAGAGAGAATTCCTGTGAAAGTTTTTGAAAACTCCAAGCACGGTTCTCAGTTTGTAGCTGCTGAAATTGCGGCATTGATCAAAGAGAAGCAAGCAAAGGGACAAGATTGCGTATTAGGATTAGCAACAGGTTCTACGCCGATTACATTATACAAGGAGCTTGTACGCTTGCATAAAGAAGAAGGACTCAGTTTTCGCAATGTGATTACGTTTAACCTCGACGAATACTACCCGCTCGAGAAAGAAGCATACCAAAGCTATTGGAGCTTTATGCACCGCCATCTCTTTAATCACGTGGATATTGATCCGGAGAATATTCATATCCCTAACGGTCAATTAGCGAAAGAAGATGTAAAAAAGCATTGCCTGAAATATGAGCAATTGATTGAAGCGGTTGGTGGAATTGATTTGCAAATTCTCGGTATCGGTAATAATGGTCATATTGGTTTCAACGAACCGGGTTCCAGTATTTTTTCTAAGACGAGGTTAGTATCGTTGGACAACAGCACACGTATCGCCAACTCGTTTGAATTTCAGAATATATCTCAGGTGCCACGCATGGCGGTTACCATGGGTATCAGTACCATCATGAAAGCAAGAAGAGTGATCTTGATGGCCTGGGGCATGAAAGCACCTATTGTAGCGAAAGCAGTGGAAGGACATGTTACTGAACAAATCCCCGCTTCTATTCTACAGCAGCACAATGATTGCACTTTCGTGATTGATGAAGTAGCTGCAGGTGAGTTAACACGCGTTAAATCTCCTTGGCTAAGCGGCGATGTAGACTGGACCCCCAAGATGATCAAACGTGCTGTGGTGCACATGGCACTTAAGCTGGGGAAACCTGTGCTGAGTCTTACTGCACATGATTATAACGAGAATGGCTTAGGAGATTTGCTCGTTGAAAAAGGTGATGCTTACGAAGTAAATCTGCAAGTGTTCTACATGCTGCGCGATAGCTTAACAGGATGGCCTGGCGGCAAACCAAATGCAGTGATTCCTGGTCACCCAGAACGTAGCGATCCACACCCTAAGCGTAGTTTGATTTTTAGTCCACACCCCGATGATGATATCATCAGCATGGGTGGTACATTTCAGCGTTTACATGATCAGGGACATGAAGTGCATGTAGCCTATCAAACCAGTGGCAATATTGCAGTAACGGATGAATTCGTTACACGCTTTCTGGATTTTGCAGTAGGTTTTGAAGACATGTTTGGCATCAACAATGAAGTAAGCACCAAAATCCTTGGAGAAGCCAGACAATACATATCGAATAAAGCTAAAAATCAGCCCGATACTGCTGAGATACGCGCCATCAAAGGGTTGATCCGCAGATGCGAAGCAAAAGCTACTTGTCGTTATGTTGGTTTAACCGAAGACCGATGTCATTTTCAAAATCTTCCTTTCTATGAAACAGGTACGGTTGAGAAAAAACCCATGGGTGAAGAGGATGTGGTGTTGACGATGGAATTGTTGAATAAGATCAAGCCACACCAAATCTATTGTGCTGGTGATCTGGCTGATCCGCATGGTACACATAAAGTTTGTTTGGACATTGTTTTTGAAAGCATGCGCAGATTAAAAGCTGCCGGTGAAAAATGGGTGAAGGACTGTTATGTATGGATGTACAAAGGTGCATGGCAGGAATGGGATATTGCTGATATCGAAATGGCCATACCAATGAGTCCGGATCAGGTGATGAAAAAGCGTTTTGGCATCTTTATTCATCAGAGCCAGAAAGACATGGTACCCTTCCAGGGAACCGATAGCCGCGAATTCTGGCAACGTGCAGAAGAACGCAATGCCAATACTGCCAATCTGTATGCAGCCTTGGGCATGACTAAGTATGCTGCTATTGAGGCATTTGTGCGCTGGCATTTCTGATAATTTTTGTGCGGGAATTTCAAAATATGAACTCCCCCGCCTATATTTGCAGCCCATTTAAGGGAATGGCCCCGTAGCTCAACTGAATAGAGCATTTGACTACGGATCAAAAGGTTTCAGGTTTGAATCCTGACGGGGTCACAAAGACCTGCCAAACTTGGCAGGTCTTTTTATTTGGATGCGTGCAAAGCTTGCTTTGCTAAGCAGACGAATAAAAAGACCCCACGCTGAAAGCGTGGACAGGTCTTTGAGTAAGGCCAATGCGAAAAGGATCACGTAGTAATCCTGATTTCATTCCCATAGACATTTTCCCAAAAAAGTGATAAAAGACCCCACGCTGAAAGCGTGGACAGGTCTTTGAGTAAGGCCAATGCGACGAGGATCATGAAGTAATCCTGATTTAAATCCCATAGACATTTTCCAAAAAAGTGATAAAGACCCCACGCTGAAAGCGTGGACAGGTCTTTGAGTAAGGCCAATACGAAAAGGATCACAAAGTAATCCTACCAGCCAAGAGCGGTGTCCTCACCGCGACATTTTATTCAACCCCTTCAGGGTTGTGTATTGAATTCACACGAATGACTCTATTCATATTGGACGCCTTCAGCGTCCGACTTTAGTGGCATTATTTTTCTTGTTGGTCGGGCGACCAACAATGGCCTAGAAATCACGTATTAATCTTATCAATCCCAAAGCTGTGTCCTCAGCGCGACATTTTATTCAACCCCTTCAGGGTTGTGTATTGAATTCACACGAATGACT
>DALYHN010000100.1:5330-7788 GCA_031970875.1 Chitinophagaceae bacterium
CGCGACATTTTATTCAACCCCTTCAGGGTTGTGTATTGAATTCACACGAATGACTATTCATATTGGACGCCTTCAGCGTCCGATTCTAATTGTAGACATCTATTTGTTGGTCGGGCGACCAACAATGGCCAGAAATCAAGTAGTAATCCTACCAGCCAAGAGCGGTGTCCTCACCGCGACATTTTATTCAACCCCTTCAGGGTTGTGTATTGAATTCACACGAATGACTCTATTCATATTGGACGCCTTCAGCGTCCGACTTTAGTTGCATTATTTTTCTTGTTAATCGGGCGACCAATAATGACCTATATACGCATCACATTTCACCCCGGACTAAAGTCCGGGGAAATGCATCTATTGCTTAAATTAATACATATACTGTGGACTAAAGTCTACCTATATAAAACCGCGCACGAATCACGTACTTTTACCATATGAAAATTGTGTTGGCATCTGTTGGCAAACCACATGAAGCTTTGGTAAAAGCAGGTGTGGAAGAGTTTACCCAACGGATTCAGAAATACTATGGCGTGGAATGGAAAATCATTACCCCACCCAAGAATGCGGCATCATTGAATGAAGCAGCCCTCAAAAAAGCAGAAGCTGAATTGGTGCTGCAACAACTGCAACCTGATGATTTCCTCATTTTATTAGATGAAAGGGGTAAAAACATCAGTTCACCCGAATTGGCTAACCTTTTGCAGCAACGTGCTAACGAAAGTACCAAGCGAGTTGTCTTCCTGATTGGCGGTGCTTTTGGTGTGGACGGTACTATTCAGCAGAGAGCGCAGTTTACCTGGAGCTTGTCCAAATTGGTATTTCCGCACATGTTGGTTCGATTGATTTTAGCCGAACAAGTCTATCGCGCCTGCACCATCAACCGCAATGAAAAATACCATCATGTTTAGCCCTAATTTTGCGCTATGATCAATTCTACACTCTCTATTATCATACTCACCACGGTTATTTCTTTTCCTGCATTCTCCAATCATAAAACGATTGATGACCTGATCTTTCAACCAGCCATCATCAAGACTAAAAACCAGTGGTACCGCTTCATTACCTGTGGCTTTATCCATGCCGATATCACACACTTACTGTTCAATATGCTATCGCTGTATATGTTTGGCGATATCGCTGAAGAAGCATTTGCGCAAATCTATCCGGGACTTGGCACTGTGATGTACTTGCTGCTTTATTTCTTGGCAACCATCTTAAGTGTTATTCCAACCTACATCAAACACAAGGATGATTATTGGTATAGAAGTCTGGGTGCTTCAGGTGCTGTTTCTGCCATTGTCTTTGCGGGCATCTTCCTCTATCCTACTATCAAGATTGGTTTATTCATTCTGCCACCAATCATTCCTGGATTCGTATTCGCACCAATATATCTGATTGGTTCAGCCTATATGGAAAAACGTGGCGGGGACAATGTGAATCACTCAGCACATATCTGGGGCGCTGTATCAGGTATTGTGTTCATCCTGATTGCTTCTGTTTTCTTTAAAGGATTTGATCCTTTGGAAAGTTTTATCCGCCAGGTGATGGACTTTATGCGTTCTTTTTAAAGCGGATCTGTACAACCTGCTTAGTCTGCGGCGTGATTTTAAATCGATCGTCAATACGATGACCAAGAATCCAAACAATCTTTTTATTGGATTCAATCACCCATACTTGTTCTTTTTCAGTGCGTGACAATTTGATATCGCCAAAGAACCGACTCAATTTTTTCTTCTTGCGCATACCGAGGGGATAAAAATAGTCACCTACCCGCCATGGACGCAACAATAAAGGAAATGATAATACACTTGAGTCCATCAATGCAAGCATTGGATCTGCACTGATTTCTTTAGGCACTGCTGTTTGTTGAATTAGCAACTCTCCTAATGGAAATGAAATACTCGTTTGTCCCGCTTCAATCAACAATGTCTGTGGGTCAACTGAAGACTTTATTGGAGCAATCAGCAAGTGCTTACGATCTTTAATCACACGATACATCTCACCACTTACATAACTGCTATTGTCCGCCTGCAATAACTTGATAATCTCTGCATGCTGTCCGGCTGTAAAACCAAAAGGATGAACTAGCTCCCACAAAACAGTTGTCCAAGCCGGATATTCTTGTAGCAATAAGATGGGAATTCGGAATTGCACTCCATCAGCAATCAAGAGTTTCTTTTTCCACTGATCAAATGTATGCTTGAGGATGATAGCATTATCCTGTAAATACTGAATGGTCTGTAACGCTTGTTGTTTTGCTTGCGGCATCCGCGATTCAATCAAGGGCAATACTTCATTTCTAAAGAAGTTTCTAGTGTAATCACTATCGGCATTGCTACTATCTTCCACAAAAACCAATCCATCATTTTTTGCTTGTGCAAGAATAGCGTCTTTATGAAATGACAGCAAGGGACGAATCAATTTTTGTTTAGGCGAATATGCATCCATCCCCTTCAAT
>DALYHN010000100.1:7852-8033 GCA_031970875.1 Chitinophagaceae bacterium
CATCTGCATGATGGGCAGTAGCCAGATAATCAAGTTTTCGATCTTGCATCAATGCTTCAAACCATTGATACCGCAATACACGGGCTGCTTCCTGCACACCCATGTTATACTGCTTCATGAAAGATCGGGTATCAACCCGCTTGATATGGCAAACCAAATTTCTTTGCTTGGCGAAATCTTG
>DALYHN010000101.1:0-2545 GCA_031970875.1 Chitinophagaceae bacterium
TAATGGCTACTTCTTCTTCCCAGCAGTTGACAATATTGATTTGCTTGGGATTGATGCGCGACGCATCTTTTGAGCTGGCGTAGTTCAGGTTAATATCGGCCAAACTCTTGCGATAAAAGTTGATACTCTTATTACTAGCAAAAACCACTGGTGTGCAGATATCCAGAATACGGTTATCAGCCAATGTCTTAATGATTAGTTCAATACCAATGCCGTTCAAGTCGCCACAAGAAAATCCAATCACCGGCCTTTGCAAATCGTTACTCATGCTTGTCAATTATTCGGTAAAAATAAGCATTATCAACTGTTTGGCGGGGCTATACCGGTCAAAACAGTAGTTTTGCCACATGCAATACACCCTGAAAAAATCGCTGGGGCAACATTTTCTGAAAGACGACACTGTCTGCGTGCGTATCGTAGATGCTTTGCAACAGGAAACCTATGGTCAATTATTGGAAGTAGGCCCGGGCGGAGGTGCATTAACCAAGCATTTGTTACAGCTTACGGATATCGATTTTAAAGCGGTGGAATTGGATGCAGAAAAAGTGGCTTATTTAGAGCATCATTTTCCTGCGATATCAGGTAAACTCATTCATCAAAGCTTTTTGGATATTGAGCCGCCATTTAAGGATAGCTTTATTATCGTAGGCAATTTCCCTTACAATATTTCCTCGCAGATCGTCTTCAAGATGCTTGATTGGAAAGACCAGGTGCCGGTGATGATTGGGATGTTTCAAAAAGAAGTGGCACAAAGAATTGCAGCCAAGCCTGGTTCAAAAGTGTATGGAGTAATTAGTGTATTGGTGCAGGCTTTCTATGCTACAGAATATTTATTTGATGTACCTGCAGAAGCATTCAATCCGCCACCCAAAGTGGTGAGTGGTGTTATCAGATTGAAGCGAAAAGAACAAGCGCTTACGGTTAAGTCGGACAAACATTTCCGTAATCTAGTGAAGACTGCGTTTAATCAACGAAGAAAGACTTTACGTAATGCGGTAAAAACTTTGTTTGATGCAACTGTTTTGGAAGATCCTTTGTTTAATCTGCGTGCAGAGCAATTGAGTATTGAGCAATTTGCTGCACTCACCTTCCAAATGAATTATTGATGCAAGGCAAAGTGATTATAACGGCCAAAGCCCATCCCATGTTGCAGGAGAAACTGGAGCAGCAAGGGTTTGTAGTGGAATATGCGCCGGCAATTACCTATGATGAACTTATTGAAAAAATAGCCGATACAGTAGGCTTGATCGTGACCACAAGGTTGAAGATCGATCGTGTTGTGTTGGATAAAGCAGCTCAGTTGAAATGGATTGGTCGCTTAGGTAGTGGCATGGAGTTGATTGATGTGGCTTATGCAGAAAGCAAAGGTATTCGCTGTGTAAGCAGTCCCGAAGGCAACCGACTCGCTGTTGCTGAACATGCATTAGGTATGTTGCTTTCGTTGATGAACAAAATGCACAGCAGTTATGATGAAGTGAAAGCGGGTAAATGGATTCGTGATGCCAATCGTGGAGTTGAGTTATCAGGAAGTACAGTGGGTATTATTGGCTATGGCCATACAGGCAGTGCTTTTGCGCAGCTATTACAACCCTTTCAAGTAACTGTGCTGGCGCATGATCGCTATCGCTTTGATTTTGCGAAGGACTATATCCGAGAAGCCGGATTAGAACAAATAGCCCGTTATGCAGATGTGGTGAGCTTACATCTCCCGCTTACTGAAGAAACAAGACATTATGCCAATGATGCTTTTTTCAATAGCTTGGAACAACAGCCCTTTTTTATCAGTACCTGCAGAGGAAAAGTAACAGACACGGCTGCTGTAATTCGAGCTTTGGAGCAAGGTAAAATTCGTGGAGCTGCATTGGACGTATTAGAAAATGAACGCTTGGAAACCTATTCGCCAGAAGAAAAAGAGCAGTTAGAATGGCTTGTAAATCAACCAAATGTGTTGATTACGCCACATATCGCCGGCTACAGTCATCAGGCTTTTGAGCGTATGAGCCAGGTGGTTTTAGAGAAATTGGGACTAGTCTGAAATTGAATCCTCCTTATATTTGTCGCCAGCAACGCTATGGTTCAAACTGTGGCGTTGTATTTTTTTTATCTCTTTTAAACCGAGTTGTATGAGTGAATATGTAACAAAAGAGACCTTCGAACGCATGAAGGAAGAGTTGCAGCGAATGAAAGCTATCGATCGTCCTGCAGCTTCTCGTGCTATTGCAGAAGCCAGAGAAAAAGGCGATCTGAAAGAGAATGCAGAGTACGATGCAGCTAAAGAAGCCCAAGGTATGTTGGAGGCAAAGATCAAGCAACTGGAAGGGGTGATTGCCAATGCCAAGATTGTGGATACAACCACGATTGATACCAGCCGTGTGAGTATTCTTACTCGTGTAACCATCACCAATCTGGCCACAAAGAAAACGGTGACTTACCAGATTGTGGGTGAAAAAGAAGCTGATCTGAAAGCTGGTAAAATTTCGGCATCATCACCCATTGGTAAGGGCCTGATGGGTAAGAGCAAAGGTGAGGTTGCAGAAGTAAATGC
>DALYHN010000101.1:2645-8024 GCA_031970875.1 Chitinophagaceae bacterium
CAAGAAACAGACAAGTTATTCGATCTGCCAGCTGAATACTTAGACGGGATTTTGACATTTGCACAGCCCATTGCCAAAGCCATTGAGAAAGCATTCGGTTGCCAACGCGTGAATATTATGACAGTGGGCTTTGAAGTGCCGCATGCGCATATTCATTTATTACCGATGAATGGTATGGCCGATATGCAAATACTAAGTAGAAAAACAAAACCTAGTCCCGAACACCTAAAAATGGTACAGGAAAAAATTCTAGCAGCAATGCAATAGTCTATGTGGTATCCAGTTCGCACACCCGCTTTGTTTCGTTGGATCTATCCTTCACTGGAATGGAAGGGCAGTGCTGCGAATAAAACTATTTACCTCACATTCGATGATGGTCCGCATCCTATTGCTACACCTTTTGTGTTGGACTTATTGAAGCAACACAATATCAAAGCAACTTTCTTTTGTATTGGTAAGAATGTGCAGCGTTATCCACAAATATATCAGCGTATTTTGGCTGAGGGCCATCAGACTGGTAATCACACACAAGATCACCGCAATGGTTGGCAAACCAGTCGGGAAGAGTACTTAGAAAATATTTTCACGGCAACACAATATATTGATGCGTCTTTGTTTCGCCCACCTTATGGTAGAATTACTAAAGCGCAGATCAAATCTGTGCAACAACAGTTTGCGTATCGCATCATTATGTGGGATGTTTTAAGCGGTGATTTTGATACTCAGCTTCAACCGGAACAATGCTGGCGTCAAGTGAAAAAAGCAGTACGTCCCGGTAGTATTATTGTTTTTCATGATAGCGAAAAAGCATGGCAACGTATGCAGTATGCTTTACCCAAAACAATCGATCATTTTCTAGCGCAAGGCTATCAGTTTGGGTTAGTATAAAAAAATTGGCCAGGGTAGAAACCCCAGCCCGTTTTTAATCCGTACCCTATGAAAACAATCTTTCAGCACATATCCGTGCTATCGGTCTACAATTATGCTAGATGGGTTAGTAAGTACATGTTTATTAGCCAGGTTTTCACGCAAGCTGCATCCATATTTGCTTTCGCAAGTGGTACGGTATATAAACGGGATAGGGAGGAAATTATTTTTTAGCAATAGGAAAAAATTCTGTGTTTCTTTTCTTAATGCACTAAAAAACAGCATTTTGCAGCATGCAATTGATCGATACCCATTGTCATATTTATCTGGATGCTTTTGAAGAAGACCGCGCACTGATGTTGGCACGTGCTAAACAGCAGGGTGTAAGCCAATTTTACCTGCCTGCAATTGATAGCACTACGCACGATGCGATGGTTCAATTGGGCGATGCATATCCGGAGGTTTGTATCCCCATGATGGGTTTACATCCCTGTTCTGTGAAGGAAGATTACCAAAAAGAATTGGCCATTGTAGAAGCATGGATGAATCGACGGGATTTTGTGGCGATTGGAGAGATTGGCTTGGATTTTTATTGGGATAAAACATTTGTACATGAGCAGCACATTGCTTTTGAACAGCAAATGCAATGGGCATTAGATAGAAATCTGCCCATTGTGATTCATACCCGCAACGCCATGCAGGAAACCATTAATGCAGTTCAGCCCTTCGCGAAAAAAGGATTGAAAGGTATTTTTCATTGTTTCAGTGGTAGTTATGAGTCTGCGCAGCAAATCACCAAAATGGGCTTTCATCTGGGTATTGGCGGTGTACTCACCTATAAAAATGCTGGTTTGCCCGAAGCATTAGAAAAAATTGGATTGGAATGGATGGTCTTGGAAACAGATGCACCATATCTTACGCCAGTTCCATTTAGAGGTAAACGTAACGAGCCCGCTTATTTGGAACATGTGGTGAAAAAATTGGCTGAAACAAAGGGTGTTTCAGTGGAGGAAGTTGCAGCTATTACTACTGCGAACGCTCAAAAAATCTTCTCTAAGACCGTTTGAACCTGTATTTTTGCACCCCTTTAGGAGACGTGTCCGAGTGGTTGAAGGAGCACGCCTGGAAAGTGTGTATACGGGAAACTGTATCGCGAGTTCGAATCTCGCCGTCTCCGCCCATAAAGTTTTAAAGCCTTACAATCAGATACAAATTACATTGATTGTGAGGCTTTTTCTATTGTTATAACTGCTGAATAATTCTAAACTTATACAAACAACTAGGTATATCAAAAGGTGACCTCAAATAGCTTTTTTTTAGGTCACCAAAATCACGTGTTTTTTACCTCTGTTTGAGGTAACCTAGAAGGCCTAAAAGGTAATCAGATTTGGTTACCAATTTGGTGATTTACAATGATTTACATAACTTTGTATGAGTTTAAAAAATACTGGAATGTTATATCTTTTAGTTTACCTAAAAAGATATAAACAGAACCAAGAGAAGCTTGCACCGCTTTACCTCAGAATTTCCTACAATGGACAAAGAGCTGAAATAGCTCTTAAACGATTCGTTAGTCCCGATTCTTGGGACAATAAAAAACAAGCCGTTAAAGGAAGGAACCAAGATGCACATTCCATAAATGAGCAAATCAGGGTATTTAAAAGGCGTATTTATGACGAATATTCAAAGCTTCTCGATAAAGGGGAGTTTATATCTACACATAAGATTAAAGAAGCTGTTTTAGGCTTAAATACGGCCTCTAAATCACTTCTGTATGCATTTGACTTCCATAACAAAAGAATGGAAACTCAGATAGGTAAATCTTATTCTAAGGGCACTTTGGATAGGTTCATTACTTGTAAAAGGTTGGTCGTTGAGTTTTTAGAGAAAAACTATAAAAAGTCAGATATAAGCCTGCAAGAAATCGATTCAGCATTTATAGCGGAGTTTGATTATTTCCTAAGAACTGTTAGGAACTGTAATAATAATACGACAGTCAAATATGTAACCAATTTGAGGAAGGTAGTTAGGATGGCAATAGACTTTGGTTGGTTACAAATAGACCCATTCAAGTCATATAAAGCCAAGCTTGAAGAGGTTACTAAAGAAATTTTGACTGAAACAGAATTAGAGAAGTTGCACTCAAAGCAGTTTAGTATTAAAAGGCTTGAGTATGTGAGGGATGTTTTTCTTTTCTGTTGTTATACGGGGTTAGCTTATGCGGATGTTAAGAAGCTTTCTAAGGAACACATCTATATTGGAATAGACAAGAACAATTGGATTCAGGTGAATAGAACCAAAACAAAAGTTTTAAGTAAAATTCCGATTCTGCCCATTGCTCAGCTAATTCTAGATAAGTACGAAAACAGCCCTGAATGTAAAGCTGTTGGTAAGCTTTTACCTGTATTGTCAAATCAGAAATATAATGCTTACTTAAAGGAAATAGCAGATTGCTGTGGAATAAATAAGTGTCTAACAAGTCACATGGCAAGGCACACATTTGCTACAACCATAACATTAAACAATAAAGTACCAATAGAGACTGTATCAAAAATGCTTGGTCATAGAACTATAAGAACTACACAACACTATTCTAAAGTTCTTGATGTGAAACTAGCTGAAGATATGTCTCAACTTATGAATAAATATGATGAAAAATTAAAGATTGCAAACTAACGTGAATGTAGAAATCCTTACTCGGGTCGATTTTGAGAGATTAAAGATTGAATTAATCGACGAAATCAAGAAGCTGGTGGCTAAGCCCGAGAGCCAAGATGTTTGGCTTAAAAATTCAGATGTAAAGAAAATTTTAGGTTGTTCTGAAGGGACACTAGTTAATTTAAGAAACTCTGGAACTCTCCCTTATTCCAAAATTGGTGGAATTATTTATTACCGAAAGCAAGACCTAGACAACTTATTTGCTACTAACCTTATAGCATAAATTTTTATTCATGGAATTAATGAAAATTGATTATACCTGTGTGCCCGATGAATTAGCGAGCTATGTATTGAGGGAAGGACTTGTTAAGCCCTTTATGCTATTGCTTTATCTCAAATTGAGCACATCAGGTATATTCAACGATTTTTTCCTGAATAGAAAACAAATATGTCAAGCATTAGGCATTTCAGATATAAGAACAATAAACAAATATCTACTCAAGCTTATACAGCTTGGGTGGCTTGGATATAATGCTTCAAATGGTAACTATTGGATAAGAAGCTATAGGGCTATTTGTCGGATGTTATTAATAAAGACTAAAAAGCTTATTTGTGTTTGGTTTGACGATTTAAAGCACCTCAAATATTTGCTTTCAACAGGTTTAATCTCATTGAAGCTTAAGGAGCTGGATAGAAAAAGAAAGTATTATCTCAAAAAACGAGCTGGGCAATCCGCATTAAAAAAAGGAAATGCATTACCGATTGCTAAAAGCTTTGGTTTGAGAGATTATTTTGGGCTTTCTAACAGCCAAATTGCAAAGCTACTCGGTTGTAGTAAATCAGAAGCAAATCGTATTAAGCTTAGGGCTATAGAGTTAAATTATATGATAGCCAATAAAAAGAATAAATTCATTGTAGCAACTGATGACATTTATACTTTTTTCAAAATGGGCTACATGAAAAATTCGGAGCGGTATTTTACCCAATTGCGTAATGGCAAAGTATTCCTATATGAAAGACAAACAGATGAGCTTATCTGTTTTGTTCATACTAGAGTACGACACTAATTGCATTTTTGGGGATAATAATAAAAAGGATAGATAGCTAAAGCTAAGTCCTTAGCCCCTAATGAATAAATATCAGCAAGAGATTACTAGCTTATCTATTTCCGCTTCCAGTTAATTGCTCGAAATTATAGTTAGCGCCGCTTCCTGTTGAAGTCGTAGAGTTGAATTGTAGGCTACCGGAAATTGTATTGTTAATAAGTGAGAGCCCAAAACCAAAATAATATTCAAATGGGTTTAATGGAGTGCTGGTATTTGCTGAGAATACATAGGTGCCGCCCGTGATTACGTTATTTGTCCCAGTTCGTTCAATTTTATTAGTTAATGGGATATTAGAAAAAGTTTTCCTTGTTATTGGCGCTACTGTATTTAGGGTAATGTTTACTTTATCTGTAGTAACATAAGTTACTGTTATCGTGAAGTTTGGGTCTGTGCCATTGGTTAGTGTTGTTCCAACGAATTTTGTCCATTCTAAGGTGCCACCTTTATAGGTGCCTGATACCTTCGAAACATCTATTTTGTTGTCTTGAGCAGTATCTCCTTTTTTAGAGCAACTTAGAGTAACTAAAGCCAGCAGGCCAATAAACATAAATGATTTCATATTATAGGTTTTGGACAAAAATAAGAATTTAAAGACTCTTTAAAGCGGTGTCTTATAAGGGGTAGCTATAAAGTATCTCTTTCGGTTATTTTACCCAATGAATAAGGGTTCTAAAGTAAAGAAGGAGCTTCCAATAAATAATGAAGACATCTACTTGCAAAAGTTGGGTGCTAGAATCAAAGCTCTAAG
>DALYHN010000102.1:0-8019 GCA_031970875.1 Chitinophagaceae bacterium
GGGTGAAATAGCTGGCTGTATTCCTGCAACAGAATTGCTCTTATTGTTGGGCACTTTTACTGGTGCGGCTGATCCCGGCGGGGTTATTGTGCTGGAGATGGATAAGCGTCATTTCTCCTTTGGTGAAATCAGCAGATTGGTTGAAACTAATGATGCGTATATCACACAATTGAATACCTATCAGGAACTTGAATCTGGATTATTCATTGTAACCCTTCGTATCAATAAAGCGGAGATTAGTGATATCGTTGCTACTTTCCAGCGTTACGAATATGCCGTTCGTTACTATTTTGGTGATGAGCAGTATGCCAATGAGTTAAAGAGTAATTACGACCATCTCTTGAATTATTTGAATATCTAAACATACTTACTGCAGCGGCCTGCTTTGGGCAGACTGGCTGAAGAAAGGTATATTTACAGAAGCGCAGCAGCTTGCTGCTATTGTTTATGAAAGTTGCCATTTACAGCCGTGGGCTGGATATAGAACAAGAAGATGCTTTACAACTTTTGATCGAAGAGCTGGCTAAGTATCATGTAGGTATGCAGATATATGAGCCCTTGCTCCACATCTTTGCGGTACCTGAGCATTTACGTACAGCATTAATCCCCTTTAAAAAGCGCGATGAGCTGGAGCCAGAAACAGATTGCTTAATCAGTTTAGGCGGTGATGGTACGATGCTGGATGCGATCGCGCTGGTGGGTGATGCGGGTATTCCTATTCTTGGTATCAATTTTGGAAGACTTGGTTTTCTCGCGAGCATCAGCAAAGAAGAATTAACGCTTGCTGTTGATGCATTGGTGAACCACACCTATGTTGTAGATAAACGTTCTTTAATTCACGTAGATGCCAATCTGCCCTTGTTTAAGGATGCACCTTTTGGTTTGAATGAGTTTGCCATCCATAAACGCGATACTTCTCCCATGATCAAGATTCACACGTATCTGAATGGAGAGTTTCTGAATACATACTGGGCAGATGGTTTGATTGTTTCAACACCTACTGGTTCAACAGGGTATAATATGAGTTGTAATGGTCCGATTACCTTTCCGGATTCGGCCAGCTTTGTCATCACGCCTGTGGCGCCACATAACCTAAACGTTCGTTCCATCGTAGTGCCGGATAATACAGTGATTTCTTTCGAAATTGAAGGAAGAACCGATCAATTCATCTGTGCATTGGATGCGCGACGGGAAATTGTTACCAAAAGCATACAAATTGCTGTTAAGCGTGAGACTTTTTGTGCAAGTTTGCTCAGACTGAATGAAAATAGCTTTTTGTCAACCCTTCGTACCAAATTAACCTGGGGTCTCGACAAAAGAAATTAACGTTTGTCTATATATGGTCTTTGCTGGTTTTGATTAATTTACACACGTTTAAGAGCCGCATTGAAGAAAGGACTGTTGATAGGAATCTTTTTACTCGCAATATCCAACCTGCGTGCGCAGATGTTGCAGAGTTTTGTGCACCAGGGAGAATTTGGTTTTTCAGTGGGTGCAGCGCATTATTTCGGTGATCTCAACACATTTACCTCAATTAAAAGGCCCAAATTGGCTGGTGGTGCTTTCTTTAGAAAGCAGTTTGGTGATTATCTCGGCGTGCGTTTATCAGCTAATTATGCGCAACTCGGTTATTCAGATGTATATAGCCCCAGCCCTTTAGAACGTAGAAGAAACCTGAGTTTCAACACGGATATATGGGAGATTGGTATTGCCGGTGACTTCAATTTCTTTCGTTTCAATCCCGAGTTTGAAGAATACATTTTTACGCCTTATGTAACCATGGGCGTAAGCATTTTTTCTTACGATCCTTATACCTACTTCAATAATCAGAAGTATTTCCTAAGAGATATTGGTACAGAAGGCCAGGGTAGTACGCTTTATCCTAATCTGCAGAAATATGGTACTACGGCCATTAGTATTCCTTTCGGTGTGGGTGTGAAGTATAGCTTAAATCCCAAACTGAATGTGTTTGCTGAATTAACTTATCGCTTTACGAATACAGATTATTTGGATGATGTGAGTGGCGTTTATGCACCCGATGCCTACAATTCACTAGAATCAGATGGTGTTACATTCACGCCTTTTGGCCTCTTGCAGGATAGAAGCTATGAAACCAGTAATGGCGTCAATTTCTTTTCAGCAGGTGCCCAAAGAGGCAATAGCAAGAAGGCGGATAAGTTTGTTACCCTTCAATTTGGCCTTTCCTTTAACCTTTCTTCTTATCGTTGCCCCGACAGATAGCCGTCTTTCGCTGCCGTCAACAAACCTTTTCGTACCTTCGCGCCCTGAAAATGCCAGATATATGCTGGAAAACCTGATAGCCCAGATTGATAAAACAAGATTACCCGAGCATATTGCCATCATCATGGATGGGAATGGCCGTTGGGCTGAAGAGAAAGGCCAGGAACGCTTGTATGGTCATTTTCATGGGGTAGAAAGCGTGCGCAATATTGTGGAAGGGTGCGCTGAATTAGGTGTTAAGTACTTGACACTCTATGCGTTCAGTACAGAAAATTGGGACAGGCCCCAACGCGAAGTGGATGGTTTGATGACCTTGCTGGTAGATACCATTCGCAAGGAAGTGGCCACCCTGAATAAGAACAATATCAAGCTGCATGTGATTGGCGATATGAGCATGCTGCCCGATTTTGCCAAGAACGAATTGCAGGAAGCCTTAGATATGACTGCAGCCAATACCGGCCTTAATCTGGTGATGGCCTTAAGTTATAGTAGCCGCTGGGAGTTGGTCAATGCCGTGAAGCACATCGGCCTTGATGTGAAGGCTGGCAAGATTGATCCGGAAACTATTGATAGTCAAACACTTCAGTCTTATCTGACCACAAGTGCCTTCCCTGATCCTGAGCTGATGATCCGCACCAGTGGGGAATACAGAATCAGCAATTTTTTGCTGTATCAGCTGGCTTATGCAGAACTCTATTTCACCAATACACGTTGGCCCGACTTTCGTAAAGAGCATCTCTGTGAAGCGATTTTGGATTACCAATCTCGTGAACGAAGATTCGGCAAGACCGGACAGCAAATTCAGGAAGCAACTGATGCAACTGCTTGAAAATGAAACGCCAATTATCACTGTCTATTTAACAAACACTTTTGAATAATCCCGTTAATTTGCCCCGCCTAAACAACCGGACAACTGCTTTAAAAGGTGCTGTGCAGCCTTTGAGCAAGCTTCAAACTGGAACTCGCATGCGTAAGACTCATTATTTGTTCATTTTGCTTCTTGTTGGATTATTCAGCAGTACTCATGGCTTTGCACAGGAAACAGGAAAAGACACTACCGTTACAGAAGTAGATGTAGACCTGCTCAACATCTTTACACAGAAAACACCACGCAAGTATAAAATCAATTCGATCAAGGTAACCGGCAATAAGTACTTCGATGAAGCCTTGTTGATTTCTATTGGTAACCTGAACGTAGCTGATGAAGTGATGATTCCTGGTGGCGATAATTTTTCAAAAGCCATCTTGAAATTAATGGGTCAGAATTACTTCAGTAATGTGGCCATTTATATTACTGGCATCAAAGAGAACAAACTCATTGATGTTGAAATTGAAGTAACAGAACGTCCACGTTTATCTAAGTTCAATTTTATCGGTGTAAGAAAAGGTGAGCAAGAAGACCTGACAGCCAAAACAGGTTTGTTCCCCAACAGAGTGGTTACGGAGAACATGCGTAGAACTGCTGTAGATGGCATTCGTAAGTTCTATGCGGAGAAAGGTTTCAGAGATGTGCAGATTGATATCAAAGAGAAAAGAGATTCTTCATTAGAGAATACCATCATGCTGGATTTTGTGATCCGCAAGGGTAGTAAGGTGAAAATCAACAATATCAACTTCGGTGGTATCACAGTAGATGAAACCAAGTTGAAAAAACAGATGAAGGGTACGAAAGAGAAGTCAAGAATGACGCTCTACCCTGTTACTGACAAACCAGTAATTGTAGAACCAAGACATTATACTTTCAACGACTACCTGAGAGAAAAAGGTTACCTCACATTCAGCAAAACAAAGCGTGTGATGGATCCTTATCTGCGATTGAAACTGGCTAGTGCAAAGTTCGATGAGAAGAAATACGATGAAGACAAAGAGAAGCTGCTGGAATATTATAACGCACTGGGTTATCGTGATGCCATCATTGAAAAAGACACGGTATATAGCAATGCTGCCAGCTTGTTGAATATTGATGTGAAGTTGAAAGAAGGTAGAAAATACTATTTCGGTAATATCAGTTGGAGAGGTAATACCAAGTATTCTGATTCTATTCTCACTGCCATTCTTGGTATCAGAAAAGGGGACATCTATAACCTGGAAAACCTGAATAAGAAGCTAGGTAAGAATGCATCTCCGGAAGGTGGGGATATCAGTGGCTTGTATCAGGATGATGGTTATTTGTTCTTCCGTGCAGAACCAGTAGAAACTGCGGTGTACAATGATACCATCGATTATGAAATTCGTTTGATGGAAGGCCCGCAGGCAACGATCAAAAACGTACGCATTACAGGTAATGATAGAACCAAAGAATATGTAATTCGTCGTGAACTACGTACTATTCCGGGTGAGAAGTTTAGTCGTACAGATCTCGTACGTTCACAGCGTGAGATTGCGCAGCTAAACTATTTCAATCAGGAGAAAATTGGTATCAACCCAATTCCTAATCCTGAAGAAGGAACTGTTGATATCAATTACAGCGTAGAAGAAAAATCAAGCGATCAGTTAGAATTGTCTGCTGGTTGGGGTGGTGCCATCGGTTTAACAGGTACACTGGGTGTTTCATTCAATAACTTTTCAGCGAAAAATCTTTTCAAGAAAACTGCTTGGGATCCATTGCCAATGGGTGATGGTCAGAAATTGAGTATTCGTGTACAGAGTAATGGTCGCGCATTCCGCTCATATAACTTCTCATTCACTGAGCCTTGGTTGGGTGGAAAGAGAAGAAATGCATTGACTTTCTCCGTGTATAATACCAAGTTCTCTAACCAGTTTGATTCTTTGGGCCGCTTCAATATTCGTAATGCGGGTAGAGATAATTATATCTCCACCACAGGTGCAACCCTGAGCTTAGCGAAACAGTTGCGTTGGCCTGATGACTTCTTCAACCTTTCTGTTGGTTTGAACTTTACGCGTTACAAGTTGAGCAACTATTTTATTGATCCGGTAAATCTGCCTGGTTTCAACAATGGTTTTGCGCACAACCTGAACTTGAAACTGGCATTACAACGTTCTTCAGTTGACCAGCCCCTGTTTCCAAGATCTGGTTCTAACTTTTTGCTGAGCTTACAATTAACGCCACCATACTCATTGTTCAACCCATCGGTTGTAAACAAGATCAATCCTTATAAGTGGGTGGAATACCATAAGTGGCGCTTTAATGGGGAGTGGTTCTTCTCCCTGGGTAAGCCACATGGCGAGGAAAGAAATAAGCAGTTTGTATTCCGCGCAGCGGTGAAATATGGTTTCATCGGCAGATACAACAACAACCTGAATATCTCTCCATTCGAAAGATTCCAGGTAGGTGATGCAGGTCTGACCAACCAGTTTGCGCTTCTTGGTTTCGATATCATCGCGCACAGAGGTTATCCTGTGTATGAAAACTCTAATCCAAGAGTAAACCCTGATCAGCAGAGTGCCCGTCAGTACTTCACCATCTTCAATAAGTACACGATGGAGCTTCGTTATCCATTGAGTTTGAACCCAAGTAGTACCATCTATGGCCTTACTTTCTTTGAAGCTGCCAACGGTTGGTACAATTTCAAAGAATACAATCCATTCCAATTGCGCCGCTCTGTGGGTGTGGGTATGCGCTTCTTCCTGCCCATGTTTGGTCTCCTCGGTTTTGATTATGGCATAGGATTGGATAGGTTTACACCAAATAACCGTTTGAGGGATGCAGCACGCTTTACCTTCATGCTCGGTTTTGAACCTGAATAACCTATCTAAAAACGATTTGCGTATGAAAAAGCAAATAACCCTTCTTCTCTTGCTCACACTTGTTGCTTTGGCACCAGTTGTAGCACAGCGATATGCAGTGGTAGACACCCGCTATATCTTAGGCAAGATTCCTGAGTACAAAACAGCCGAAACCAAGATTCAGCAGATTACTGAGCAGTGGCAGAAAGAAATTGATGAGAAGCAGGTGGCATTGGATAAGATGTACAAGAATTTTGATGCCGAGCAATTCATGCTATCTGAAGACCTCAAGAAGAAAAGAGAAGACGAACTGTTCAATAAAGAGAAGGAAGTACGCGAATTACAGAAGAAGCGTTTTGGCTATGAAGGCGATTTGTTTAAGGAAAGACAAAAATTGATTAAACCCATACAGGATAAGGTCTACAATGCCATTCAGAAGATTGCCATTGCCCGTTCTTACGACTTTGTTCTGGACAAAAGTGAGGGAATTACCGTTATATTTGCCGACCCCAAGCTGGACAAAAGCGATGATGTTCTGCGTGAATTGGGGATCAGATAAAGCGTTTAATAGTTAAATATAAAAACCAAGCAATGAAAAAAGTTCTTTTGGTATTAGCGTTTGCCTTTGTTGCAAGCTTTGCTAATAACCTGCAGGCCCAGCAAATTAAAATCGGTGTTTTTGATGAGGAAACCATTCTTCAGCTGATGCCTGGTATTCAAAAAATTGATTCTTTACTCCAAATCTATCTGAAAGATTCTTTGGGTGTTGAAAGAGATTACGACCTCACGCAATATCAGCGTAAAGACAGCGCTTTTAAAAAAGATTCAGCTACCATGCCTGCTAAAGCGCGTGAGATGATGAAGAAAGAAATCAACGAACTGGGATACAAACTGGTAAACTGGAATCAGTATCAGCAGCAGATGTTGCAAAACAAGCAAGCTGAATTACTGGCACCAACTATGCAGAAAGTATACGATGCTTTGCGTGATATCATCGCCAATGAAAAGTATACCCATGTATTCAAGAGTGATGCATTCTTTGCGCCACCTTCATTAAGCGATAACCTGGTGATCAAAGTTGCTCAGAAACTGAAGTGGGCTTTACCTAAAGAAGTAGAAGATGCTTTGAAAGCACAAGCAGCTCCAGCACAACAGCCAGCTAAACCAGCTGCTAAGCCTGCCGGTAAGGGTTAATTGAACGTATTTATAGAATAATATGCTTGAACCACTCTGTTGATACAGGGTGGTTCTTATTTTTGGTGATGCAGCAAACAGCACCCATTGGTGTTTTTGATAGTGGTTATGGTGGACTCACCGTCTTGAAAGAGATTGTAGCCGCATTACCGGAATACGACTATTGTTATTTGGGTGATAATGCACGTGCGCCTTACGGTCCGCGTTCTTTTGACACAGTGTATCACTATACTTTAGAAGCGGTACAATGGTTTTTTGCGCAAGGTTGTGAATTGGTGGTATTGGCATGTAATACAGCTTCAGCGAAAGCTTTGCGTACTATTCAGCAGAAAGACCTGCCCCGCATCGCGCCCAACAAACGTGTATTGGGTGTGATTAGGCCCACAACAGAAATCATTGGCCAGTTTTCGCAAACTGGCCATATTGGAATTTTGGGCACCAATGGTACAGTTACAAGTAACAGCTACCCAATTGAAATTGCCAAGTTCTATCCTCAGCTGAAAGTGTATCAGGAAGCTTGTCCTATGTGGGTGCCCTTGATTGAAAACGGTGAATACAATCAAGCGGGTGCAGATTATTTCGTACAAAAACACCTGGATCATTTGTTGGGGCAGTCGCCCGATATAGATGCTATTCTCCTGGCTTGTACCCATTATCCTTTGTTGATGGATAAGATCAGGCAGTTTTTACCCAAGGATGTAAAGCTTATTGCGCAGGGCGAAATTGTGGCGAAAAGTTTGGCAGTATACCTGCAAAGACATCCGGCCATGGCTGAAAAATGCAGCAAAAGCGGTCAAATCCGCTTTTGTACCACGGATGATGCAGCCAATTTTGATCAGCAAGCGGCCATTTTCTTTGGAAAAGCGGTAGCGAGTGAACAGATTGATCTAATTCACA
>DALYHN010000103.1:0-7974 GCA_031970875.1 Chitinophagaceae bacterium
GCATTCAATCCTTCTTCACTCACCATATGCACTTCCGGACGGAAATAAAAACTAGTGTGCGGATTGATGTAAAGCATGGCATTGCCTGTAGCTGATTTAGCTGGTGCTATGGCAAAACCGTTTGAGCCGGTTTGTGCTTCATTGAAATGGCGACTTTCTACCTGCGCCACCGCATCTTTTTGTTCATAGAAATTTTTCACATCTCTTGATGCGAGAAAGCCCGTGCTGATGGCAGAGATACTGCCGTC
This sequence comes from Chitinophagaceae bacterium, assembly GCA_031970875.1. Classification (GTDB taxonomy): domain Bacteria; phylum Bacteroidota; class Bacteroidia; order Chitinophagales; family Chitinophagaceae; genus JAFLBI01. The sequence continues at coordinate 249 of DALYHN010000103.1, forward strand.
GGTCCACATCAATGGATACCAAGGTTTGAATGTTTGTAAGCGCAGTGGTTTCACGTTGGGATTTTTGGAGAGATAATAATGAATCCCATCCGACCAAGCTTGTAACAATTTCTTCAACCATTGTGGTGCTTGTTGATAATCCTTCACAGCTGCTGCAGAATCAATCACCATACGCGTATAGAGGTCTTCATAAATATTCTGCGCACCTTTTACTTCACTGCTTCTCCCAAGAATATTGATATAGTTCATCTCTACTCGAGCAAAATCATCTTCGCATTGTGCGTAGATCAAACCAAAGACTGCATCTGCGTCTGTCTTGCCATAGATATGCGGTACACCCCAATTGTCGCGAATAATGGTGGTGTTTTTGGCGTGCTGCTGCCAACGTGCTTTATCGGCTGAAGAGAATTGGGCTTGCAGGAATAATGGCAATAATAGGAGCGAAGCGAAAAATACTTTCATAGCTGATTTGCTTTGAGAATGCGAAGGAAATTTTTACCTAATATTTTTTCAATGTCTTTTTTGGAATAACCTCTTTCGAGTAGGGCTTTGGTGATTAAAGGGTAGTCGGTGACATCATTCAACTCTTTGGGTGCAGAAGTGATACCGTCGAAATCAGAACCCATGCCCACATGGTCTACGCCAATGAGGCGAACAATATGATCGAGGTGATTGAGCAGCTGATCCAATGTTGGTCTGATGTTATAGACTTCATCAGCATATTTGTTTGTTAAGATGCTCATCGCATATTCTTGCTGCATGCCTGTCTGCTTCAACGAGTCTAATTCGCGCGTATGTGTTTGCAGAAATGCAGTTTCTTTTTGTTTGAAGCTGCTATCCACAAAGCCAGAATAAAAATTCAAGTGTATCACGCCACCATTTTTACCAATGGCTTTAATCTGTTCGTCGGTAAGGTTGCGTGGCACCGGACAAATGGCATGACAATTACTATGTGACACCAATACGGGTTTGGTTGTTGTATTCATCGCATCCCAAAACGTTTGTACACCCACATGCGATAAATCCACCAGCATACCCAATTGATTCATGCGTTGTACCACTTGCTTGCCAAACGGGGTTAAGCCTTTTTGCGCCAGCTTTTCCGGCTGCATAGTTTCATCCCAAGCAGAACTTGCCCAAGATGTAGAATTGTTCCAAGTGAGTGTCATGTAGCGTGCACCCTTTGCATAGAGTTGATCCAACTTAGTCAAGTCATTCTCTATCATGTGTCCGCCTTCTACACCAAATAGTCCTACCAGTTTACCTTGCTTCCATGCAGACTCCATCGAAGCAAAATTATCTGTGATGATTAGTTTATCCGGATTGCGCTGTGCAACAGCCAAGAGTGTATCCATTTCGCGATTAGCCCAAGCAAAGGGGTTTTGCTTTTCGCCATCACACCAAACAGAAAATAATTGCAGATCAACACCGGCTTGTAAAAAGCGATTGAGGTCGGAGTGGGTCTTGCCTTTGAGATCGCTGTCTAATTGTAGTTTTTTCTCAATCACTGCTGTCAGCAGATCATTGTGGGTATCTACCATCACCGCTTTGCGGTGGATGCGCTGGTATTTTTGAGCAGATACCTGTAGTGCGGTACAACAAACAATCGTCCAAAGCAGCTGTTTCATGGATTTGCTTTGAACCGAAGCTAAATAAATTGTAAGTTCGACAACGCTTTTTTACACCAAATACCTTTCTGATTATGCCTCAGTATTCGCTTCAGGTAAACGGACAACCACAAACTGTTGACGTGCCTGCCGATATGCCGCTATTATGGGCGCTGCGCGATGTGCTGGACCTTACCGGTACCAAATATGGTTGCGGTGTGGGTTCCTGCGGTTCCTGCACTGTATTGATTGATGGTAAGGCAGTGAAATCTTGCCAGTATCCCGCATCAGCCTGCGTGGGTAAACAGGTTACTACTATTGAAGGTTTGTCGGCAGATGCAACACATCCAGTGCAACAGGCATGGATCGACATGAATGTGCCCCAGTGCGGTTATTGTCAGTCGGGACAAATCATGAGCACTGTTGCGTTACTGAAGCAATATCCCAAACCCACAGATGCACAAATCAATGAAGTGATGAGTCAGGTGGTGTGCAGATGTGGTACGTATGAGCGTATCCGTAAAGCCATTCATAAAGCAGCAGAATTATCCGCCAAATCATAAACACTTGCTATGCGCAGAAGAGATTTTATCAAAATCAGTTCTATGACAGTTGGCGGGTGGACACTCGCGCAACTTTTACCTGTAAAAGGTCTTGCAGCCAATGCTCCTGAATGTTGGCAGCCTAGTCCCTTGGTGCGTTTATGCCCCGATGGAAAAATCATTGTCTATGTGGTGAAGCAGGAATCAGGTCAGGGTGTACAAACTTCCTTGCCCATGATTATGGCAGAAGAGTTGGAAGCCGATCTGAAAGATATTGTGGTGGAAGCCATGCCATATGATGCAGCCAAGAGTGGCGATTATTCTACAGGCGGAAGTACCAGTACCATCAGACAATACCAGCCCTTGCGCAAAGCAGGTGCTACGGCGCGTGAGATGCTGATTGCTGCTGCGGCCAAGGAATGGAATGTGTCTATTGAGACTTGCAAAGCAGAAAGAAGTAAGGTTGTTAACTCGGTAACGGGACAAGAATTTGCTTATAAAGACTTGATCGAGAAAGCCAGTAAAATGCCTGTGCCCAAAGATCCTGCACTCAAGAATTACAAAGACTTCCGTGTAATTGGTAAGCAAGGGCAGAAGAAAACCAATCTCAAAGAGATTGTGAGTGGTAAGATGAAATATGGCATCGATCTCAAGTTGCCGGGCATGTTGTATGCGGTGATTGTACGTTGCCCTGTTTTAAATGGTAAAGTGAAGAGTTGGGATCCTGCATCTATCAGCAAAGTAGATGGTATTGTGCAGTTGTTTGAGATGAAAGAAATGGGAGATCAGATTGAAAACAGAAGTGGTGTGGCTATTATAGCCAACAATCGTTGGAGTGCATTGAAAGCGCAACAAAGATTAAAAGTAGAGTGGGATTTGTCTAAAGCAGATGCTAATGTTTCTACTGCATCTTATTACAAACTCCAGGAATCAAAGCTGAAAGAAAAAGCTGACCTAATTTATAATGAGAAAGGTGATGTTGTTACAGATAGTTTTGATGCAAATGCAGCTGGTGTGGTGAAAGCAGTGTATCGCATCCCATTTGTAGCGCACGCTACAATGGAGCCGCCCAACTGTACTGCCCAGTTCAAGGATGGCAAGTTTGAACTCTGGGGTGGTTTTCAGAATCCTGGTAAAGTGGCGAGTGCAGGTGCAAAATATTTCAACCTGAAAGCTGCTGATGTATTCATCAATCTGCAACCGATGGGTGGTGGTTTTGGCAGAAAGCTCAGTGCAGATTATGGCGCTGAAGCCATGCAGATTGCCAAAGTGATGGAAGGCAAACCTGTGCAATTGATTTTTACACGCGCAGATGATATTCGTTTTGATGTGTACAGACCTTGTTCTACACACCAGCTCAGTGCTAAGATCAGCGCCAGCAAAAAGCCGGATCAATGGCAACACCATATTGTGATTTCACCGGTGATGGATTTCTTCCAAGGGAATAAAGGCAATCCCGGTTGGTTTAGTGCAGAAGCAGGTGGTGGTGCTTATGGTGATATGTATTACGATATTCCGCAATTGCGTGCACCCATGACGCGTACCATGCCGCCAGTGTCTTTGGGCTGGTGGCGTTCAGTCAACTTTACCTATAATAATGTGGTGATAGAATGTTTTGTGGATGAGCTGGCGAAGAAAGCAGGTATGGATGGACTTTCTTACAGACTCAATCTGCTGGCTGGATTACAGAAAGGGCCAATCAAGGGTGGTTCTGTGTATGATCCGCGCAGAATGGAAAATGTATTGAAGCAATGTGCAGAGAAGATTGGTTGGAATAAAAAGCGTGCGGCCGGAAGAGGTGTGGGTATTGCTTGTTGTTTTTACAATCATGCCAAAGCCTATACCGCACATGCGTTTGAAGTAAGTGTGAACAAGGAGAAGCAGGTGAAGATTCACAAAGCGATTGTGGTAACGGATATCGGTACGGTGATTGATCCGGATGGATTAACCAATCAGGTTCAGGGTAGTTATGTATGGGCCATGAGTGCTTTGATGAAAAGTGAAATCACGGTGTTGAATGGTGCAGTGCAGCAAAGCAGTTTCTTCGATTTTGAAGTGGTGCGTATGAATGACCTGCCACCGATTGATATTACCATTGTGCAGAGTACGGAGGAGCCTGGTGGTGCTGGTGAAACCAGTGTGCCATCTGCCATGCCTGCTATGATGAATGCCATTGCTGCAGCAACAAATGTGCGCGTAAGAGAAATGCCTTTAAAGCGTTTGGGCTACAGCTTTGCAAGTTTATAAGCTGCTAATAAGCGTTGCAGTTGCGCAATGATATTATTGAATTGCGGATGTGCATTATTACAAAGTACGATGATCGTCTGTTGTGTATGGATACAGCGGACGATCATTGTTTTATAACCCGGATTATCGCCGTTGTGCGCGACAATTTTACCTAATGTGCTATCTGTTTCAAGATCCCAGCCAAAACCATAACTAGAGAGTTGTCCATTATTCAAACGCATGGGTTGAAATGCTTCTGCTAAGGATGTTGCACTAATAAATTTATTACTATACAATGCCTGATCCCATTTCAATAAATCTGTTGCTGTTGAACTGATACGGCCAGGGCCTTTTCGGTTACCTAGCCAAATGGTGTAGTTGCTTGAAGGAAATGAATCGGCACGAATAAATGCTTTTCTGAAAGGCACATAGATATGTCCTAAAGCAAAATTGCTGAGTGCGGCTTTTTCTGCAGCAGTACGAATATTGGTTTCGCGCATTTTGAGGGGCTGAAAAATCCATTCTCTACTGAGTTGAATAAAATCTTTGCCGGATGCTTTCTCTGCTATACTGGCCAGTAACACATAGCCGGTATTGCTGTAATCATATTTTTCACCCGGAGCAAACTTAGCAGGTGGTGCATATTGATTAAGATAGGCAATGATATCCGGATTGCCTGCTATTTTGGATTTGTCCCAATATTGATCCATGATGGCCTGATAATCTGGTAAGCCGGAAGTATGTGTCAGCAAGTGCCGTATGGTAATGCCTTTGTAAGGAACGAGTACATATTTATCAATAGCATCATCCAATTGCAGTAATCCTTTTTCTTTCAGCATCAGGATGATCATTGCTGTAAATTGTTTTGATACGGATGCTAATTCGAAAACATCGTTTGCTTGAATGGCGATGCTATCTGCAAAAGTTCTGTATCCAAAAGCTTCGTGATAAAGAATCTTTCCTTTCTCAGCAATCAAGACCGTGCCACTGAACGGCACTTGCTCATTAGCAGTTTGGATGATTTGTGTAACGGATTGTTGAAAAGTGTTTTGCGCTTTTACTACAATCAGCGTTGCACATAGTGGGATGAACAGCAGCAGTTTTTTCATCTTGATTAGTTTGCATTTTTTCTAATGGCCATACCCGCTCTGGTACCGATATGTACGCCATTGTCTATCGTCACTTGTCCGTTAACAAGTACATATTGAAAACCTTTTGAAAATTGGTGTGGTTGCTCATAAGTGGAAGCGTCCACCACTGTTTCAGGATCGAAGATCACAATGTCAGCTACCAAACCTTCTTTCAATAAGCCGCGATCTTTCAATTGAAACTTGGCTGCGGGTAAAGAAGTCATTCTACGAATGGCTTCTTCCAAACTGATTACTTGTTTTTCACGCACATATCTGCCCAATACCCTTGCGTTTGTACCATAACCACGCGGATGTGGCACGCCTTGATTGTACACGCGAATACTGGCATCGGAGGCAAACATGTTGAAAGGGTAACGCATGATGCGTTCTACATCTTCATCGCCCATGCCATGAAAGACCATGCTGGCGCCGCCTTCCAGCATCATATCAATCACTGTCTTTACTTCTTCGCTGGCTTTGTGCTTTCTGCCTTTCATCAGGTTTACAGCTTCGATGCTTTTGCCATTATAGCTGCTATCTGCACGAAAGCTGGCCACTACCGGATAGCTAAAATGCTTGAGGCCTCTTTTCTTTAATCTGTTGAGCATGTATTTCTCTACTTCTTTCTGTACTTCAGGTCTCGAGAGTCTTGCTTTTACAGAATCGTTGCCATCCGCTAAAATCCAATCAGGAATCAATGTGCTCAGCGAAGTACTGCTAGCAGTGTAGGGATACTGGTCAATGGTTACATCCATCCCCGCTTTGCGGGCATCCATAATCATTTGAATGGTTTGTTTGCTTCTGCCCCAGTTTTGTTGTCCGCTTAATTTGAAATGTGATATCTCCACTGGTATACCGGCTTCTTTGCCAATCGTTAATGCTTCTTCAATCGCTTGTGTTACACTATCGCCCTCATCGCGCATATGCGTGGCATAAACACCATTGTATTGGCCAACTACTTTTGCGAGTCTGACTACCTCATCTGTTTTGGAATAAGTTCCAGGTATATAAATCAACCCGGTTGATAATCCCACAGCACCATCCTGCATGGCTTTGGCCACAATGGCTTCCATGCGTTGCATTTCAGTGGCATCGGGATCTCTACGGGCACTGCCCATCACAGCTTTGCGTACATCGTTATGTCCAATCAAGCTGGCTACATTCACTGAGGGTTTGAGTGAATCAATCATACGGAGATAGCTGCCAATATCTGCTCTTGATAAACCGCAATTGCCGGTAATAACTGTGGTAACACCATCGTAGATGAAATTGGTGGCTGCAGGATTGCGGCGTTCATCGTCTTCAATATGGGTGTGTACATCAATAAAGCCTGGGGCAACGATGAGCCCTTTGGCATCAATGGTTTTTGTAGCTGTGTATTTGCCCAGCTTGCCCATGGCAAGTATCCGGCCTTGCTTTACGGCAATATCACCGTAATACCAGGAATTGCCTGTTCCATCTAGAATCTTTCCATTTTTAATCAGTATATCAGCTTCTTGTGCCTGTAACACTAAGGCGTTGAAGCATAGGGCCATGAGGCCTAAAAGGGGTTTCATCATAGGAGAAAGTTAGCCATTCCTGCGCGTTTTTGATCGCATCGGGATAGTCCGCCCCCAAACCTTAATTTTGCGCTCTTTAAGGATTATAGCATGATTGATAAACTGGAAGCCATTAAAGCAAGATTTGAGCAGATTGGGGTAGCCCTTACCAACCCGGAGATCATCAATAATCAACGGGAATTCGGCAAGCTGAGTAAGGAATACCGCCAGTTGGAGAAGATTGTACAGCCTTTTGAGCAGTACAAGCGGGTGATGGCTGATCATGCTTTTGCTAAGGAAAGCCTGCACGGCAATGATGAGGATATGCGCGAGTTGGCCAAGATGGAGCTGCCAGCGTTGGAAGAACAGAAAGAGGCTTTAGAAAAAGAATTGACGAAACTCCTGATTCCAAAAGATCCGCAGGATGATCGCAACGCCATTCTGGAAATTCGTGCTGGTACCGGTGGTGATGAAGCCAGCTTGTTTGCAGGTGATTTGCTGAATATGTACCTGCGCTATTGTTCTAAGAAGGGTTGGAAGACAGCCGTGTTGAGTGAAAGTGAAGGAACAGTAGGTGGTTACAAGGAAGTGTTCCTGGAGGTTACGGGTGAAGATGTGTACGGTACGCTGAAGTTTGAAAGTGGTGTGCATCGTGTACAGCGTGTACCTGCTACAGAAACCCA
>DALYHN010000104.1:0-7969 GCA_031970875.1 Chitinophagaceae bacterium
GCTGTAATGAATATGACTGGTTTTTTCCACTGCAGCTTTTCAAATATGGTAAATGACACATCATCATCCAGTTGGATGTCTGCTAATATTAGATCTGGATTAATAGCCGGTATTTTTTTGATTGCATCAGCTACACTCTCGATTTTTGCAACAACTTCAATGTCTGGTGCTACAGTCTCTAAAAGATTCTGTAGATAGATGGCTGCATATTTTTCATCTTCTATGATAATTGTTTTAATCATATTTAAAAACACATTTCATTAAGAATTATTTTCATTAATCAATGATACTTCTACACAAAACCAACCATCTTGCACATACTTTATGGGAGCTTTGGCTCCTAAATATTTATATCGGCTTTCAATATTGAACCAGCCCACGCCAATGCTGTCTGCTTTCGTATCTTTTGGGTGGTAAGAGTTTCGTATAAGCAGTTTGCCATTGTTGTTGATGCTTATATGAATTTCTAATGGTTTTTCCTTACTAATGGTATTGTGTTTAACGGCGTTTTCTACAATGGGTTGTAAGATGAAGTCAGGAATAGAATGTGTTTGTTGGATATCCTCTGGGATATCAATGGTAAAAAGTAACTTCTCCTCAAATCTTACCCCTAGCATGTATAAATAAGACTTGATTGTTTTGATCTCGTCTTTCAATAGCACCCATCCGGCATTTTCAGTTTCTAGCACTTTTCGGTAGAAAGATGCCATGCTTTTGGTAAAGTCGTACGCAAGCTTTGGGTTGTTATTGATAGTAGAAGCGATGATGTTTAGGTTATTGAAAAGAAAATGTGGGTTTAACTGTTGTCTGAGTAATTGTAGTTGAGCAGATAAAAACGACTTTTCTGCCTGATGTTTTGCATCCTTCTCTTTATTATACATATCATAAAGTCGTAGCGCAACACCGCCTATATAAAATACTGTATGAATCAGGAAAAAGTAGACAAAGATGAAACGTAATTGCTCAACGTCTTTGAACTGTACATCTAAACTTCCTTTGAGAATCGCCGTAAACACAGTGCTGTATATCAGCATCAACGCCATTCCCAGGATTTGCACTACAATAAAATAGCGCATGATCATCGGAATATAGTTGTCTTGTTTTCTAAACTCTTTTGTAAAAGAACGTAGTACCCTTTTTTGTAATTGGATATAGAGAAAAATATGAATCGATCCACCAATCCAGTCGCCCCACATTGAGTGATTCATATGAATGGGGAGCCCTTCCAATACAATGTGCTGCAATACATTGAGGATGAAACCAAGTGTTATATAAAAGAGGAGATAATAAATCATTCTTTTTAAGTTCATATAACAAAATGGTTTAATTCCTTTCAAATTAAACCATTTATTCTTTTATACAATAGTTACCTGGCTATTACCCAATTGATACCTGTAATGACCAGCTGAGGCTCTTCTACTTGAATGTAATGACCGCTCTTTTCTGTTGTAACAAAGCGACCTAGAGATCCTGCTTGTATTGCCCACTGTTGGTGTAAAGCTGTTTGAATATCAATCACAAAGGATGGATTTTCTGGCGTTACCTTTCTACTGCTAATAACATATAGCGGTATAGATGAGATAGATGGCCACTGCTTGATTTGCTGATAATTGGTTGTAAAATTGGCACGAAACTCTTCTTTTGTTGAGCCAGCCGGCATTGTGCTGAGAAGATGGTCGTTTGCAGCAACCATTTCACTATAGATCAAATCTCTTTGCGGCTGCGGAATCGAACTTAGTAATGTATCTAGTTGATTTTCATGTGTTGCATCAACTAGTACCATGCCCTTAACCAGATTTTTATTCAGATGGTAAAACATTCTCGCATAGATCCCACCCATAGAGTGTGCAACAAGTATATATGGTGGCTTAATGTCGGCCGCATCTAAAATATTTTTCAATTCAGCAGCGATAGTTGCTGCATCTCTTATACCTGCTACATTAGAAGACTTGCCAACTCCAGCTCTATTGTATGCGAATTTGCTGTAAGAGGCGGGAAGTCCCTGATAAACATCTTTCCAATTGGTTAACTCAGATCCAAACCCACTGATAAACACAATGGATGGCGTTCTGCCTTGCGTAGCGCTTAGCTCAATTGCTGCATTATTAATTGTTCTTACGACTGGTGCTATCGTGCTGCTTGACTTACGTTCATAAGTATGTTTCTTACACGCAGTAAAAAGGGTAAGCAGTACACAGAGTAGCGTATATATTCTTTTCATACATAAGGGTTTAAACAAGGGTACAATTGTACCCTTGTTGGTTTTTCTTAGAATCCGCCAAATACCAAACTAACCCCGGCTGCTGCGCCATTATAGTTGCTCTTTGCGTAATACGTACTTTTTGTGTTACCCGTAAAGCGATAGCTACCATATGCTTGTACTTGCATCCACTTAGTGATTTTTGTATTCACTGCCAGCTTAGGTTGTAGTACAAATGTGTAGTCACCATCTTTGCGCCTTGTTTTTTGTGCAGTCAGCACATCGTTTTCTTGCCAACCCAATGCACCGATTAATCCCACAGACATGTGAACGGGATTTGCAGGCTTAAATCTGTATTCTGAGTAAAGGCCATAGTAGTTAAGCTGGAAACTTTCTTTTTTACCATTGACTGTTTGCTTAAAGAAAATATTGTTACCAGATGCGCCAAACATGAATTTGTGATTTACGAGTACACCACCATAACCACCAAGGTTGAGGGCTGCTTGTCCGTTTACCCAGGTAATTTCTGCAATACCTGCACCGTAGCCGGTGGTATGTTGCTTTGTTGTTTGAGCAGAAGCGCTCAGTGTCAGTGCTGTTAATGCCAGCAGGGCAAATACTTTTTTCATTGTTGCTTTTTTTGTTTGCTTGATTTGATGATGTAAAACTGCCTGATACTAGAAACCTATTCCATAGGCTTTTGACTGAATGCCCATTTTTGATGATTGAATCGGCCTAATCTGTCTTTTGAGCTTTGTATTAAAGGCGTTTAATTGGTATTTTGACCTATCATTCTTATGCAGCAACAATTATCTACGCAGATTATTCAGTTTTATGCTTCTTTGAAAGTGCCTGAACGCCTTCCCCGCGGTGTGGAAGTACTCTACCCCTTTGCAGATGCTTCAGTACAGGCAGTGATGCATCGATTTTACGAGCAGTACTTTCATGATACAAAAGAGCGGACTTTAATTTTCGGTATCAATCCCGGCAGACATGGTGCGGGAGTTACCGGGATTAATTTTACCGCACCGCGACAGTTGTTACAGGATTGCGGTATTCAACATCCTTTCGGCGATTCATCTGAGTTATCTGCTGAGTTTATCTATGCCATGATACAAGCTTATGGTGGTGCGAAAAAATTCTATCAAGCGTTCTTCATCAGTGCCGTGAGTCCGCTGGGTTATGTATTGAAAGGCAAGAATCTGAATTATTATGATACGCCCCTGCTGCAGAAAAGACTCAAGCCTTTTATTGTGGATTGCATAGTGCAACAAATGCAATGGCCTGTCAACAGGAAAAGATGTATTTGTATTGGAGGCGATAAAAACCTACGATATCTCTCCGCCCTGAATGACCAATACCAATGGTTTCAGGAAATTGATGTGCTACCACATCCGCGCTTTATCATGCAGTATAAAAGAAAATACCTGCAAGACTATATTGCGCAGTATCTGGATGTACTAAGTAAGTCTAAATGAGTTTGTGCTGATACGCATATTTAATCAAGCCCAAGACACTACTTGCATTGGTCTTGCGGAAAATATTCTTGCGATGTGTTTCAACAGTGCGTTCGCTGATGAATAGTTTTTCTGCGATGGCTTTGTTCGATAACTCTTTTTCAATCAGTCGGATGATCTCAATCTCTCGAGCAGTTAATTGTGCTGTCTCGTTTTCTTTCGCTACCTGATCAAATCGCGCCAGCTCATTCAATACTTCCTCACTGAAATAAATACCACCGGAAGCAACTTTCTCAATCGCAGCGATCAGATCCTGCTTACTGATATTCTTCAATACATAACCGGCAATATCTGCTTCATTGATCATCTCGTTCACAATATCACCCTGGCCACTCATGCTCAAAGCCAGTATTCTGGTTTCAGGAAATGCTTGTTTAACTGCTTTGGCCAATTCCTGGCCCGTCATTTCGGGCATCATGATATCGGTAAGTAATACATCAACCGGTGCGTTTTTCAGCAGTTCCAGCATGGTGGTGCCAGATGTAGCAATATGTGCAATGCGAATATGGGGATGCCCTTGTAAAAGTGCGGTAATACCGTCAATCACGATCTGGTGATCGTCTGTTATAGCCACGCTGATTGTTTTCCTGCTCATCGGGGTTAATTGCCGCACCGAATATACAAAACCCACACGAGCGGTGAATAGTCATCCTGAAAGATCCGGATAAGCCTGCCCCCCGACGACGACCTTCTCCGGAATCTTCCAAGGATGTGCTGTAAAAGTATTTGCAACTAGGCGTACAGGCAATACCCATTTCATGGTATTTATGCTGCTGCCGGTACATGAATAGCAATCAAAGTGCCTCTGCCGGGAGCCGCATCCCATTCCACTGTGCCTTTGAGATAGCTAATACGCGTCTGAATATTTTTTAGTCCGATACCATTTCGTTTATTGGCATCATTCAGATCAAAGCCCTTGCCATTGTCTTCAATGGTTGCAGCAATACCATCTGCATCGCGGATGATAGAAATATCCAGTTGATTCGCACCAGCATGCTTGATCACATTATTCACGCATTCCTGAATTACCCGGTATAAAACGGCTTCCGTGTTTTTATCCAAATGTTCTTGTAAACCCTCTGTATATAAATTCACTTTCAACACGCGGGTATCAATTTGATTGATGAATTCCCGAACGGCAGCAGCCAAACCGTTTTTCAGCAAGGCGTTGGGCATCATATTGTGCGATACGCTACGCACTTCTTTACAACTATCATCAATCAAAGCCAGTACTTTATCGAAAGCCGCTTTCTGTGTGGGGTCATTGAAGGATAATTCACTTTCCATGGCCGATAGATTCATCTTGGCAGCACTCATCATCTGACCAACACCATCATGCAAATCTGAAGCAATACGCTTGCGTTCGTTTTCTTCTGCTTCCAGCACAGCCTTGGTTGCAAGGTCTTCTTTTCTGCGCAAGGCTTCCTGCATAGCCGCTGCTTGCTTCAATTGTTTTCTTCGATGGAAGGAGTAAGCGAGTAAAGCGCCCATGGCCGAAAGCGCAACCACAACAAAAAGAATGGTATTCTTTCTGGCGATTTCCAGTTCTTGTTTTTCCAGCTCCAGCGCTTTGATGCGATTTTGTTTATCGAGTTCAGTAATCTGCTTGGCCTTGGTGGCTGAATCCAGTTGTTGTTGCAGAATGATTTCTCGCTGCTTGTTCAGGTCAAGTTCGTTCTTGGTTATGGTGAGATTGGCTTCGCTCAATTGCAAAGCATTTTTGGTAAGCGATAATTGCTGTTGATCAATCAGTAGCGCTTTGATGGAATTATCCTTACTCAACAACTCAATCTGATGGGCTTTCTTTTCAGTATCGTATTTGGTTTGTAGCTCGTTTACCTGACGTGCAACTTTTTCATTCAATAATTTATCGCTAATCTGCTGATATTTCGATTTGTAGAAATAAGCACTTTGATAATTGCCCAGCGCAGAATCCAATTGGGAGCGATGCAGGTAGATCTCTCCAAATGTATATTGATCCGTACCCAGCTTAGCGGTTTCTTCTGCTTTATTCAGCCATTCCAAAGCAGGTGCATATTTTCCCATCAGGGTATAAGCATAGCCGATATTCTGTTCAATGAGTGCCACGCCGGAATAGCTTTTACTTTCTCTGGCAATGCCCAATGCTTGTTGTAAGGGTGCAATAGCTTGTTCATATTTACCCTGACGGATATAGAGCGCACCGATATTGTTGGCACAAGCTTGTACACCTCTTTTGAAATTACCCTTTTCAAAACTGGTTCTGGCTGCATCTAAATACTCAATGCCTTTTGTGTAATCCACTTCCGTAATAAAGACATTGGCCATATTCAGCTGTGCTTTTCCGGCATCGATATAATTGCCTTCTGCCAGGCAGGAGCGGATACTTCTGTTGAGGCAATTCTTCGCTTCCGGATAATTACGGATTTCAAAAAACAGTTTACCCAGATTGTTTTCAATCACACCTACATTCTTATCGTTTCGCTGCTCACTGATGCGCAAAGCATCCAGCATGTAGGTGATGGCTTTGTCTTTCTCGCCTTTGTCCTGATAAGCGATCGACATATTGCTGTACACCGTACCTAGGCCGGCGAGGTTATTTCTTTTCTGATACAACTTCTCCGCTTTTTCATAATTGTTCAGTGCTTCCTGATACTTTGATTGCAAATAATAAATCTTTCCAATCTGATCTACAGTATTGGCGTAATCGTCTTCTTTCTTTTGTTGTAGATAGATTTCACCTGATTGCTGAAACAATTGCAAAGCTTGTTGCAAGTGATTGCGAAACTGCTGCGCTGTACCCTGTGCCAACCATGCATCGGCTAAGCCGATTTTGTAATTGAGCTTATTGGCCAAGCTGATGGCTTGCAGGCTGTATTGATATGCATTGGCTGAATCACCTTGTGCATAGGCGTTAGCAATACGATTGAGCAAATTGATTCGCGCAGTATCTGTACGGGTTGTATTCAGTTGCTCTTTCAGCGAAGCAATTTTAGTTGCGTTTTGTGCGAATGCAAAAGACAATAGTAAGGACAGCAGCAAAAACAGTCTCATGTGGTGAAGGGTTAATAGCAGACTTAAAGATACTTGGCAGTTTGTTTACAACGAAGCTATACCCTTGTTTTTTGCGCTAGATACCCTGACTCGGGTATTTTCCCCAAAAGAAAAGCCCTTTCAGATGAAAGGGCTTTGTTGTATAGTTTGTTTCTGAATATACCTATTGTACAACAGGTCTGGCGAACTGAGAAATTTCCCTGATTTTGCCATCTTTCATACGATAGCTCTCAAACAGAGAATATTTTTCTGTTTTACCAGTTTTGAGGTGATAGGTTTCTGTTGTCCACTGTAATACCCATTCATCTCCCTTGGTGGTATTATCTACAGGAAATGCTGCGCCATAGACTTGATTCGCGCTATCCATTGTTCCCCTCCATTGTTTCAACATGGCAATTGCAGAGTCGTGAACAAGTGTCATACTTTTTCCATCGCCAAGTGTTGTGGTGAGCGTATCAGCAATCAGTGTGCCGGCACTATCTACCTGACCAGCAATCATAAATTTGTTCCAATGCATAACCGTAGCAAGATTGGCCATATTGCCTATTGCTGCTTTTCCTTCGTACATGATTTTTGCAGGCAGTGTAACAGCAGCATCTTCTGTACTTGTTGCTGCTTTTTCTGTTGCGGGCTGATTACAGGCAACAAATCCTAGTAGTGCCAATGCGGCAAGAGTTGTTTTCATGTGCTTTGTTTTGGTTTCCTTTAAGTTCCGTAAATAATCGGTACACCAAGCAGTTTTTGAAAATTTTAATCTTGTTGAATGATGCTGAAAACGGTTTTATACAAGTAGTATCAATGCTAACTAATTGATAGCCTAATCATTAGTAGTGATCTACCTATAAACAGGTATTTTAAATGTTTACATTAATTCCATTTGATGCAATGGGCATAATATAGCTCCTGCTTCAGCAATG
Source organism: Chitinophagaceae bacterium (assembly GCA_031970875.1). Taxonomy (GTDB): domain Bacteria; phylum Bacteroidota; class Bacteroidia; order Chitinophagales; family Chitinophagaceae; genus JAFLBI01. The sequence continues at coordinate 7,668 of DALYHN010000104.1, forward strand.
CAGTAAAAATCAAATAAGCACCTGCGAAATCTGGCTCCCATTCCATGCGGCGCATGATTTCTTCAGGTCCTGGTCTGGGTTCAGTAACACCCCTCAATACTTGTTGGGCAAGCTGTAAAAAGAATGCTTGTTCAGCTTCTAAAAAAACAAGATCGGTATATCCAGTATTATACACCATGCTTTATTAAGCTATATATTTTATCTAGTTAATCTATACAAGAACACAGCCGTTCTTTGAATCAACAATGGGTACTCTTTCAGGTTAATGGTTTCACCTGGTGCATGTGCGCCTCGGCCCGAAG
>DALYHN010000105.1:0-7948 GCA_031970875.1 Chitinophagaceae bacterium
AAAGCTGCCTTGAAAGATGCCAACGGCACTATTTTCTTTGAAGGCATTTATCCGGGTTATGCTGAATCTTATCGTTACCCTATCAGATTAAGTGAGAATTAATCAGTACCCTACTTCAGTAAAAAGGCTTCCAAGTGGAAGCCTTTTTTTATGCGCTAACATAAACAATAGCTTCATAAGCTTGCAGCTCAAATAGATTCTCCGTTTTGAAAGCATATTGCAATCCAGAAGACAAACTCCGGAAATCACCCCTTACCCACTCATGCGACACAGATAGATGTAATCTTGATTCACCAGACAAGTTGAGCAGCACTAGTACAACTTTCCCCTTATTGCGTCGTAAATAAGCCAGTACATGCGGATGCGATACAGGCAAGACAAAAGTTTCTGCTTCCTGCAAACCGGCTTCTTTTCTTAAATCAAGCAATCGACAATACCAATCCTGTAATGCAGGGCGGTCATTCCACTCAATCAGGTCTTTATCAAAAAAAGCTAGTCGCTTATGATTAGGCAATTCTTGTCCGCTATAGATTAAGGGTACACCTTTCCATGTAGCTGTAAAAACTAACCAAGGCAATGCAGCAGGACCGTATTTTTCATACTCAGTGCCATTCCAACTATTTTCATCATGGTTACTGGTAAAGAATAATTTGTGTGCGCCTGCGGGATATTGACTATAGCTATGCAGTACTTGTTGTATTGATTGTAATTCTACTTCACCATTTGCATACTTTTCTGTTGTATGCATCCAATGCCAGGCATAGCTCAAATCAAATACCTGATGATAGTCGGTTACTTCACATTCAGCTAACCAGAATAAATGCTTGATTGTATCACACGCTTTTCTAGCCTCCTTCCAAAAATCAAGTGGCACCAAATGCGCCATATCGCAACGGAATCCATCTATGCCGGTTTCTTTCACCCAAAACTGCATGGCTGCTATCATAGCAGCACGCATTGCTTTGTTTGAATAATCCAAATCAATTACATCATGCCAGCCGTTTTTCTCTGTAAAATTCCCCTCCTCATCTAGCACATACCAATCCGGATGTTCTTTGGTCCAATGATGATCCCAACCAGTATGGTTGGCCACCCAATCAATGATCACATACATGCCTTGCGCATGAATAGCATTGACCAATTCTTTGAAATCATCTAGATCACCATACTCAGGATTGATCGCTGTATAGCTGCTACAAGCATAATAACTACCCAAGCTTCCCTGCCTTACGGCTTCACTAATAGGTGTGACCGGCATTAGCCAAAGTATTTCCACACCCATGGATTTTAACCTAGGCAAATGTTTTGCAAAAGCAGCAAAACTACCTTCAGGCGTATACTGCCTGATATTGACTTCATAAATATTTGTATCACGCGCCCAAGAAACGAGCGGAAATTCGATTGCCATACTTGCTGTTTAAACAATTCTGCAATAACAGAATAGAACAGGAAGATACGGTTTTGATATTACTGTGCAGTAATCGGTTTGCGGAATAAAGGCTGTAAGATGATCGCCAATACCACTACAGCAATGGCCCCAACCACATTGAGCCAGAGGAATCCGAGGCCGATAATATTGTAGCGATCTAACAAGAAACAAGCAATCACCAGTAATTCACCAATCACCGCCGCCCAAAAAACAGCATTACCCTGTACTTTCTTCAAATAAAAAGCAACCAAGAAAATACCAAGAATCACTCCGTAGAATAAAGAGCCTAATACATTAACCGCTTCAATCAAGCTACCCATGCCTGTAGCAAACTCAGCGGTGATGACGCAAAATACACCCCAGAAAAAAGTAAGCCATTTAGACATGCGGTATTGTGCTTCATCACTTGCACCATTAGTATTGTTTTTTTTGAAGCGTAAGTAGAAATCAACCATGGTACATGATGCCAATGAGTTCAATGCAGCGGCAATAGAGCCCCATGCTGCCAAGAAGATAATGGCAATTAATAAGCCTACTAATCCAACCGGCAAGTGATCAATCACGAATCGAAGGAAAATGTAATTGGTATCATTTGTGTCCGCATCAGGCACTGCATCTTTGATGGTTGCTTTGTATTGTTTTTGCAAAGACTGCATCTCTTCTGTGTAGGGCTTCACCAAATCACTACTCACCTGCTCTTTGGCATGAAGTTTTTCGAGCGTAGCAGTTTCTAATGCTTGTCGCTGTTGTTCATACTGCGCAGATAGCTGCATCAGTTGCTCTTTGGCTGGGGTTTGCAATGCCCTTGTTTCAACAGATTGGTTATTGAAAATAGGTGCTTGATGAAACTGATAAAAAGTGAACAACAAGGCGCCCAATAATAAAATAAAGAATTGCATGGGCACTTTCACCAATCCATTCATCAGCAATCCCATGCGGCTTTCTGTGAGATTTTTTGCCGTTAGATACCTGCCCACCTGACTCTGATCTGTTCCAAAATAAGAGAGGGCTAAAAAGAAGCCACCAATGGTACCGCTAATAAGGTTATAACGATCTTTCCAATCAAAACCTGAATCTGTAACACCTGTTGTTATCACGTTCATCTTACCGGCAGCTCCGCTAATTTTCAATGCATCCCAAAAACCCATATTGGCCGGCAGTAAATGCACAATCATGTAACCAGCTAAAAACATGCCCACAAAAATGATGATCAACTGAAGCTGCTGCGTATATGCAACAGCACGCGCACCACCGCTTACTGTATAAATAATCAACAGACCGCCCATGACGATATTGGTCCAGAAAATATCCCAGCCCATCAAAGAAGAGAGAATAATAGAAGGCGCGTAAATACTGATGCCAGTAGATAGTCCACGAGAGATCAAAAAAAGTAAAGAGGTAAAAGTCCTAGTCTTGTTATCGAATCTTTGCTCCAGGTATTCATACGCAGTATACACTTTCAACCGATGAAACATCGGCACAAAAGTGATGCATAAGACCACCATGGCTATTGGCAGACCAAAGTAATACTGCACAAAGCGCATTCCATCAGTAAATGCTTGTCCGGGTGCTGATAAGAAAGTAATGGCACTTGCCTGGGTACCCATAATGCTTAATAATACTAGGTACCAAGGCAATGAGCGATTGCTTAAGAAATAGCCATCAAGATTTCTGCTGGTCTTGCTTTTGTACAAGCCATACGTAATGATACCCGTTAGGGTCAATATCAGTATGATCCAATCTATTTGACTCATGAAAAACGAGCAGTCAGTAATTGAAAGAGGATAATTTCCAGCAATAACATCAGCAAAACAAACCAATACCAATGATTCCAACGACGGAACATAGGCACTTGATCTTGACGGTTCTGTTCTTGATGCATCTCCTGCATATTAATGATTTATGAGGACTTATTAGAATTCCCTAACAAACCGCCTGCTAGTAAACCCAAGACAAGACCTGCGATTAACCCAACACGCATATTCTTCAATAGCAATCCAGCTACCACAGCAATCAGGATAATGAGTCCGGCAGTAATTTTTCTACGCTGATGCATTATTTGTTCTTTGGTAAGGCGATCAAGTTAGCCATTAATCGATAAGCACCGGGTACACCTGCAGGTAGTTCACGGAAAAATACAAGTCCGGTATACACGAAATTTCCTTTGCCATAAGGTGCGATAATCAAGCTACCGTTATTTTCTTTTTCACCTTGATCATTCATTCCCAAAGGTGCAGCAAATGCCGGATCAATTCCTTCGGCATGATAGATACTACGTTCCTGAATCCAGCCCTCAAAATCTTTGACAGTGATTTTATTAGGTGTATTCAATACGGGATGTTCCGGCAATAAAAAGTTCACACCAGCATCTTCTTCTGTTACACGTGTTCTGGTAATGGTAAATGGAAAAGGACCAATCTTGGCCTTTACCGGACCAATTTGGTTATTGGTGTTGTATTGCACAATGAGGTTACCACCCTGTTGGATATAAGCCATTAACGCATCATACTTTGCACTCAGGTACTCATGAATATTGTATGCTCTAACACCTGTAATAATGGCGTCTAAGCCATTGAGTACGGCTGGTGTAAAATCATCCTCATGCAACACTTTCACTTCATAGCCCATTTGCTCAAGCGCCTGTGGCAACTTATCACCCGCGCCCGCTATATAGCCAATCTTTTTACCCTTAGTCACCATCTCTACTTTAGACAATCTTGTTTGTGCAGGCTGAGTATAGTAAATCAGAGGAATATGGTCATAAGCAATGGTTCTTCCCTTTTGATTGGCTACTTGATTCGACCATGCAACTTCAGCAGTGAGGACAGACTCAGCAGCAAGTTGTTTGTCTAAGGTTACTGTAATACTACGCTGCTCTCCTGCTTTAAGACTGGCCAATGTGATCAGTTGCGCTGCTTTACCAGCAGCTAATTTCAATTGTACATCATCAATAGCTGAATTACTATTAGACACAATATTCAGTTGCAACTGTGGCATTTTACCATTGACCAGATAAGCATCACTTTTAAAACTAATTTCAACAGCAGGTTTGATGTATAAAGGTTGATACAACTCTCCTTTCACAGGATCTGTAAACTTATAACGAATAGGTTTGGCGATACGCATGGGCACACCGTTGATGCTTAGCTCAAATACCACACTATTCAGCGATACATTCTCTGCATCACCAATCAGTTGCTGATCATCGATTTGGAACATGCCTTTGTTTAAAGGCTTCTGCAACCAATATGGCTGCGTAGATTGGTATTGCTGTGTAACTGTTACAGTACGCGTAAACTGCCAATTCCTATTGGCCCCGAGTGTTTGATTGACCACAGAATCCTTATCGGCAAAAAGCAGTCTTTGTATTTGCACCTGTACGCCTGTTCTAGCCAAACCCCAAACTTGTGTACGCAATTGTTCACCAACCACTACTTCACCTTGGTTGCTTGTTGCTTCTAAAAACAAACCACTTGCAGCTTCAATCAATTGTGCAAGCTCTTTTAATTTTTGATTTCTCCAATAACTATTGGGTTGTTGCTGTAATTGCTGATAGATATCCAATAAAGCAGGTACCGATTTCTCCGGCGATTGTACTTCAAACTGTGATAAGATACGCTGTACTTTTTCTGCAATCCCAGTTCCATTAGCCTCTCTGCTCCATGTTGTATTAACGCCATCCATAATATCATTCACAGCAGGTTCACCGCCCGTTAAAACAAAATATTCATAACTCTGTCCGCGACCGCGTGGCACGCCAAAGCCCTGGCTTTTGTGCTGACTTCTACTCTCGCTCGCCACTTCACCATAACTTTCTCCTGTTACAGGATTGTACACACCCACATCAATTTTTAGCTGATTATTGGATGTTGTATTGTTGCCACCGAAATTGAATGTATTCCAGAAAATGCGTTTAGCCTGCCAAACCGAAACACCCATTTTTAACTGTTCAGGAAAGGCATTAGGATCTCCAGCTAACTTAAACGCTTCATTAGCCAATAATGCGGATGACCAGTGATGACCGTGACCTGCACGAGCGTCTCCTGGAAACCTGGTGATGATTACATCGGGTCTGAATTTTCTGATTACCCAAACCACATCAGCCAATACTTTTTGCTTATCCCAAATACGCAATGTTTCATCTGCTGTTTTAGAAAAACCAAAATCATAGGCACGTGAAAAAAATTGCTCTGCGCCATCAACTCTGCGTGCGGTCAATAATTCTTGGGTTCTGATCAGACCAAGCTCCACACCCTGCTCATCGCCAATCAGGTTTTGTCCCCCATCGCCCCTGGTTAGACTTAGGTATCCAGTTCTGTATTGACGTTCTCTTGCCAGATAAGCCAACAAACGGGTATTTTCATCATCAGGGTGTGCTGCGATGTACAACACACTACCCAACACTTGTAACTTTTTAATTTGCTGATAAATTTCAGCAGAGGAATAACCAACAGGCTTTTGCGCAAATACACTCAGGTGCAGCAGTAAAACAAATCCTAGAAGCAGTTTTCTCACAATGGCAATTTTGGGCTAAGATAATCAAGTGCGCCTTAGGCCTCACACCGTTCAAACAAAAAAGCGCCGCCAAGGCGACGCTTTACTATTAAGTTCATCCAATTAATTTCCAGCCATGAATAGGGCATTGGCGAATAAGAGTTTACCATTTTCCCAGAAAAGTCGGAAAAGCGGATTATCAATCAGGTAAACCACGCTACCACCGCCCATGTCCTGAGCAGCGAAGAGTGTTCCATCTTTCAGCTTATTCTTCACTTTCACACCCGCAAAGCCAGACACATGCGCGTCTTTTTTGAGCACACCAACATTCCAGCCGCCCTTCATCGTTTCCATGAGGTTGGCATCTGTCTTCAATGTGTAATACGTATCGCCAAGGGCATAACCTAAAGGATGTGTATTATCAATATCAACTTTATAGATTGCACCGGGAATTGAATTCGTCAACCATTGGCGCTCGCGGTCTGCATATTTATTCTGCAATTCTGTTTTGCTATCGTCTTTATCTTCTTTCATTTTAGCACCCCAGTCTGAACCTGCCATTTGCACAGCTGCATTTTCCATAGCGATGATCTTTCCACCGCCGCGCACAAACTCCTTCAACTTATCAGCCACAGCTTTCTCTGTAAGACTTCTGTAGAATCCATCAGGAATAATCACCACATTATAATTTTTCAGATTGGTTCTGCCTAAATCTGCAGCATTGACCAATGTGAGCGGATAATCTAACTGATGATCAAAGAAATTCCATACTTCACCTGCACCTAAAGAAGATGTCTGCTCGCCTGTTACCAAAACGACTTTAGGTTGTTGCATCATCTTGATATCAGGACTACCAAAGTCTGGCCCCCTATCCATAAAACCAGTTTCAACTGCATCTGCCTTAATCTGGAATTTAGCGATGGCTTCATTCACCGTATTCAACCAACCAGCAGTATTCGATGTTTTTAAAATCAGCAAAGTGCCTCTATCATAATTCACCCCTTTATAGCTAAAAGGCTTTTCGGTGTAACGCACTTTCACACCTTGCTTTAGGATATATGCCAATGCTTTTGCTGAATTCAAAGAAGTGTATGGAATAATTACACCATAATCTGATTGTACAGATTTTGCAGGAGTAGCAGCTGGCAGACCTATTTGTACATCCAGTTTTTCTTTAACAGCGAATGCTTTGACACCATAAGCATAAGGCAATGACCAAGCTGTGATATCGTAGGTATTGGAGTCAGACACGAAGGTTCTTGGCTCCAGCAACACTTTCGCCATAGCAGAGCGAGGTTGAAAAGCACTTACCGCCAAATGAAAGCCTTCATCTGTAAATGCATCATCCTTACCAGTTGCGTAATTGAAACCACGAAACACTTTATTGCTGATGGTTCCAAATTCAATACCATTCTTTTCCAACAAAGCAGCCAATGAACGAATACGTGCTTCGTCCTTGCTTGTCATCACATAAGTTTTGTATTCACCGGGTTTTCCGCTGCGGCAATCATCAAAAAACTTCTTGAATTCCGTCACCAACTTAGCAGCATTTTTTGCACTGATCTCAATGGTTGAAATACCTGTGGTATAGTGATGTGTTGCTCTGTCAACCAATGTGAGTGTATCACCATCTTCATTGATCACACCCAAGCCACCGCGACTATGTCCGCCCTGCTCATAAGTCATACCAATAGCACCGTTATAGGTTGGATAGGTATCACCATAAGAAGGATATAATAAATCGAAACGCTCTTTGGTAAAAAACAACCAACCATTTTTATCGAAATAGCGTGCATGGTTTTTACCAATAGCAGTTTGAAAATCGCGCTGCCAGTTGGTAATCACATCATGGAATGGTTCAGCAGCTGGAGCGAAATAATATGGTTCGTTATAGCCTTGTTCATGGAAGTCGACATGAATCTGCGGCATCCATGTATTGTATACTTTTAAACGCTGTTGTGTTTCTACTTGTGTTTGCCAAGCCCAGTCGCGATTCAAATCAAAATTGTAATGATTGCTTCTGCC
>DALYHN010000106.1:0-7903 GCA_031970875.1 Chitinophagaceae bacterium
GCTTGTAATGAAAGTTATTTTCAGCAAAAAGTGATTTATTGGGATCCGCAGCAGATGCAGGTTCGCAAAGCCTAAACCGCTACATTTGCTGGCTAAATTGCAACCATGGAACAGCAACCCAATAATCAGCTCAATATCGAAATCAGTGAGGAAATCGCTGAAGGCGATTACGCCAATCTGGCCATCATTACCCATAGCCACGCGGAATTTGTAATTGATTTCGTGAGCGTGATGCCGGGTGTGCCGAAGAGCCGTGTAAAGAGCCGTATCATTTTCACGCCCATGCATGCCAAGCGTTTCATGAAGGCATTGGAAGAAAATATCGATCGCTATGAAGCGGCTAACGGTCCTATTCAGGATTTAGAGCAAATCGAAATACCCATGCATTTCGGCGGCCCTGCTCCACAAGCTTAATCAGAGCAGTCCTTCGTCAGCAAAGCTGAAATAACCGGCTTCACTCACAATAATGTGATCCAGCACTTGTATATCCATGAGTAAAGCTGCTTGCTTGATTTTATTGGTCAATAATTCATCCTGCTTGCTAGGCTTTAAGCTGCCACTTGGATGATTGTGCGATAGGATGATGGATACTGCATCATGTTCTAAAGCCTGCTTCAAAATGATGCGTGGATCGGCAACGGTTCCTGTTAATCCGCCCTCGCTGATCACGGTTTCATACACAATCTTATTGCTTCGGTTCAGGTAAATCGCCATGAACAATTCATGTCGTTTATACTGTAACCTGCTTTGCAAGTATTGAGCAATATCCTTACTGCTGGTGATAGTCGTTTTTTGGTGACTACTGGCCTGTCGTCTCAGACCTAATTCCAGCGCAGCTGCAATGGTGATGGCTTTTTTCTCGCCCAAGCCTTTGATTTTCAGCTGTTGAATTTCTTTCACCCGCATTTTGCCCAATTTGGTGAGGTCTTGCTGACATTTCTCTAATAAAATACGTGCAAGATCCAATGCAGATTGATCCCTCGTTCCGTTGTTGATGAGTATGGCCAGTAATTCGGCATTGCTCAATGCTGCCGTGCCTTTGAGTGCCATTTTTTCTCTGGGCCTGTCGTCTAGTGCCCATGTTTTTATAGCAGTCATGCATCCTGTTTTTTCTAATTTACTCATGAACAAAAAATTCTTTGCACAGGATGTGTATCTTAAAACTAGAAATGATAAATCTCTCATTTATCTTCGCCCAACATTCCTCCTAGCTATGAATCCCTCCGTAAAGATCTTCTCGGGCACCGGATCACAGAAACTGGCTGAGAAAATTGCTTCTAGATTTGGTGTGCCCCTTGGTAAAGTGAATATCCAGAAATTCAGCGATGGCGAATTTCAACCCATATTTCTGGAGAGTATCCGCGGCGATTATGTTTTTTTAGTACAAAGCACTTATGCTCCAACCGATAATATCATGGAGTTGTTGCTCATGATTGATGCGGCCAAGCGTGCAAGTGCCTACAAGATCATTGCCGTGATTCCTTATTATGGTTATGCGCGTCAGGACAGAAAAGACAAGCCCCGCGTGGCTATTGGCTCTAAACTGATTGCTACTTTGTTAGAAGCTGCTGGTGCTGATCGTGTCATCACCATGGACCTGCACGCTTCGCAGATACAGGCATTCTTTGATATCCCTGTGGATCATCTGGATAGTTCTGCCATCTTCATCCCATACATCGAGCAATTGAAATTGGCCAACCTCACTTTTGCCGCACCTGATGTGGGCAGTACCAACCGTGTTCGTGAGATTGCCAGCTATTTCAATGCTGAAATGGTGATTTGCGATAAGCACCGTAAGCGTGCTAATGAAATTGCCAGTATGGTGGTGATTGGTGATGTTGCAGACAGGGATATTGTGTTGATCGATGATATCTGCGATACTGGCGGTACGCTTGCTAAAGCTGCAGGTTTATTGAAGGAAAAAGGTGCCAGAAGTGTACGTGCTTTGTGTACGCACCCTGTGTTGAGTGGTAAAGCCTACGAGAATATTGAAAATAGTGTACTCGAAGAGCTGATTGTTTGTGATACCATTCCATTGAAACAGGAATCTGCTAAAATTCGCGCACTTTCTGTGGCCGATCTCTTCGCTATTGCGATTAGAAATGCCTATGAAAACAAGAGTATCACCAGTCTCTTTATTCACTCGCAATTAAGAGGTAGAGATAAATAAGACTGATTATCAATAATTTATGTAGATGGCTCCTGAAATATGGGGCCATTTGCATTCCGTAAATAATTGTCTTTTCTCTTTGTGCTTCCAGCCCAAGCGCCTACCTTTGCCGTCCCGAAAAAACGGGGACAAAAAACAATTTTATGAATACAATTACAATCGAAGGACAACTGAGGACCGAATTTGGCAAAAAAGCCACCCGCCAAATGCGCTCTCAGGAACTGGTGCCAGGTGTAATTTACGGGGGTGCGCAGGAAGTGAATTTCGCTGCTCCTGCCAAGGCTTTCAAGCCTCTGGTGTACACTGCACAATTTCAGTTAGCAGAAGTGAAAGTAGACGGCAAAACCTACAGATGTATTTTGAAGGACATGCAGTTCGACAAAGTATCTGATGCCCTGATTCACGTTGACTTACTGGAACTGGTAGACGACAAGAAAGTGGTAGCTACTCTGCCATTGAAGTTTGTTGGTAACTCTATTGGTGTGAAGGATGGTGGTAAGCTGGTGACTAAAATGAAGTCGCTGAAAGTAAAGACCCTGCCTAAGTTTTTGAAAGAGAACATCGAGGTAGACATCACCAATCTGGCTGTAAACGGTAATATCCGCGTAGAAGATGTACAAGCTGATAACATGGAGATCATCAACTCTCCACGTATCCCTGTTGCATCTGTAGTGATGACCCGTCAGCTGAAGCAAGAAGAAGCTGCTGCTGCAAAAGACGAGAAGAAGAAGTAATTCACGGATTCGCTCAGATTACACAGATTACACAGATTTTTGGATAAGCTTTTCAAAAGCCATTCCGAATCAAAACATAAAGGCCCTGCAACTGCGGGGTCTTTTTTCTTTACCTGTACATTTGCGGCATGAACAAATTTCTGATTGTAGGCTTGGGCAATATTGGCGCAGAGTATAAACATACGCGGCACAACATCGGCTTTGATGTGGTGGATGCATTTGTACTCAAGCATAACCAGTTCTGGCGTACCGATCGCTTGGCCGATGTGGCGGAAGTGAGTTGGAAGGGCAAGAAATTTGTCTGCATCAAACCTAGCACTTACATGAACCTAAGTGGAAAGGCTTTTCGCTATTGGTTCGATAAAGAGAAAGTAGAACTCGCTAATACCCTCACCATAGTAGATGAGTTGGCCATTCCGCTGAATAAACTCAGGCTTCGCCCCAGTGGTAGCGATGGCGGTCATAATGGATTGAAAGACATACAGTTAATGATGGGCACAGATGCTTATCCCAAGCTGCGTTTTGGGATTGGTAACAACTATCCTAAAGGCCGTCAGGCTGATTTTGTATTGGGTCACTGGTTGGCCGATGAGCGTCCCATTGTAGACCAGAAAATTATCAAATCTGTAGAGGTCATCGAACAGTTTGCCACCATCGGGCTAGAACGTACGATGAATATGGTAAATAATTTGAGCTTCGCATAATAAAATCGGCTCATAATCAGTTATAGTACTGGCAAAATATCATTCAAGTAGCCAAAACCATACCCTTCCCCAACCTGATCTCAGGTGTTTTCGAAGCCGGCGACTTGATTTTTATTTTAAACAGGCACGTACTATGAAAATTTTTTGCGTTGGTAGAAATTATATAGACCATGCAAAAGAGCTGGGTAACGCAGTTCCAGAAGAGCCGGTGATTTTCATGAAACCGAAATCGGCCCTACTGCAACCTCATGCGCCATTCTATTACCCAGAATTTTCCAATGAATTACATTACGAGCTTGAGTTAGTGCTGCGTATTTCCAAAAATGGCAAATACATTCCTGAGAAGCAGGCGATAAAATACGTTGATGCCATTACTGTGGGTATCGATTTTACCGCAAGAGATGTGCAGGCAGAATTGAAGAAGAAAGGACTGCCATGGGAAAAAGCCAAAGCCTGGGATAATTCTGCAGTTATCGGTAACTGGTATCCTTTGCCACAGGATTTGGGAAAAGAGGAATTGCTCTTTTCCATGAAGAAGAATAATGAAGTAGTGCAGAGTGGAAACAGCAAAGACATGATTTTTTCTTTCGCGCATATCATCGCACATGTGTCACAGTACTTTTCACTGAATATCGGCGACCTGATTTATACAGGTACTCCTGCCGGTGTTGGTGAAGTAGTGGTTGGAGATGTGTTAGAAGGGTTTTACGGTAAGGAAAAAGCATTTGAACTGGAGATAAAATAAACTAAGTACGCAAAGCAAACCGGCATGTTAACACCAGAAATCATCATGAACGCATATAGGCTGATGGTCACAGCCAAAGCTATGTGCGATACTTATGATGCCAACCGCCAGGTTTGCAAATATGTACATTCCACCAGCCGCGGGCATGAAGCTATCCAGATTGCTACTGGTATGCAATTGCTGCCGATTGACTGGGTAAGTCCTTACTATCGTGATGATAGCTTAATGCTGTCAACGGGTTTTACACCTTACGAATTAATGCTACAGTTGTTGGCTAAGAAAGATGACCCATTCTCTGGTGGTCGTTCTTATTATTGTCATCCTAGCAGCAAAGACAGCGATCGTCCTTCCATCATACACCAAAGTAGTGCAACAGGTATGCAGGCTATTCCAACCACTGGTTTAGCACAGGGCATACAGTTCTTAGAAAAATACCATAACGATACTTTGCGCAAAGACGCAGATGGTCGTTCTCCTGTTGTATTGTGTTCTCTGGGTGATGGTAGCATTACGGAAGGTGAAGTGAGTGAGGCATTACAGTTTGCTGTATTAAAACAATTGCCAATAGTTTATTTGGTGCAGGATAATGGTTGGGGTATCAGCGCTAGCGCAGAGGAAACCCGTACCATGAATGCGTATGAGTTTGCTTGTGGCTTCAAAGGGTTGAAGCGTATGCAGTGTGATGGCAGTGATTTTATGCGCAGCTATGAAACAATGAAGCAAGCGGTTGATTATGCACGTTATGAAAGAAGACCAGTGCTGGTACATGCAAAAGTGCCATTGCTCGGTCACCACACAAGTGGTGTAAGGAAAGAGTTTTATCGTACAAGAGAAGATTTGTTGAAGCATGGTCTGTACGACCCTATTCCAAAAATGCGTGTATTGCTCGGCACCATTGGTTTTAGCGAGCATGAGATTAATAAAGTAGAGACAGATGCAGAGCAGGTAATCACACAGCAATTCCAATTAGCGGTTGCAGCAGCTGAGCCTGATGTGCATACTGTGGAAGAGCATGTGTTTGTGCCTACGCCTGTGAAGGAAGAAAGAGGTGTACGCAGTCCGAAGAATGGTGAGAAAATCATGATGGTGGATGCTGCTTTACATGCGATTGATGAATTGATGCAAGAACATCCTGAAGCGATTTTGTACGGACAGGATGTAGGTAAGCGGTTAGGCGGTGTGTTCCGCGAAGCGGCTACGCTTGCTGATAAATATGGTGATCATCGTGTGTTCAATACCGCGATTCAGGAAGCATATATTGTTGGTTCTACCATTGGTTTGTCGGCTGTTGGTATGAAACCGATTGTGGAAGTGCAGTTTGGTGATTATATCTATCCCGGTTTGAACCAGTTGGTAACAGAAGTATCTAAGTCTTGTTACCTCTCTAACGGTAAGTATCCTGTGCAGATGGTATTGCGCGTACCGGTTGGTGCTTATGGTGGTGGTGGACCTTACCATAGTGGTAGTGTAGAAAGTACGCTCTTAAGTATCAAGGGTATTAAAGTGGTGTATCCATCTAATGCGGCTGATATGAAGGGTTTGATGAAAGCTGCTTTCATGGATCCAAACCCTGTGGTGATGTTGGAGCATAAGGGTTTGTATTGGAGTAAAGTGCCCGGTACAGATGATGCCAAAACTGTTGAGCCATCCAAAGATTATATACTGCCTTTAGGGAAAGCAGCCGTTGCGCATGCAGCAGATGCAGATAAAGTGCGTAAAGGTGAATCTGTTGCTGTGATTACTTACGGCATGGGTGTGTATTGGGCCAAGCAGGCTGCCGAGCAGTTGAATGGTCGCGTTGAAGTCATTGACTTGCGTACACTCTTCCCATTAGATGAACAAACTGTATTTGAAGCAGTGAAGCGTCATGGTAAAGTATTGGTGTTAAGCGAGGAGCAACAGAATAATTCATTCGCAGAAGCACTATCGCTGCGTATTACCAATCAATGCTATCATTTCTTAGATGCAAAAGTAGAAGTGATGGGTGCTTTAAACCTGCCTGCCATTCCTATCAATATGGCACTGGAAAAAGCAATGCTGCCCACCGCTGAGAAAGTGGCAGGCAGACTGGAGAAATTAATCAGTTACTAATTCCGTTATCTATTTCTGAAAGGATTACTGTACTTGGCTTCTGTGGCCAATGTTCTATCCGTTAATGTTTTCATGAAAGCAACCAATGCTGCTTTTTCGGCTACAGAGAAATTTCTGTTTACAACTGCACCATTGGGTGCGCGTAGTGGAGGTGATAGATTAGGATGATTTTTTACACCGCTACTATAATGCTCTACCACTTCTTCCAGTGTTTTAAAGCGTCCATCATGCATGTAAGGTGCGGTTAGCTCTACGTTTCTTAATGTAGTTGCTTTGAATTCGCCATTTCTGTTGGCAATGCCTAATGCTGCACCAA
Source organism: Chitinophagaceae bacterium (assembly GCA_031970875.1). Lineage (GTDB taxonomy): Bacteria > Bacteroidota > Bacteroidia > Chitinophagales > Chitinophagaceae > JAFLBI01. The sequence goes on from DALYHN010000106.1 coordinate 6,761, forward strand.
CACCGTTATCTGTTGTAATTAAATCCAGTCCATTATTTCTTGAACCTGGTGCCACAAAAGTTTCTGTGCCATGACAAGCACCACAACTAGCAGGAGCCAAGAATATTTGTTTGCCTTGGTTTTCTTGTGCTGTAAAGTTGGCAAAAGGTGTAACAGCGGGGTTTTGTCCGGGTGCTAATGCTGCTCTGCCAACATCATATTTAGATTGGTAAGAAACGACGGAGCGAACAAACTGTGATAATGCACGAGATACGCGATCGGGTGTAATGGTGCTGTTACCAAAAGCATTGGTAAAGAGCACAGGATAATGGGTAGTTCTACTCAAGCGATTTACCAAAGTATCGAGTGTCAAGCCCATTTCAGTATGGTCTTGAATGGGTTGAAGGGTTTGAACTTCTAGTGTGCTGGCTCTTTCATCCCAGAAGAAGCGACCATTGGCATAATAGCGGGCATTGATGATGCTCATGGAGTTTCTGCCGGTTAGTCCGCCTTGAAATCCTTTACTCAGTTTAGCTGTGTCTGAAAAGCCCAATTCAGGTTTATGGCAAGAGCCACAGGAAATGGTATTATTGGCTGAGAGTGTTTTATCATAGAAAAGCACACGGCCAAGAGTGGCACCATTATCTGTAATAGGGTTGTTATTAGGCGTATTCAGTTGGGCAATGATTTCGGGTCCTAAATAATAGGCAGGCACCGCAATATTTGCATAATTAAAAGTAGTTGTTGGCAGGTCTAGGGCAGCTAGTGGGTCAGATGTTGTGCCTGAGGACGTAGCGGTAACAACTTGATCCTGCTTGCTACAAGCTGTAATGAGCGTAGTGCAAGTAAGTAATGCGGCTAAAGTGTTTAGGTGCTTTCTCATGTGGTGCATTTGGGTATTGGATGCGAAAACGGAAAAAAGCTTATTCGGATACCCCTGCTTTGGGAAAATTATAACATTTATGCTTGGGGATAGGGAATTATCGCCTTTGTTTTCGGTTTTTTGGCTTTGCCACCTATATTTGCAGCCCGAAAGGAAATGGCGGGGTAGCTCAGGTGGTTAGAGCGTTGGATTCATAACCCAAAGGTCTCGGGTTCAACTCCCGATCCCGCTACACTATTGTCTCAGAAAATAATACTTATTTTCAAAAACAACGGATTAGG
>DALYHN010000107.1:0-7848 GCA_031970875.1 Chitinophagaceae bacterium
ATATCTATCCTCCTAAACCATCTATGCGCATCATCACAGATATTTTTGAATGGTGCAGCAAGGAATTACCCAAATGGAACACCATTTCCATCTCAGGCTACCATATTCGCGAAGCAGGTAGTACAGCTGTTCAAGAGATTGCTTTCACCCTCAGCAATGGTAAAGCCTATGTACAAGCTGCCATAGACAAAGGGTTAGACATCAATGTGTTTGGCAAACGTCTTTCCTTCTTCTTCAATGGACACAATAATTTCTTCGAAGAAGTTGCCAAGTTTCGCGCTGCCAGGAGAATGTGGGCAAAGATGATGAAAGACTTAGGTGCTACCGATCCCAAAGCTATGATGCTTCGTTTCCACACCCAAACAGGTGGCTCTACCCTAACGGCGCAACAGCCATTGAATAATATTGCTCGCGTAACCATTCAAACCATGGCGGCTGTTATAGGTGGTACACAAAGCCTGCATACCAATGGTTATGATGAAGCTTTGAGTCTGCCTACAGAAGCTGCGGCACGCATTGCATTGCGTACACAACAAATCGTTGCTTATGAAAGCGGTGTGGTGGATACAGTAGATCCTTTGGCAGGTAGTTATTTTGTAGAGAGTCTGACTGACGAAGTAGAAGCTAAAGCATGGGAATTGATTGCCAAGATTGATGCCATGGGCGGCAGTGTAACAGCTATTGAGCAAGGTTTTATACAGGATGAAATAGCCAGAAGTGCCTATGACTATCAAAGACAGATTGAGAATAAGGAAAAGGTTATTGTGGGCGTTAATAAGTTTCAGGTTGAAGAACATAACGACACCCCTCTCCTCAAGATTGATGACAGCATCCGCAAAGTGCAAGCCGATAAGCTGGCAGCCCTGCGCGCCAAGCGTGATGCGTCAAAAGCGCAAAGCTGTCTGGATGCCATCAGCAAAGCGGCTAAGGACGGCACTAACCTGATGCCTGTTGTGATAGAAGCTGTTGAAAATTTCTGCACCCTTGGAGAGATTTCAGATACACTCCGCAAGGAATTTGGCGAATACAGATAAGAAATTAACCCATATGATGGAGTTAAGGGGTACAGTTCTGTATCCCTTTCTTTTTTATCCCTCGTGAAATAGTTAAATTGAGCATTCAATTTTTGCTATGCGTCACATTATTGTAGCACTATCACTACTAATTAGCCATCTAACGATGGCACAACCTACCTTCATCAAAGACAGCTTGGATAAGTACATTCAAAAGGGTTTGTCCGACTGGCAGGTACCCGGCTTAGCCATTGTAATTGTAAAAGATGGAAAGACTGTTGTGTTGAAGGGCTATGGTGTGAAGGACATCACTAAGCAAGATGCGGTTGATCCACAAACCTTGTTCTTTATTGCCAGCAATAGTAAACTATTCACAGGTACTGCATTGGCGCATCTGGAAACCCTTAAACGTTTATCACTCAACGATCCTATCACAAAATATTTTCCCGATTATCAATTGTATGATGCAACAGCCACCAAGCTGGTGAGTATTCGCGATATGTTGCTACACAGAATTGGCACCAAAACATTTCAAGGTGATTTTACTTTCTGGAATACCAATCTGAGTAGCGGAGAAATCATGCAACGCATGCGCTATCTCAAACCATCACAAGTGTTCAGGCAGGATTATGGATATTGTAATAGTTGTTATCTCACCGCAGGCTCTGTGGTGCAATCAGTGACTGGCCAATCATGGTTTGATTTTGTGCGTGACAGTATTACAATGCCAGCCGGTATGACCAATACATTTATCAGTTCGAATCGCATTGAGCAAAGACAAAAAAATATCGCCACACCATATACCACTTCATTCACCAATACATTACAACCAGTTCCTTATGATCGTTGGGACAATCTAGGCCCAGCAGCCAGTATCGTTAGTTCTGTCAGCGATCTAGCTAAATGGTTACAGGTACAATTGGATAGCGGTCGTATCAATGGTAAAAGAATCCTGCCTTGGGCCAGTATTCAAAAAACAAGAGATGTAGGTATTATCACATCCAGTAGGAAATCTTCTGTATTTCCAATGCATTTCCGTGGGTATGGTTTGGGTTTGAATGTGGCTGACTATAATGGACGTCAAATCTTCTGGCATACAGGTGGAGCTGCAGGGATGGTAAGTAATGTTTGCTTTGTTCCGGAAGAAAAATTGGGCATTGCCATCTTAACGAATAACGACAATCAGAATTTTTTTGAACTCTTGCGCTATCAAATATTAGATGCTTATTTAGGTGTACCCTATGTGAATAGAAGTCTGCAACAACTTGCTGGCTTTAATCGTGCAATGGCCGATCAGGTCAATGAAATCAATGGTTGGAAAGCCAGATTAGGAAAGGGCACTCCCGCCCTGCCTTTGGAAGCATATACTGGTACTTACCAACATGAGTTGTATGGACAGATTGATATCAGCAAACAGAACAATCAACTATTCATTCGCTTTAAAACACATCCTGATTTAACTGCGACATTGGATTATCTGGATAAAGATGAATGGCTCTTGCGCTATAACAATATTGAATATGGTATTTTCACAATCAAGTTTTTGATTAAAGAACAGAAAGTCATGAGTGTTGATATTCGTGCAAATGACTTTGTAGAATATGATGCCTATACTTTTATTAAGCAATAAACCCAACAAAACCGATACACATGAGAAAATGGATGGCAATTGCAGCTAGTCTTTGCGTAAGTGCAGCAGCACAAGCGCAAATGCCCGCTAATTATGAAACACTGGTTAAATCAGTAACACCGCGTGTAGTAGAATGGCGCAGGTATATTCATGAAAACCCTGAGTTATCTAACAGAGAAGTAAAGACAGGTCAGTTTATTGCTGACAAACTGCGCAGCTTTGGCAACATTGAAGTAAAAGCAGGCGTGGCTAAAACAGGTGTGGTAGGTGTTTTGAAAGGCGGCAAGCCGGGGCCTGTTGTGGCTTTGCGTGCAGATATTGATGCACTGCCAGTAACTGAGCGCGTAAATATTCCCTTCGCGTCTAAAGTAGTTACTGAGTTTAACGGACAAAAAACAGGCGTAATGCATGCTTGCGGGCATGATTCTCACGTATCAATTTTGCTGGGTACTGCTGAAGTATTGAGTAAAATGCAGAAAGATTTGCCTGGCACGGTTGTTTTTGTATTTCAACCAGCTGAAGAAGGCCCTCCTGCCGGCGAAGAAGGCGGCGCGCCATTGATGATTAAAGAAGGTGTACTAGACAATCCTAAAGTGGAAGCCATGTTTGGTCTGCACATCAATGCACAAACTGAAATTGGTAAAATCAAATACAAGCCCGGTGCCACTATGGCCAGCAGCGATTGGTTTCAAATTAAAGTAAAGGGTAAGCAAACACATGGCTCTCAACCTTGGGGTGGTATTGATCCAATTGTTGTAAGTGCACAAATCATTGAAGGCTTGCAAACAATTGTCAGCCGTATGAGTAATCTGACTAAAGCACCTGTGGTAATTTCTGTTGGTCGCATCAACAGCGGTATTCGTGAAAACATCATTCCCGAAGAATTGACGATGGCAGGCACCATTCGTACACTAGACAATGCCATGCAGAAAGATGTACATGAAAAAATTCGTCAAGTGGCTACCAAGATCGCAGAAGCTTCCGGTGCTAGTGCTGAAGTAAGTATTGATACCAAGACACTGGTCACATTTAATGATCCTCAATTGATGAGCAGAATGATTCCGTCTTTGGAAGCAGCTGCAGGTAAAGGACATGTATTTGAAACAGAGTGGACAACTGGCGCAGAAGATTTCTCCTTCTTTGCGGCAAAAGTGCCTTCTATCTTTTTCTTCTTAGGTGGTATGCCTAAGGGTGTAGATGAGAAGAAAGCAGCACCACACCATACTCCAGATTTCTATATTGATGATAGTATGCTGGATGTTGGTGTAAAAGCATTTTGCCAATTGGTATTTGATTATGCAAAAAAGAAATAAACAAGGTTTATCCCGCTCTTTGGAGCGGGATTTTTGTATCCGCTTACTGATCTTGTGTTGTACGCTTTTTGTGCAAGAAAAATTGTTTGCACAAGAAAGCCCTTTTATCATGGTATTAGGCACGGCGCAAGATGGCGGCTATCCACATATTGGCTGTAATAGAACTTGCTGTACCGCAGCATGGAAGCAAACTACGCAACAGCGCTTTGTAGTGTCTTTAGCTATTGTAGATCCAATCGAAAAGCAATGGTGGCTGGTTGAAGCAACACCAGATATCAAAGCACAGTTACATTTATTTCAGGAACAAACGAAAGGTAAATACCCTTTTCTGCCCAAGGGTATTTTACTCACCCATGCGCACATGGGGCATTATACCGGACTCATGCAATTAGGCAGAGAAGCGTTGAGTTCAAAAGGCGTAGAAGTGTATGTACTACCCAAAATGGCAAAATTTCTGGAGAACAATGGGCCTTGGTCGCAATTGGTGCAGTTGAATAATATTACACTGGTATCCATGGATACGAATCAGCTGATTAAGTTATCTGATCAATGGCAGTTTCGAGCAATGACAGTACCGCACAGAGATGAGTTTTCTGAAACAGCCGGCTTCTCTATCATCAACAAAGACAAGCGCTACCTATTTATTCCTGACACAGATAAATGGGATAAGATGACCAAACCTATACAGGATTTAGTCAAACAGCATGATCTATCTTTTCTTGATGCAACATTTTATTCAGCAGACGAACTCGCTTATCGGAATATTCGAGAAGTGCCGCATCCATTTGTCACAGAAACGATGCAGATGATACCTGCGGCGATAGCTTCAAAAGTATGTTTCATTCACTTCAACCATACCAATCCGCTCTTATGGGATAGAGCGGTAAAAGATCAGGTAAGGAAACAAGGATTTCTGTTAGCAGAACAAGCAAAAGTCTATTGATACTGTCGCGCACCAAATAAAAGACTGCCAATACGTACAAGGGTACTACCCTGTTCTATTGCTAACTGGTAATCGCCACTCATACCCATACTCAAAGTATCAAACTCAGGTGATGCCAATTTAGCTTTTGCACTATCGAAATAATGTTTCAACTGTGCAAACTCCATTTTTACCTGTTCTTGATTTTCAGTGAATGATGCCATCCCCATTAGACCGCGAACACGCACATGTGGAAATGCATGTAACTGATCTAAAATGCTGTTGAGTTCTCCTTCATCCAAACCAAATTTGGTTTCTTCTTGAGCGATATGCATTTGTAGCAAACAATCAATCACCCGATTGGCTTTAATCGCCTGTTTATTTACCTCCTGCAACAACTTGAGACTATCAATACCATGTATCAGGTGAACAAATGCTGCGATGTATTTGACTTTATTGCTTTGTAAGTGCCCAATGAAATGCCAGCGAATATCTTCAGGTAAGCTGGCCTGCTTATCTACAAGCTCCTGCACGTAATTCTCCCCAAAATCTCGATGCCCTGCTGCGTACAATGCTTCAATATCGCTATTGGGCTTGGTTTTACTCACCGCTACCAATAAAACATTATTCGCTGTTGTATATGCTTGAATCGATTGATATGCTACTATATCTGCTGCCATGCTTACTATATGTTGTGCAAATGTCGGATAGAGTTACAGAAAACCAAAATGCCCCTCTACAGGGGCATCAGGCTCATTTGCAGTTATTGATAAACTTATTGTAAAATACTTCTTGAAATAACGATACGCTGCACTTCAGAAGTACCCTCGTAAATCTGGGTAATCTTGGCATCACGCATCAGGCGCTCAACATGGTACTCCTTCACAAAGCCATAGCCACCGTGAATCTGTACGGCTTCCGTAGCAACCCACATCGCTGTTTCTGAAGCAAATACTTTGGCCATAGAAGAGCTTAAAGTATAATCGATACCATTGTCCTTTTCCCATGCAGCTTTCAGGCAAAGCAGACGTGCACATTCAATGCGTGTAGCCATATCTGCCAGTTTAAAAGCAATCGCTTGGTGATGCATGATTTCTTTACCAAAAGCCTTACGCTGCTTGCTGTAAGCCAATGCCAGTTCATAAGCACCACTCGCGATACCTAATGCCTGTGCAGCAATACCAATACGGCCACCTGCTAGTGTCTTCATCGCAAACTTGAAACCAAAACCATCTTCACCAATACGGTTTGCTTTGGGCACTTTCACATCTGTAAACATGATGGTATGTGTATCGCTACCTCGGATACCCATTTTATTTTCTTTGGCCGCAACGGTAACGCCAGGCCAGTTCTTCTCCACAATCAAACAGTTGATACCTTTACTACCCTTTGCAGGATCAGTCTGCGCCATCACTAAATACACAGAAGCGGAGGAACCATTGGTAATCCAGTTCTTGGTACCATTCAATAAATAATAATCACCCTTGTCTTCGGCAGTCGTGCGTTGAGAAGTAGCATCGCTACCCGCTTCTGGTTCGCTTAATAAAAAAGCCCCGATATACAATTCGCCATCTTTCTTGCCCTGCGCAATCGGCGTTAAATATTGTTGTTTTTGTTCTTCAGAACCATATGCTTCCAGACCCCAGCTTACAAGGCTGTTGTTAACACTCATACAAACGCTAGTACTAGCATCTACTTTAGAGATTTCTTCCATGGCCAGCACATAACTCATGGTATCCAAACCGCTACCACCATATTTGGGATCCACCATCATACCCATAAAACCCAAGTCAGCCAGTTTCATTACCTGTTCTTTTGGGAAGATTTGTTTCTCATCGCGCTCAATAACGCCAGGCAAACATTCTTGCTGTGCAAAATCACGCGCAGCTTTTTGGATCATCAGTTGTTCTTCAGTCAATTGGAAATGCATATGCTTTATTTTCAGTGCGCAAAAATAAGCTAACAAGTGTTAGGTTGCGAATATCCTGCTGATTTTTTAGGGAAAAGAGGGATATTGCTCGAACAATACACATCTATAACATAACCAATGCTTTATGTCCATGCTATTGAAAAGGCAAACCTTTGGTAATCCAATAAACAATGGTAAGCTGCTTTCTCGTGAAGAGGCTGAAACATTATTGATTAGTTGGGTGCCTAACCAGAGATTGCAATTGCACATGCGTCAGGTAGGTTATTTACTACGTGCATGGGCAAAGGAAAAGTTGAATGCAGATGAAACCCTTCAGTGGAAATGGGAAATGGCAGGTTTGCTACATGATGCCGATTGGGATCAGTGGCCCGATCTCCACTGCAGCAAAATCATCGAAGAACTGGAAAACCGTCAGATAGATCCTGAAGTGATACATGCGATTGCCAGTCATGGCCCAGCCCATTTTGGTGTTGAGCCAGTTACAGATTTAGACAAAATGCTCTATGCCTTCGATGAATTATCTGGCTTTTTACATGCTTATTCGCTCATGCGTCCAGGTGGATATGCAGGTATGGATGTAAAAGGGGTAAAGAAAAGACTGAAGGACAAAACATTTGCTGCAGGTGTCTCCCGCGAAGACGTGGCTGATGCCTGTAACAGAGTGGGTATTGAACTAGATGCACTGATCGCTTTTATGATTCCGCATCAGGAATATATCACTCTCCAGTGGCAGCAACAATGACAAACATCATTCTCTACCTTATTTCAGCTATCGACATTTGTGTTCACAGCGTACAGCTGTACCTGTTAACATGCTTTCATAACTGACAGGTTGTTTAGGACAGTGTGAGATGTGCCGGAAAGATTCCGGCACATTTTTTATTTCACCCTATCTTTAAAGACAATCTTATTCCATGAGAAAATTATTGATCGTGCTGGTGCTGCTGGCCACAGTCACTGCAGAAGCACAACAAGTATTGACTGCTAGAGAACAAAGTCGTGTAGTAGACGAATTGTTAGGTGAACGCATCAATCAGCTT
>DALYHN010000108.1:0-7821 GCA_031970875.1 Chitinophagaceae bacterium
CAGCCAGCAAGTGGGGTGGTGAGTGAAATGGTCTTACAGCCCTTTAACCACCAAGCGATATAGGTACAAGCTAACTGATAAAACGCATTTTTTACTTCATGTATCTGTGCCGATATTCGCATAGAATTTATATCTAACGGGCCATGAATATCTCCTTCGATAATACGGAAAATGCCTTTGCTTATAAGTCTGACAAGGCGTTGAGAAAAGCAAAATTCTTGTTTTCTACCATGCAGTATTCCTGGTTCGTAAAGCTGGGAACTATATTAACACCCGTATTGATTAAAGGTAAAATGCCTTTTATCAATAAGATCGTACGTAACACTATTTTCAGTCAGTTTGTAGGTGGAGAAACACTCGAAGAAACAGCTACTGCCGGAGCAGTATTAGGCAAATATGGCGTTCAGGTGATTCTGGATTATGGAGTAGAAGGAAAAGAATCTGAAGCGGGTTTTGATTATGCCATGGATCAATTCATGAAAGTGATTGATTATGCAGCCACACAACCCAATATTCCATTCATCAGTGTAAAAGTGACAGGCATTTCTCGTTCTGCATTATTGCAGAAATTGAATGATGCCCCTAGATTAAGAAGCGGTATCCATGATCATGAAGAAGAGATTGCAGAATGGGATCGTGTGCGTGAGCGTATGTACCGTATTTGTGCTGAAGCAGCAGAGAAGGGTATTGGGGTACTTGTAGATGCAGAAGAAAGCTGGTTGCAAGACCCTGTGGACAGGCTCACCATGGAATTGATGGAAGAGTTTAATACAGAGAAAGCAGTAGTGTATAATACCCTGCAATTGTATCGTCACGATAGACTTCGATTCCTCCATTTGTCTCACCAGATTGCTCGCGAGAAGAATCTTGTGCTTGGTATTAAATTGGTGCGCGGAGCGTATATGGAGAAAGAAAGAGAGCGTGCAGCCAAGCATGGTTATCCTTCGCCTATTCAGCCTGATAAAGAAGCAACCGATAGAGACTTTGATGCAGCGGTTACTTACTGTATCGATAACATTGAAACCATCTCAGTGATTGTGGCATCGCATAATGAGAAGAGTAACCTGTTAGCAGCAGAACTCATGCACGCAAAAGGTATTCCGCATAACCATCACCATGTGCATTTCTCTCAGCTATTTGGCATGAGCGATAATATTACTTTCAACTTGGCAAAAGAAGGGTATAACGTAAGTAAGTACCTGCCATTTGGCCCTATCGGGGATGTGATTCCTTACCTGATGCGTCGTGCACAGGAGAATAGCAGTGTGGCCGGACAAACTGGTCGCGAGTTGATGCTGATTGAAAAAGAGCGCGCGAGAAGAAAGCAGGCGAATTAATCCTTTTGTAATTGTTTCAGTTGTTCAATGAGCATGGCATTGAGCGGCTTCGACATGAACTTCCTTACCGTAACATAACTCAATGCCCGCTGTTTGTCAGACTCATCAATAGAGGAAGTGAGTACTACTACGTTGGATTTTTGCGTCATATGCTGGTAGGCTTCCAGAAAATCCCAACCACTTTTTATTGGAAAATTCAGGTCTAGTAAAATCAAGTAGTTTTCGGGGTTGGTTAATTTACTAACATGGGCAATAGCAGCATCAATATCATCAAATACTTCAATAGATAAATCAGGTGCGTATTTACTGAGCATACGCGTACTGAGGATATTGGTGATACGGTCATCATCAATCAAAATGACTTGCTGATACTTGTTTGTTTCCTGATATGTTGGATTTTGGTCCATTGGATTTTCTGATTGCGCTATGCTTGTATAAATGTACATGTTCGGGCTGTTAATGTTTTCCTAGTTCATACGATTATGCTACTTTATCGACTCTTAGTTGCTGAAGTTGCTCAATTTGTGCTACTGTCAACGGTTTGGTAAGGTATTGGCCAACGCATCTGTATTGTTTTGCTTTGGCTATATCATCCTGATCAACAGAAGATGTAAGGATCATGACAGTCCAAGGTTGATTCAAAGCCTGATAGGTTTCCAGAAAGTCCCAGCCAGACTCTTTTTCCAGGTTTAGGTCAAGGAAAATAGTCCGTTTGATGCTGGGCTGATCTTTCAGGTAATTGATCGCCGTAGCAGTATCATAAAACTTCTGTATTCTGGTGCCGGGCATGGCATACTCCAGTACCAATTCATTCAATCGGTTTACCATAGGATCATCATCAATTAATACCACTTCTTCCAGTTCAATTTTCAGGATATGGCTTAACGAGATATTGCTGGTTGTAGCAAAATTGATCTCGTCGTTCATGGTATAGATGACCTTGTTGATGAAATTCGCTGCTTTCTCTATGTCTTGCAGGGCAGATTGATAGTGGAAGATGTTGGGTTCCTTGAGTTTAACCGTGTATAAAATTTGCAACATCTTGGCAAATTCATGGCGTAATTCATGCGAACTGATGAAAGAAAGCTTTTTCAGGTGGTCTATCTGCTTCTTTACTTCTTTTTCTGAGCGCTTAATCTGTGTGATGTCGTTCAATACGATAAAATATCCTTTCAAAACGGATTGTTCATCATAAATAGGCTCAAAAGCGGCATCTGTCCAGATATCAATTCCTCTTCTGGTTTGATAAGCGATTTCAGTTCTGATATTGATGCCTTTCTGTAAATGGGTTTCTATTTTTTCAATTGTTGCAGCTTCAGTTAAATGACTTTCCATCAGTTGATGGAAATTTCTGCCAACCACTTCTTTCAATCCATAACCACTTAAATTACTAAAGCCTGGGTTGCACCAACTGATCTGCATATGGGTATCAGTGATAATGATGCCACTACTGATTTTGGTAACTATGGTATTGAGTTGTTCTTGATCGGTTTTAATCTTCTCTAATTCAGCCATCTGTTTACCCAGTTCAAGATGTGTTTCAATCTTGTCGGTTACATCATTGCATACACCGATAAAACCGAGATAATTGCCAGCTGCATCATAGAATGGTTTGGCACGGTCTGTTACCCAAGCCGTTTTCCCATTTTTGCGAATAATCCTATAACGAATTTCAAATGGCTTACGCTGTGCCATCAAGGATTCTAGGTTCTTCTTGGTTTGTTCCAAATCATCGCCCCACACGTGCTGCATTCTGCCAGACTCTTTTTCTTCATTGAGTGTTGTGCCTTTAAAAGATAGGTAAGAGGCATTGGCAAAGCAAAGCTGATTGTGCTGGTCGCACATCCAAATCATTGCTGGCGCTTCATACGTGGCTTCTTTCAAACGTTTAGAGGTATAATTACCATCATCTGTAAGCTGATCATTATTTTCCTTTACTAGGTAACCAATGAGCACAATGCCTTGTGGAATAGCATCCTCATCACGTAGTATCGAATAATCGAAAGCATATTTTTTTGTGTTGTCTTCTCTATTGGTCAGTTGTAAACGAACGTTCTGAGAAACATCAGTCATGCATTTACGCAAAGCTTTTTGAAACTGATTATTGGCTTCGGCTGTAAAAAGATTATTAAACGGATAGCCATCTAATAAGATATTTTCCTGTTCAAATTGTTCTCTGAATAAATGGTTGTAATAGAGAATATTGCCCTGGAAATCTGTTGATAAAGCATATAAGCTGCTACTATTGTAAAGATGCGCAATGCTATTTTTTAAAGAGATTTTCATAGGATTCTTTTGAGCTGTTCACGCAATTTCAACAGATTCGGCAGATTCATTCCTCACAAGAACCATGAGTGGCTTGTCAAATATGTTCTGTTTTTTGTAGGTCGATTACTACAAGATTGAAGAGCTATACCAATAGCAATACATGGCCACTCCCTTGTATAGAAGAGAGCAACCATTAATCAGTTTGGCACTTAGGCAGCGAGCAGTGGCTGTTTCAGCAATATCTGCAGCTGTTGAATTCTGGCAGGTTTGCTGATGTAGTCACGCACACAGCTAAAGTTGTTAGACTTACCCATGTCTTCCTGCGCGATAGAAGCAGTCATGATATTCACTGGCCAGGGCAGGTGCATGGAATCATATGCTGCAATAAAATCCCAACCGGAATGAACGCCCATATCCAAATCTGTAAAGATGATTCTGGGTGTATCCGGATTTTTGCGAATATGATCCAATGCCTGAGGCACATTAGTGAACACATGTACTTTGATGGAAGGGTCGATCTTCTTCACGCTTAGCATATTGATCTGGTTGATCATCATGTTGTCGTCAAGAAAAACAACTTCTTCTGCCAGCTCTTCTTTCAGGCTAGGAAGTACCATTGGGTTCATGGTCTTGGTCATTTCAGTCATTGCGTTTGTCATGATTATTGGTTTGAGGTGGATGTATTAGTTTTTGGCTACGATTGCGTTATTGTTGTTGGCATATTTCAGAATGGCTACCAGTTGAGGCTTATCTTGATTGTTGACAGGCTCAATAGAGAGTGGGTAGTTACCCCACCATGGACCAGCACCCCAGCTAGAAGCACTGATATTGTTTCTGTTGATATACTCGAGGAAATTGTTCAGAACTGGGAACCAATCGGCATCGTTAGAAGGAATACCGAACTCACCGAAATAGCCAATTTTGTTATTCTTCTTCAGCCACTCTACGAACTGCATCGCTTTTTTAACACCGATGTTTTTGTCTTTTTTGTTAGGGTCGTTGCTGTTGGCATAAGAACCAGAATGGTCAGCATCGAAATAGATGTGTGCGTTGTAGACGATTTTGTTAGCAGGGTCAACCAGGTTTTTCAGGATATCGCTGTGTTTTTCCCAATTAGCTGCGTTAGCCCAGCTGTCACCATCTACCAGAATCAGTTGCTTGCTGCTGATCTCTCTAATGCCATTGATCGCTTCTTGAGCAGCTGCGAACCATTTGCCGCTACCGAGATCGTGTGGTTCAGCCATCAGGTTAAAACCAATCACTGCAGGATGGCTATTAAAAGCGGCAGCCATTTTCTTCCACAGGTCACGGAAGTTTGCGTTACTAACAGTATCAGAACCCAGTCTAACTTCAACACCGTTTAAAGTGTAGCGACCATAATTCTGAATATTGATAATTACTGAAGCATCATACTTGTCACAAACATTCAGGAAGTCTTTGATGCGCTTAACTTCAACTGCATCTAAAGCACCACCTAATTTTCTTTGGATTCTTTCCCATCTTACAGGGAGGTGAAATTTGTTGATATTCTTAGAAGCGTAGTAAGCAACTTCTTTTTCACCAGGATAGATATAATCTTTACCGTAAACACCAGGCATTTGTTTCTGACCGAATTCTGGACCAGAAAGAGTAACACCGAAACGTGATGCACCAACCATTGGATTGTCAAAAGCAAAAGCAACGATGCTGCTAAAAGCGAAGAGGAGCGCAAGTGCTGAAACCCTTATCCAGCTTCTGTTTCCGTTGTTGAGATTGCGTTTCATATTCCTTTGTTTTACAATTCAAAGGGACGAATTCGCAGCCCCGACGGCTGTAGTGCTAGACGTGGTTATTGCATCAGGATTCTATGATGTGTGTATGGTAAAAAAACGAGAAGGATGTAGTGTCGTTACTACATCCTTCTCGTTGTAAAAGCAAAGGAATGACTACTCAATCTTCATTACATAAGATGGATTTTTTTAAATGAGTGTATGTAAATAGGTTGTTTATTCCATAGTGTCAATTTTGTAGTGATACTACTACGCAGCATAGGATTGTATCATGTCGGGTAGTTTTTTATCAATATCATTTGCTTTATCCAAGAAACTATCTGCACCATTTCGTAAAGCCATTTCACGGAATGCATCAATAGTAAAATGGGTAAGTACATATAGTTTAGAATCTCCTTTTTCTTTTTGAATCGCTTTAATCAAATCCAGTCCGCTCATATCCGGTAAGTTCAAATCAGTAATCACCAGGTCTGGATGTTTGTCTCTAAAATAATTAGTGGCGTCAGCACCAGTCTCCACAGTATCTATATGGGCTTTAATTCCTTTGCTGGCGAGCGCATGTTTCACTTGGTACACAATAAAACTAGATTCATCTACTAGCAGCACATCAAGCATCTTGTTTTTCATAACCTTCGTTTTACAGTACAAAGAGACAATATTGGGAGAGCTGATTTTGTAGTGTCGATGATGATTATTCAATCATGATTTTGTGATACGCGTATGGTAAAAACAAGGAAGGATGTAGTGTCGTTACTACATCCTTTCTGGGTTAAAACAAAGGGATAAAGGAAATTAGGTTTACATAAGATGGATTTTTAAAACGGGATATCGAAAAGTTTGGGGATAATCAATTAGGTCAATCCGCTGTACTGCTTATGCGGCAAAGGATTTAATCATTTCTGGAAGTTTTTCGTCGATATCATTGGCTTTGTCTAAGAAGCTGTCAGCGCCATGCAGGATGGCCATATCGCGAAAAGCGTCAATAGTAAAATGGGTAAGTACATACAGCTTGCTGCTGCCTTTTTCTTTTCTGATGGCTTTCATCAGTTCAATACCACTTTGATCAGGCAGGTTCAAATCAGTAATCACAAAATCTGGGTGCTTAGACCTGAAATAAGTAGTAGCATCTTCTACAGTTTCTACAGTATCAATATTGGCTTTAATACCTTGATTGGCTAAAGCGTTCTTTACTTGGAATACGATATAGCTGGATTCATCCACCAGCAGAATATCAAGCATATTGTTTTTCATAACCTTTGTTTTACAACACAAAGATTGGACAATGCCTTACCCCGGCTTGTAGTGATAGGAGCCTGTTTGTGATCTAAGTTTTAGTATCTAGTTGTGGGAAAAAAAGAAGGGGCTGTAGTGGATTTACTACAGCCCCTTATATAAAGTGTTTAAAATCAGAGTTCTAGCTTATGCTCTATGGCATACTTTACCAAGTCTGAATTGGAATGAAGGTGCATTTTCTCTAAAATTCTGGAGCGATATGTACTGATGGTGTTGACACTGAGTGAAAGAGATTCGGCAATTTCACTGACGGTCTTACCCTCTACAATCAGCTTCATTACCTCAAACTCACGGTCTGAAAGCAATTCATGGGGCATTTTATCCTTGTCTGTCTCAATAGAATCTGCCAGTACATCTGCAACTTGAGGTGTGATATACCTGCGACCGTTCAATACCTGCTGCACAGCTGTTACCAGTTCATATGGGGCATTGTCTTTCGTAAGGTAGCCGGAAGCACCTGCCTTAATAGATCTTACTGCATATTGCTCTGGCGCATGCATGCTCAGCATCAACATAGGGGTTTCAATCCCTTGAGAGCGCAGTTGTTTGAGTACATCAATACCAGTCATGCCGGGCATGGTCACATCGCTAATGATGATCTCCCATTCGCCTTTGATGGCTTTTTTTAAGAGGTCTGCACCATCAGATGCATCGTGTACTTCAGCAAAAGGGAAAGCTTCCAGGAGGATTTTCTTTAATCCCTCCCTCACCATAGTGTGGTCGTCGGCAATCAAAATTTTCATAACCGTTGTTATTTAAGGCATAGTACATGCCTCAGGGCGGGATGAAGGTATCATCTTTTTCTTAAATATTCCACCTATTTTCCAGCTAATTCACAGAGAATCCCCCGCCGATTTTGTTTTCATTTTTATATGCAAGGGCTTGGTTACTTTGCAGCATGCAACAATATCATCAGTTACTTCAGCATATATTGGATACAGGTGTCTATAAAAGTGATCGAACCGGTACAGGTACCATCAGTTGCTTTGGCTATCAAATGCGTTTTGATTTGCAAAAGGGTTTTCCTTTAGTCACTACTAAAAAAGTGCACCTCAAAAGTATCGTCCATGAACTATTGTGGTTTTTACAAGGAGCTACCAATATTCAATACCTGAAAGAGAATGGTGTGAGTATTTGGGATGAGTGGGCAGATG
>DALYHN010000109.1:0-3119 GCA_031970875.1 Chitinophagaceae bacterium
AAGTACAAATCATACCCACGTATTGTAGGTGAAACAGGTGGTAAGGATTTCGTGGTGATTCATAAGAGTGCTGATGTGGACACAGCTGTTGCTACGTTGGCTCGTGGTGCTTTTGAATTCCAGGGACAGAAATGTTCTGCTGCCTCACGTGCTTACTTACCAAGCAATTTGGCTGATGCCATCAAAACCAAGCTGGTAGCAGAACTCAAGACCATGAAGATGGGTACTGTAGAGGACTTCTCCAATTTCGTTAACGCGGTGATTGATGAGAAATCTTTCAATAGCATTGCTCGCTATATTGATAATGCGAAGAAGGATAAGAAAGCGAGCATTTTAGTAGGCGGTAATTACAGCAAAAAAGAAGGTTATTTCATTGAGCCTACGGTGATTGAAGCAAAGGATCCTAAGTACACCACTATGTGCGAAGAAATCTTCGGCCCAGTGTTGACCATCTACACATACGATGCCGATAAGTTTGAGCAAACCCTAGAGCTGGTTGACAGCACATCTCCTTATGCATTAACCGGTGCTATTCTTGCACAAGACAGAGCTGCTGTGGAACTGGCTACGAACAAACTGCGCAATGCAGCCGGTAATTTCTATATCAACGATAAGCCAACAGGCGCAGTTGTTGGTCAGCAACCATTTGGTGGTGCACGTGCATCCGGCACCAACGACAAAGCAGGCTCTATGCTGAACCTCTATCGTTGGTTGAGTGCGAGAACCATCAAGGAAACATTCAATCCGCCAACAAACTATCGTTACCCATTCTTGAATGAAGCGTAAAATATTCTATTGCCTATTGTTAATTGTAAATTGAATATTTGTTTCGTTTTCAAACGATATAATCCCGTTACAGCAACGGGATTTTTTTATGCCCACTAGCACACTCATCGGCCTCAGAAAAATTTCGCACCACATCAAGCCGAGTGAAGGAAATGCAGAAAGGTTGTTTGAGTGCGTAAGCACGAGTTTCCTTTCTGCCCGTAGCGAGGCGTAGGATGTATCGAAATTTTTCTGCAGCCTTGACCTTTTTGGTTCTTTTTGGATGCAAGTGGAACATCCCGCTTATGCGGGGCCAAAAAGAACGAATGAATACATAAGCAATGTTTAAGGGTAAAGTATAATGCAAGTAGCCTAAAAACATAAATTATACGCTCGCTGAACAACTGTAACGAGTTCAAATAAGTGGAATTTTTATTATAGAAACTTTGTCAAATCAACACAAGCATGTAGTTTACAGTAATGAGTAAACACCCTCATCATATCTGCAAAAACTGCGGCAACCATTTCATTGGTAATTTCTGTAATCAGTGCGGCCAATCAGCGCATATACATGAGATTAACCAGCACTTTGTTTGGCATGAATTAAAGCATAGCTTCTTGCATTGGGATGCGGGTATCACCTACTCGATCAAACAACTTTTTAGCAGACCCGGACATAGTATACGCGAGTTTCTGGAAGGTAAGCGAGTTAAACACTTTAGTCCTGTTGGATTGGTACTATTTCTTGCAGGTATTTATGGAGTAATTGCCATTAGCACACATCTAGATTTATCTACCATCAAAGAAGAATCTGAAGAAGTACGCACAGTGATACATAGTTTCAATGAATGGTCGGCACACCATTATGCGTCAACCCAGCTATTGATACTACCCTTTCTAACAATCGCCTCTTATTTACTCTTCCGTAAACAAGGTTATAATTTCTTTGAACATGTCATCTTGAATACATTCATTACAGCACAGAAGATCGTCGTTGGGTTTTGCTTTCTACCTTTATTATTTTGGCAGCAAGGCACAGAACAACTTCAGTTAATCATCAATGTGCAGTTTTTGACAAATACACTCTTTGCTTGCTGGACATACGCACAATTCTTTCAGCATCTATCCAAAACCAAAGCATGGCTACTTGGCTTTGTTACGCAAATGCTATTATTCATACAGGCCATATTGGTTCTGACGGTTGTCATTGAAGTCATCAGTTGGATAAACTGGCATAAATTCATTTGAGTTGGGCTACTGCGGGTATCTTTGCAAAAAAATGATTATGCGCAGATGGTTAGGATTGATTGTAGCTGGAATCATTACGCTTTCTTTTGCAGCCTGTGCTGGCAGTAATCAACAGGCTCAAACTGAATTAAATCCCCAAGCATTTCAGGCTGGGTTAGAGAAAACACCCGATGCCTTGGTATTAGATGTGCGTACGGCTGAGGAATATGCCAAGGGTCATTTACCTAAAGCAAGAAATATTGATTGGTACAGTGAAGATTTCATGCAACAGGTATCTGGTTACTTGAAATCAAGGCCAGTCTATGTGTATTGTTTAAGTGGTGCGCGCAGTGCTGCAGCAGCAGACAAGCTGCGTAGTGCAGGCTTTACCGAAGTGTATAATATGGAAGGTGGTATTGTAAAATGGCGTGCTGCAGGTTTACCACAAACCATGGATGCTGTGGCTAGCACAAGCAGTATGAACAAAGTTGCTTATGAACAATTATTGGTCTCAGATAAAAAAGTCTTGATTGATTTTTATGCAGATTGGTGTGGTCCGTGCAAGGAAATGGCACCTTATCTGGAGGAACTGAAAACCGAGCGTGCAGCTGATCTCCAAATCATTCGAATTAATGCAGACGACAACCAGCAATTGCTGCAGGAACTGGGTGTGGATGCACTGCCTACTTTGATCCTCTACCAAAAACAAGCACAGCAATGGCGACATACTGGTTTCATCAGTAAGGCCGATTTACTGAAAAAGCTTTGATATCCACTAAGCTAACATCTTGTATTACAGCAAATTACATCGCCACAGCAATGTGGAATTCCGGCTATACATCTTTGCAGTCTATGCCCTATATTTGCCCCGCTCGCGGAAAGCTTGATTTTCCGCCGGCAACCGATTAAAAATCAACGCAAGTGCCTACTAAATTCACCAAAGAAACCTACCTCTACTGGTACGAGCTGATGCAGCTCATTCGCCAGTTTGAACTGAAGGCTGAAGAAATGTATAAGATGGCTGGTAAGATCCGTGGCTTCTTCCACGCTTATGTGGGTCAAGAAGCGATTGCTGCCGGCTGTATGACTGCTACTGGTGCAGATGATCCATTTATCACCGCTTACCG
>DALYHN010000109.1:3219-7685 GCA_031970875.1 Chitinophagaceae bacterium
GCTTTCTTTGGCGATGGTGCTGCACGTCAGGGTATGCTGCATGAAACTTTCAACCTAGCGATGTTGTGGAAACTACCGGTGATTTTCATTTGCGAGAACAATAACTATGCAATGGGTACTTCTATTGAACGTACCAGCAATGTGATTGATATTTATAAATTGGCTGATGCCTACGAAATGCCTGCTGACAAGATCGACGGCATGTCGCCCGAAGCAGTACACGAAGGTGTTGCCCGTGCGGTGAAGCGTGCACGCGAAGGAGATGGTCCTACCCTCTTAGAGATCAAGACCTATCGCTATAAAGGCCACTCCATCTCTGATCCACAGAAATACCGTACCAAGGAAGAAGTGGAAGAGTACAAAGAGCAGGATCCGATCAACAAAGTGCGCCACACGATTTTAGAAAACAATTTCGCTACAGAGGCTGACCTGAATGCAATTGATGCCAAGATCAATGCCGTTGTGGAAGAAAGCGTACGCTTTGCAGAAGAAAGTCCTTGGCCAGATGACAGTGAAGTACTGAAGGATGTGTATATCGACCAGAACTATCCATTTATCGTTGACTAATTAAACAGTAATACTTTATAAACCTGAACCATGAGTGATCAACACACAGCTCCTGTTGTAGACAAAGACCCGCTGCTGAGCGCACAGAGCTTTTGGAAAAAGAATCAAAAGAATATCTTGATAGCTGCTGCTGTAATTGTGATTGCAGTCGGTGGCTGGTTTGCCTATGGCGAATACATCGTTAAGCCTAAAGAGACCAAAGCTGCTGAAGCAATTGCCAAAGCACAGCAATTCTTTGCACAAGATTCTACTCGCAAAGCACTGGACGGAGATGGTACTGCTAAGGGTTTCCTCTACGTGATTAAAAACTTTGACGGTACCAAGACTGCTAACCTGGCTAAATACTATGCAGGTGTATCTTACCTGAAGTTGGGTGAGTTCGAAAACGCAGTGAAATACCTGAAGGATTTCTCCACAGATTCTAAACCTGTTCAATTGTTGGCTTATGCACGCCTTGGTGATGCGTATAGCGAACTGAACAAAAAGGATGATGCTGTTGCTGCTTACAAGAAAGCTGCTGCTACTTTCCCTGAAGATGATGCTAGCTCTGCAGAATACCTGTTCCGTGCAGGTCTGTTACTGGAGACTCAGGGTAAAAACAAAGAAGCTTTGGAACTCTACAAAGAGTTGAAGAATAAATTCCCTAAGACAGATAAAGGTTTTCAGATTGATAAGTATATCTATCGTCTGAGTGTTGAACCAAACGAATTCAGTGTAAAATAATGGCCACAAGAGGTAATACACAATTGCACAAAGGCATCCCCGCAACAAAGGATGCCTTTGTTGTTCTGGTTGTAACAGAATGGAACAGCCATATTGTAAAGAAGTTAGAAGCAGGTGCGAAGAAAATATTCAAAGCTGCTGGTGTAAATACTACTACCCTCACTGTTCCAGGTGCAGTAGAAATTGCTTTTGCTGTAAAGCAGCATTACACACACAGTAAGCGAATGCCAGATGCGTATATTGTTTTTGGTACGGTTATTCAAGGCGATACGCCACACTTTGATTATGTATGTCGGTCAGTCACTGATGGAGTAACGCATTTAAACCTAAGCCTAGAATGTCCAGTCATCTTTGGCGTACTCACGGTGAACACAGAAGAACAAGCAATTGAGCGCATCGGCGGCAAGCATGGTCACAAGGGTGAAGAAGCTGCCATTACAGCATTGAAGATGATTGCGCTGAATAGAAAACTCATCAAATAAGCCACTACCTTTAGCACATGCAAGTACAGTTGTTCATTCCCTGTTTCATTGATCAGCTCTACCCTAATGTAGGCTTCAATATGGTGAAAGTGTTGGAGAAAGCTGGCTGTAAAGTAAACTACAATACCAATCAGACCTGTTGTGGCCAGCCGGCATTTAATGCAGGCTTTCGTGGGGAAGCCAAGGATGTGTGCAGCAAATTCATCAATGATTTCCGTGGAGAAGATTATGTGGTAGCACCCAGTGCTAGTTGTGCAGGCTTTGTACGCAACTACTATGGAAAATTATTCGATGAATCTTCTATTCACCATAAGACTGCTGAACAACTGGGCAAACGCATTTATGAGTTGTCTGACTTCTTAGTGAACATATTGAAAGTAACCGATCTCGGTGCCAGCTTGGATGCAAAAGTTACTTATCATGATAGCTGCGCTGCCCTGCGCGAATGCGGTATAAAGAAAGAGCCACGCGTATTACTAAGTCATGTGAAGGGATTAGAATTGGTTGAAATGAATGATGTAGAAACCTGCTGTGGTTTCGGCGGAAGCTTTGCTGTAAAATTTGAACCCATCAGCATTGCGATGGCCGATCAGAAAGTCACCAATGCATTGGCTACCGAAGCGGAATACTTGGTTAGTACAGACATGAGTTGTCTGATGCATTTAGAAGGCTATATCAACAAAGAAGGTAAGGCTTTGAAAGTATTGCATTTGGCAGATGTTCTAGCAGGTGGAATTAATTAAGAATTAAAAATTGATAATTAATAATTTCATTAGCCCGTGAAAACTGCTGACGCAACAAATTAATCTGCTACCTGTTTTAACTAATACTCGGTCTAATTCTTAATTTTTAATTATTCATTATTAATTACACCAAATGAATTATTGGCTCATCAAATCAGAACCTTTTAAATACAGTTGGGAACAATTCTTGAAAGACAAACAAACTTTCTGGGATGGCGTACGCAATTATGCGGCGCGCAACAATCTTCGCGCGATGAAAAAAGGTGATCTGGCTTTGTGGTACCACAGCAATGAAGGTTTGGAAATTGTGGGTATTGCCAAAGTGGTGAAAGAAGCCTATCCCGATCCTACTATTGATGACCCAACATGGAGTGCTGTTGACTTTGCACCACACAAGACTTTGAAGCAACCAGTGTCTCTTGCTACGATTAAGGCAGATAAGCGTTTACAAAATATGGCGTTGGTGAGACTTGGACGTTTATCCGTACAACCAGTTACAGCTGAAGAATTTGCGATTGTCATGGACTTAGCAGGAATGAAGTAGGTATTGGTTATTGTCAGTTGTCAATTGTCGATTGTCGATTGTAGAATCACGATTCATATGTGTCCTTATTTTATCGTTTACATTACACCGACCAATCTCGGCTATACGCACAATACATTTTTGCCACTTGCATTTATAGATTCGCTAAAAATCTTTGCTGCTTTGGTTCAAGATTATGTATTGCGCGTTCTTGTAAGAATCTGCCCAGTATTTCATTAAAGATATCAGGCCGCTCCAGCATAGGTACGTGTCCGCATTGATCAATCCAATGCAACGCTGCATTTGGGAGGCCGGAGAGAAATTGTTCTGCTACTTGCGGCGGGGTTACCAGATCTTGTTTTCCCCAGATTAAACATACAGGCACTTGTATCCGGCTTAGCTCATGTTGCAGGTTATTACGGATTGTTGATTTAGCTAAGGCCAGAATCTGCAATACTTTCCGGCTATTCACCAGTGCATAAATTTCATCCACCAATTCTTTATCGGCAACAGCAGGATCATAAAATGTGGCAGCCGTTTTCTCACGGATATAGGCATAATCCTTTCTTCTTGGAAACGTATCACCAATACTGTTTTCATATAGGCCAGAACTGCCACTGAGTACCAGAGATGCAACCAGTTCCGGATGGCTGAGTGTATAAAGCAATGCAATATGCCCACCCATAGAATTACCAACCAGATGTACTTTTGAAAGACCCAGTTCGGCAATCACAGTATGGACAAAATCGGTGAGTGTATGGATGCTGACACTAATCCCTGATGTATAAAATGGGAAAATTGGCACAATAACCTGATAGTCTTTCTGCAAGAAATCAATTAGGTATTGAAAGTTTCGCGTAGAGCCCATTAATCCATATAACAGAACAATAGGCTCTCCTTTGCCAAAGACCAAATATGGTTTCTGCTCGCAATGACTCATAAGAATTATTTATTCAATCACTTCCAACACTGCTTTCTTTTGTGAGGGTGCTTTAAGGGTGCTAGGATATTTTTTCTCTAACTTTTCAAATGCCTGATGCAAATCACGAATTAGGTCGTCTGCTTCTTCCAAACCCACACTGAGTCTAATTAAACCGTCAGCAACACCCGAAGCTTTTCTAACTGCTGCAGGAATAGTTTTGTGCGTCATCTGTGCCGGGTGACACAACAGGCTTTTCACACCACCTAAACTTTCCGCGAGCTTGAAATATTTGGTTTGTTGCACAAAATAATTTGCTGCAGCTATATTGTCTACCCGCAATACAAAGGAGACCACGCCACCAAACCCACTGGATTGCTTTTTAGCAATATGGTGATTTTTATGATTGCGTAAACCGGGGTAATAGACCTGTTGCACACTTGGATGCGTTTGTAGGAATCTAGCCAGAACAGCCGCATTATACGCATGCTGTCTTACACGCAGGTGTA
>DALYHN010000110.1:0-7655 GCA_031970875.1 Chitinophagaceae bacterium
TAACCGCAAAGGCGCTAAGACGCTATGCAACGCAAAGACCAGTTTTTGCTTTTGACCTGCTTGCCGAAGCCTTGGCGTAGGCTAGATTTTGCCTTTTGACTTATGGAATGCCCAATACTGGCTAAAGGCATAAAGCAGAGTGCTCAATGCATGACGATGGCTTTTAGCATTAAGCATTCAACTTTGAACATAAAAGCGAATTTCA
This sequence comes from Chitinophagaceae bacterium, assembly GCA_031970875.1. Lineage (GTDB taxonomy): Bacteria > Bacteroidota > Bacteroidia > Chitinophagales > Chitinophagaceae > JAFLBI01. The sequence goes on from DALYHN010000110.1 coordinate 206, forward strand.
CGCAAGGCACGCAAGGTTAATCAAGCGCGCAAGCCATACAAAATCCCTTGCGGGCGTTCTTATCCTGGCGAGCTTAGCGTGAAACTATTTAATGAATCAAGACCAATGATTTTCACCGCAGAGTTTGAGAGGGGCAGAGGTTGCGCAGAGATTTTCAAATCATAACTTTCTCAAGAGATAACCTGAGAAACCATTATTTAACCGCAAAGGCGCTAAGACGCTATGCAACGCAAAGACCAGTTTTTGCTTTTGAATTTTGTCTTTTGAATTATGGAATGCCCAATTCTGGCTAAAGGCGTAAAGCTTTGTGCTAAAAGCATATTCATAGAGCCTTAAGCCATTTGCATCCAGCTTTTTTCTCAGAATTTTTACTGCTAAGACCAGTTTTTGCTTTTGATTTTTGCCTTTTGAATTTTTAAGTAATCAAATATTTTCTCAACTAAGATTTCATCAATCAAACAGACGACTTCTCCTTACTACGTTTTATCAAAAAACCAATATACGCCCCACCTACCGGCGGTATGGCAAAGAACAAATACATGGCTAATTCAAAGGGTAGGAGATTGTGACTACCACGATAGACCGTGGCTTCATACGCAGTGATGAGAAAGAAATAACTCACCAACAAAATACCGATTAACCACGGCTTGAGTTGCAAGACATATCCCAGAACAACACCGGCTATTAAATACACTAGCATCATCGTCTTGGTATAATTATTCCGAACAATTTTGGAATAATAGTATTCGCCTTCTTCTGGAAATGCAAAGCCGTTGATTTGTATGGCTAATAAAATCAATGCTACGCCAACAAAGACAGCGAGCACAGCTTGTAGCAAAAGCGATTTCATATCACTGGTTTTAAAATTTCATTTTACCCAATCAAACCCACATGCACATCCAAGTCCGGATTATTGAGCAGGTAATTCGCCAATTCATCATTCATGGTAAAACCCATTTCTGCTGTAAACATGGTTACTTTCAATTGCTCCTTGGGTTCCATGATATGAAAACGCAAAGCCGAACGACCCGGATGCTTGCGTACATTGGTTTCCAGAAAATGCACCAGCTCAGGATTTACCGCCGCAGGGTGCATGGTTAACTCAATATTGCGGGTGAGATTTTGTTTGGCTGTCTCCAACAAATTGATGGAGGTTACTTTAAACTCATAGCTGTCGCTGTTGTAGCGTTGCTTAAAAAATCCATTCACCAACAAGTTCATGCCTTTCTCTAAATAGTTCTGAAACTTCACATAGTCATCGCTCCACAACATGATCTCTGTCTTACCGGTAAAATCTTCAATCGTCAATGAACCAAAATTTCTACCCGTTTTGGTCACGCGGTGCTGGCCATCAATCACCAAACCTGCTATGCGCATATTTCTTCCTGCATTCGCAGCCGTAAGGGTAGTGGATTCTTTGATCTCATTGAAATCGCCCAAGCTCATGATGCCATAATACTTCAACTCAAATTTGAAGTGGTCTAATGGGTGACCACTCATGAACATACCAGTCACTTCTTTTTCATGCTCCAGCAACTCTGTGAGTGTCCAGGGTTCGCAAGGGCCAATCTTGGGTTTGGGCACTTCCATCGCCGCAGGCAAATCACCAAACAAAGTGTTCGTTGTACCTGCAGTCAATTGTTGCTGCCCCTGTCCATATGCAATGATTCTTTCCAAACCATTGATGCGGTCGCCATCTGCAATATGGAAATACTGTGCGCGGTGGAATTGCGGGAAGCAATCGAATGCACCGGAATAAGCCAGACTTTCCAATGATTTCTTATTCACGTTGCGTGAGATCACACGTTGAATAAAATCAAACATATCCTGATACGCGCCATGTTTCAATCTTTCGTTGATGATCACTTCCACAGCAGATTCACCCACACCTTTCAATCCACCCAAACCAAAACGGATTTCGCCTTTTTTGTTCACGGCAAAACCTTTGAGCGATTCGTTAATATCCGGGCCAAGCACTTTAATGCCCATTCGCTTACACTCTTCCATGAAGAAGGTGATCTTTTCAATACTACCTGCATGGTTGAGTACCGCAGCCATGTATTCAGAAGGATAGTGGGCTTTCAGATAAGCGGTTTGATACGCTACAAATGCATAACAAGTAGAGTGCGATTTGTTGAAAGCGTATTGGGCAAATGCTTCCCAGTCGGTCCAGATTTTTTCTAGCTTATCTTCCGGGTGGCCTTTTGTTTTGGCACCGCTGATAAACTGCGCTTTCATTTTATCCAGCACGGCTTTCTGCTTTTTACCCATGGCTTTACGGAGTACATCCGCATCACCTTTGGAGAAGCCGGCCAGTTTTTGTGAAAGCAACATCACCTGCTCCTGATACACGGTAATACCGTAGGTATCGGATAAATACTCTTCCATATCGGGCAGGTCGTATACAATCTTTTCCCTGCCGTGTTTACGATCAATAAAGTTGGGGATATAGGCCAATGGGCCGGGACGATAGAGTGCGTTCATCGCAATCAAATCGTCAAACTTATCGGGCTTGAGTTCGCGGAGGTATTTCTGCATACCCACACTTTCAAACTGGAAAGTACCATTGGTTTCACCTTTCTGATAGAGCTGGAAAGTTGTTTCATCATCCAATGGAATGGTATCCAGATCAATATCTACGCCATGGTTTTGTTTAATGAGTTCTAAAGCGGTTTTCAAAATGGAGAGGGTCTTCAAACCCAAGAAGTCCATCTTGATAACACCGGCTTCTTCAATAGTGCTGCCTTCAATCTGTGTTACCCAGAGATCAGAGTCTTTGGCTGTTGCAACAGGAATCAGTTCTGTTAAGTCTCTTGGTGCGATGATGATACCCGCTGCGTGAATACCTGTATTGCGCACACTGCCTTCCAAACGTTCTGCTTCTTTCATTACCTGTGCACGAATATCATTGCCATGATAGATTTCGCGCAGCTTCTTGATGTTCTCAATTTCATCAGGCCCGAAACCTTCTTTTTCTTCTAGCGATTTTTCCCCTTCTTTTTTGTTGAGTGGTGCAGTTAAGACGCGACCCAAATCTGTTCCTGGTCTATCAGGTACCATCTTGGCCAATGCGTTGCTTTCTGCTAATGGCAGATCGAGTACACGGGCAACATCCTTGATACTCATTTTGGCGGCCATGGTACCGTAGGTGATGATTTGTGCCACCTGCGATTTGCCATATTTGTCCACCACATAATCAATCACTTTCTGACGGCCTTCATCATCGAAGTCCGTATCGATATCCGGCATGCTCTTACGATCCGGGTTGAGGAAACGCTCGAACAGCAAATTGTATTTAATCGGATCAATATTGGTGATGCCGATACAATAAGCCACCACCGAACCCGCAGCAGAACCACGGCCTGGGCCAACGAATACGCCCAAATCGCGACCAGCTTTGATGAAATCACTCACGATGAGGAAGTAACCCGCAAAGCCCATGGTCTTGATGGTGAAAAGCTCGAAATCGATACGCTCTTGTACTTCACTCGTGATCTCATGATAGCGTTGACGTGCACCTTCGTAAGTAATGTGTTTGAGGTATTCCCATTGATTCAGGTTGCTGTCTTCATGCACCTGAAAGGATTGGGGAATAGGGAAGGCGGGCAGGAGAATATCTTTCTTCAGGTTCAGCACTTCCACTTTGTCAACAATGGCGTTGGTATTCTCAATTGCTTCAGGAATATCGCTGAAGAGTTGCTTCATTTCCTCCGTGCTCTTGAAATAGAACTGGTCGTTGGGAAATTTGAAGCGACGGTTTTTTACGTGGGCATCATCGTTCACAAAATCATCAAATCCCGGCGTGCTTTGTTTTTCACCGGTGTTGATGCACAAGAGAATGTCGTGGGCATTGTAATCATCACGATCCGTATAATGACTATCATTTGTTGCAATGACAGGCACATTGTATTTCTTCGCAAACTTGAGTAAGGTCTGATTGATTTGCTCCTGCTCTTTAATCTGGTGACGCTGCAGCTCTACATAATAATCTTCACCAAACAGGTTTAACCACCAGTTGAATTCTTTCTCTGCTTTTGCTTCATCCTCATGCAAAATGGTTTGAGGCACATATGCACCAATACAACAAGTGGTTGCGATGAGGCCTTCATGGTATTTTTCAATCAGTGATTTATCGATACGTGGGTATTTGCTATACATACCCTCGATATAGCCGAGTGAAGTGAGCTTGATGAGGTTTTCATAACCCTTTTTGTTCTTGGCCAATAATACCTGGTGATAGCGTTCATCCTTCATGTCTTTGGTGAAGGATTTGGCAAAGCGGTCGCGCACCACATAGAACTCGCAACCCACAATGGGTTTGATGACTGGCTCAACAATATCTTTTCCATTAGCGTCCTTGCCAACCACCTTGGTATTCTTCCAGGCCTGACTCACAAATTCAAAAGCACCAAACATATTGCCGTGATCTGTAATGGCCAGGGCAGGCATATTGTCTTTGGCGGCTTTCTTATAAAGACTATCGATGGAAGCTGCTCCATCCAGTAAAGAGTATTGCGTATGAACGTGTAAATGCGAAAACTGACACATAGGCTAGGCAGTTGATAAACAGGTAACTGCAACGCCAAATATCGTTGTCAGCCCGTTCAAAAACCAGTCCCAATTATCCACAAAGGCCTTATTTGACCAATTTCTGACGACTGTTTTTGCCCCAATGGGGAATACCTGCTTAATTTGCAGCACTTTATGCGGAAATTCCCCATCTATATCAGTTGTTGCTTGGTGCTGGTTTTCGGCTCCTGTAAAACCATTCGCAAGTTGACGGATAAGGATGGGTCGATGGCCAATAGTGCGCCCAAGAAAACCCGCAAGAGCAATCCGGTGTTTCTAGACAATATTGAAGTAACGCCGGGCAATGCAGTAACATCCAGACACAAGACCAGTACCATCAATCAGCGTAGAAAAATTACTGAAGCAGGTGATGCTTCTAACAATGATGCGAGCTATGGCTATAGCAATCCCAATATTCCCAAACTGGATATTGAGAAAGCTGCGGCTTTGCAATACAAGTATTCCTTGATTGTGAATGCACCGGTAGAGGAATTGAATAACCTCCCTTTACTGCAATTGATTGATCAGTGGTGGTCGACGCCTTATTGTCTCGGCGGCAATACACAGAACTGTATCGACTGCTCGGGTTTTACCAAGATGATCTTGAAAGATGTGTACGGCAAGGATTTGAAACGTACGGCGAAGGAGCAGCATCAGCAAGCAGAAAAGATTGGGGTGAATGAATTGCGCGAAGGTGATTTGGTCTTCTTTCAAACTACAGGCAGGTCTATCTCACACGTAGGTGTGTACCTCACAAATAACAAATTTGCACATGCATCCAGTAGTGGTGGTGTTACCATCAGCGATTTAAATGATCGTTATTGGCAGCCAAGATTCCGCGGGGCGGGAAGGGTGTACAAGTAGAAGTAATTAGCGTTTCGTCCATTTCTCCCATAATTGCAAAGCATCCGGTGTAAGTCTCAACCAGAATACTCCGGCAATCATCAATGCACTAAAACTGATGGCGCGTGCAAACAAACCCAACCAACCGGTGAGGGATTGCATCGTATAATAAATGATGAGAAAACTGCCCAGCGACCAGAGCAGGGTATAGAGTGTTTTCCATGTGAAGGGCTGCATATTGAATTTGCGGCGGAGGAATTCCCAACGAATGAAATTATAGACCGTCATGGAAATGATCTGTGCATAAGCAGAGCCAATGATGCCGTATTCCTTGATCAGAAAATAATTGGAAGGAATCATCAGGGCAAGCATGACCACGCCGCTGAAAAAATCAAATTTCCAGAAAGTAGAAGTAGCGATAATCGTACCGTTTACGCCGGTACCTGCGTCAATGATTCTTGCGACACCCAAGACAAGTAGGGTTTGCACACCGGCAAGATAAGAAGCTTTGATGCCCAGCAATTCGATAGCAGGTGCAATATTCAACACAACATTACCATAAATAAAGAGTGCCATGATCAACAAGTTGATACTGGTACGTCCGTAAATACGGTTGATCTCCTTGTAATCCTTATCCTTCCAGGCCTGCGAGAGTACGCCAGTTGAAATGGATTGCATGCTGCGTTGCGGCACTTGCACCAAATTGGCAACATACTGTGCCAATGTAAACACAGCCGCAGTACTCAAACCTTTGAGTGAGGCAATCAGGATGCCGTCAATGGTTTGTCCCAATGCACTAATGAGAATGCCGCCGAAGATCAGCGACTGCATACCAAACATTTTCTTCGCAAACTTTTTCGTGACCAAACTTCTCTTGAAATTGAGGTGAAAATGTCCTTTACGAATCAAATAAATCAGCAGTATCAGGAAGATGACGAAATAAGAAAATGCAAAAAGTTTGATAAAAATATCAAAGCTGATAACGCGGAAATAAAACAGCAAGAGAATGGCTGTAGTAACAATGCGGAAAAATGTTTCTTTCAGAAATGCCGGCAGGATTGTTTGCTTCAATGCCCAGCTATAACCTTCTAATACTGAAAACAAGAGCATACCCGCAGCAAAAGGAAAAACCCAATAGAAGTATTGCACAAACAAAGAAGAGCGCTGAATAAACTGATCGGTGATGCTGTTTCTGAATAGTAAAGACAAAACCAACACAATACCAAAACCAATCAGGGCTGTTACCAGTGACCAAGTAAGGAGATCGTTTTCTTTAGCTGGTAGATTGTCTTTGTAATAAGGATAGAATTTGAAGAGCACAGGAATGATACCCAAGCTACCGAAGGCAAACATGTTCTGGGCGATATCAAAAAACAAGCGTGTTAAACCATACTCTGCTTCCGTTAAAGAACCATTGATGGTTGAGAGGTACACGTTGAATGCACCCACCACAAACCCGATATACACGAGTATGCTGGAGAGAATGGCTTGTTTTCTAATGGTTCCCATGCAATGGTTTCAGGCGCAAATTATGGTTTTGTTGCGCTGGCTGTCTTGATATAATACATCCGCTCGATATAATCTTTGTGCAACCAACGGCGTTTATCTGCATCTACAACGATGGATTGCCATTGCGTATTGGGTTGCAGCTTGATATTGCCTAATGATAAAGGCATATCAAAACCAGCAATACAATTGCTCCAGCGATAGGCGATTCGTGAACTGTCCGCATTCCATTCATACTCCAAAACAGGAATCTGTGTGGTGCGCAGGTATTGATCGAATACTTTGGATAAGTTGATACCGGCTGCTTTACTGATATATAGTTCTACTTGTTCGGTGGTGACCGTACTGTGGTAGAAATCTTTGTTGAGTCCGCGAATCATATTGCGGAAACGATTGTCGTCTTGAATGATATGACGGATGCTATGAATCATGTTCGAGGCTTTGTAATACATATCGCCGCTGCCTTCCTCATTCACGCCATAGATACCGATGATATTTCTATCATTGGCAATATTCTTACGAATGCCCTTGT
>DALYHN010000111.1:0-5924 GCA_031970875.1 Chitinophagaceae bacterium
AAAGCAAACAATATTGAGCCAAAGCTTCGCGAACTAAGCGAGGACGAAGCGGAAGCATAATTGGATGATATGCAGATAGCAGTGATGGTTGGCAAATGCCAACCATTTTTTATTGCTAACTTGCCCATTACTTAAATATGCCATGATGTTTCGTCGCTTACTTGCATTACTGCTGAGTTTTGCCATTTTCAACAGCCTTTTTGCACAAACTTTTTTTGATGATACCAAAGCTTCTCGCAAATGGGTGAACAAACAGTTCAAGAAACTGAGCGAAGACGAAAAAATTGCTCAGCTGATGGTGATTCGTGCACACAGTAATCTGGGTGCCGATCATGTTCAGCAAGTAACCGATTTGATTAAGAAATACAATGTTGGCGGACTATGCTTCTTTCAAGGAGGACCGGTTCGCCAAGCCAACCTCACTAATTTCTATCAATCTATTGCTAAAACACCCTTAATGATTGCCATTGATGGCGAGTGGGGCTTGGGCATGCGCCTAGATAGCGTGATTAATTTTCCTCGCCAACTGATGATGGGTGCTGTAAATGATCCTGCACAGATTTATGCTTTTGGTAAAGCTGTAGGCGAACAATGCAAGCGCTTGGGTATTCAGGTAAACTATGCACCAGATATTGATGTAAATAATAATCCCAACAATCCGGTTATCAACGATAGAAGCTTTGGTGAAGACAAATACAAAGTTGCACGCTTCGGTATTGAATATATGAAGGGTATGCAGGATGTGGGTGTGATGGCTTGCGCCAAGCATTTCCCCGGTCATGGCGATGTAGCTGTTGATTCACATTATGATTTACCCATCATTAATAAGTCGCGCAAACAATTAGATGAACTGGAACTATATCCATTTCGTGAATTGTTGAAAGCAGGTGTTGGTAGTGTAATGGTGGCGCACCTCTACATTCCATCTATTGACACTACAGCTAATCTGGCCACTTCACTATCTAAGAACAATGTAACCAGTCTGCTGCGCGATGAGTTAGGCTTTAAGGGTATCACCTTTACTGATGCCTTAGAGATGAAAGGTGTTGCTAAGTTTTTCCCTGCTGGTGATGCAGCTGTGCAATCATTGATTGCCGGCAATGATATGCTTTGTTTACCCGGCGATATTCCGGGCAGCATTGAAAAAGTAAAACAAGCTATTCGTGATGGTAAACTAAGCTGGGATGACTTGAATGCACGTGTGAAGAAAGTATTACTAGCTAAGTATCATTTAGGGCTACATAAGAAAACAACCATCAATACGCAGAATCTTGTCGAAGACCTGAATCAATACACAAGGTCTATTACCACTGAGTTGGCAAAGCAAGCGATCACTTTGCTCAAACTAAATAATGCGCAGCTCCTTCCGATGCAGAACAAGAAAAAAATTGCCTATGTAGGTATTGGCAATGGTAAAGAGCATGTGTTTTCAAAAAGAATGATGGCAGATTGGAATGCAGATGTATTCCTGTTTGATAATAAGTCTGACAGTAATGCTGCTGTTGAATTACTAAACAAAGTAACCAGCTATGATGCTATTGTACTTGGGTTGCATCAATATAGCAGAAGACCTGCCAACAATTTTGATCTCAGTAAAGCAAGCGTGCAATTAGCAAAAGATATTCAACGCTACCACAACAGTATCAGCTTTGTATTTGGGAACCCTTATGCAATCAGCAATTTTGTTGATGCTCCAAATCTTTTGGCTTGTTATGAAAATGATAGCATCACACAACATACTGCTGCAGATATCCTGCAAGGTAAATTAGCGGCACAAGGCAGCTTACCTGTAACTGTTCACGAACGCTTTCATTATGGAGCAGGCATTGATAATAGCAATGCACTTCCTATAGCTGCACCTGAATCAGTAGGTATGAGTAGTGCTGCACTAAACAAAATCAATACAATTGCGCAGGAAGCCATTAGTAAGGGAGCAACACCAGGTTGCGTGGTATTGGTAGCAAGAAAAGGAAAAGTGGTTTATAACAAAGCTTTTGGTTATTACAATTACGACCAAGCAGAACCTGTACAAACAGGCTCGGTATATGATTTAGCATCTGTAACGAAAATCTCTGCCACTACAGTTTCAGTGATGAAGCTGTATGAAGAAGGCAAGCTGGATTTGGATAAAACCATTGGTGATTACCTCAGCTGGACCAAAGGTTCAGACAAAGCCCCATTAAAAATTCGCGATATTTTGTTGCATCAAGCCGGACTAAATCCCTTTATTCCCTTTTACAGAGAAACCATTGATACTGCAACAGGCAAGCGCTTAGAAAGCCTATATGCAAACAATCCTAAGACAGGCTTTACGACACGTGTAGCTGAAAATGTATACCTGAAAAATGCATGGGTAGATACCATGTTCCAACGTATACTTAAGAGCAAACTAACGCCTGCCAATAAATATGTGTATAGCGATAATGATTTTATCTTCTTAGGTAAGATTGTTGAAGCCATTAGCGGAAAAACGCTAGATGTATATGCCAGCGAAAATTTTTATCAGCCACTGGGTATGCAGACGACCACTTTCAAGCCCAGAGAAAAAATGGCTTTAGGCCAAATTGTACCAAGCGAATACGAACCACATTTTCGTGCGCAGCTGATTCGGGGTGATGTGCATGATGAAGGTGCTTCTATGTTTGGCGGCGTATCTGGTCATGCAGGCTTATTCAGTAATGCTTATGATTTGGCCAAACTCTATCAAATGTTATTGAATGGCGGTGAACTGAATGGCACCCGCTACTTGAAAAAAGAAACCGTAGACTTATTTACTGCTTACAACAGCAATATCAGCAGAAGAGGCCTTGGCTTTGACAAACCTGAAAAAGACAATGCCACCAGAAAAGAAGCTTATCCCAGCAAAAGTGTAAGTCCCTCAACTTACGGACATACAGGCTTTACAGGCACTTGTGTATGGGTTGACCCTGCTGAAGAGCTGGTATATATTTTCTTATCTAATCGCGTTACACCAACACGTAATAACAATAAACTTGGTCAGCTAAATGTGCGTCCGAATATTCAGGAAGCTATTTATCAAGCCATCATTAAACCATAGCAAGATGAAACCGATAAAAGGATTACTCATTTTCAGCCTGCTGCTGATACTCGCTTCTTGTGGCAAGAAAGCGGAGGAAGCCAAATACATTCCAAAGAATGCCAGTGCAGTATTGATCATGAATGCACAGTCGCTTCGTGAAAAAATGAAAAAAGCCAATGTGCAATTAGACACTGTACTGGCTAAAATTTTCGTGAACGATAGCAGCGATGCCAAAGCAAAAGCTGTATTGAAGCGCGTATTTGACAGCGCGGGAATTGACTGGGATAAAAACCTGTTTACTTATGTACAACAAAAAAGCTCTATGCTTAACGGCACCAGCACGCAGATTGCTTTTTCACTGGGCCTGAATGATGCAGAGAAATTCAAGCAGGCATTGGTACAAGCCGGCAAAGACAGCATTGCAAAAACTATAGAATCAAAAGAAAAATATGATGCATTGTATCTGAATGAAAATACTGTACTGAGCTGGAACAAGGAGCGTGCTTTTATTTCTTATTACAGAAACGACCGACCTGTTCAGTTCGATTCTGTAAACATGAAGTTCACCTTACCTGATCCCAAGAAAGAAGCAGAAGCAGTTGCCGCATCAGTGGAAGCTATCTATTCGCTGGACAAATCAGCTTCTATGCAGGAGCTGGATGCATTTAATGATATGATGAAAGATCCTGCAGACGCATGGCTCTTCAGCAGTAGCAATGGTGCACTGGCTTCGTTAAGTGCTTCTCCACTCAACTTGCCTGGTATCGAGAATTTGCTGAAAGATAATTACAGCACCAACACCATTCACTTCACTGAAGGAAAGATCGAAGGTATTTCACGCCTCTATCCTAGTCCGCAAATGAAGAGCATCTTCAAAAAATATGCAGGACCAGTAGTGAATACTGATATGATTAAGCAGTTTCCCGGTAAAGTGCAAGGGTTTACTGCCGCTTCATTCAATCCTGAATTGATTGGCGCTATTTTAGATGAATTACAATTAGAGGAATTGGCAGGCGGCTTTATTCGTGAAAGCGGATTCACCCTACAGGATTTCTATCAGTGTATCAAAGGGGATATCACGGTTGCTTTTGGTGATATTGCTATGAAGCCTATTAGCAGTGATACTTCATTTAAACTTTCATGGCCTAGCGGGAAGCTGGTATTATATGCGCCTGTAGGCAATAAACAATCCTTCACCAAACTGATGGACAGTGCAGTTGGAAGAAAATGGTTGCAGAAAAGAGGCAACGATTATGTTCCAAATGAGCTCATGGAGAAAATAGGCCTCTACATCAAGGCCAATCAAGATGGTATTTTGATGGCGAGTGATAGCGCAACCGCTGTTGCATTCATGCAGGCTAAAGCCAAAGCCTCAATTGATCCTGCCATTCTTGAACAGGCAAAAGGCAAGTCAGTTGCTTTCTATATGGATATATCTGGTATTATTGGTGCGCTGCGTAATAATGCCACTACACCTGCTTACTACGATGGCCTATTCAGCCACGTAATTGCTACCACAGACAATTTCAATGGCAAAGCCGTTGAAGGCAAGTTTGAAGTAGTAATGAATAATAAAGGTGAAAATAGTTTGGTATCAATCATCAAACTCATGACAGGCTTTGCAGCAGATATGCGCAAAAACAATAAACAAGTACTGCGTGAATCTGATTCTATCCGCAATATAGATTTGATGACTCGTTAATGCAGATTGCATTAGACCATATCATACCCAAACCCCTGCTCGATAGACTATCCGGCAGGGGTTCTGATATCTGGAATCAAGCTCTGACCTTTCAGCAGGGAGAAATCATTCGTATCAAAGCGCCCAGCGGTTCAGGTAAAACAACCTTGATACATTACCTCTATCAATTACGAAAGGATTATACCGGCAGCATACTGTGGGATAATCAAGAAACATTTTCAAGCAATGAACTTGCAAAGCTGCGTGCTACACAAATCAGTATTGTTTTCCAGGACCTGCGCTTGTTTCCACAACTAACTGCAAGAGAAAATATCCTACTAAAAAGAGCCATTAGCAAAAATGAAGCAGTATCAGAAACACAAATAATTGCTATGGCTGAGCAATTGCAAGTGACACATATCCTAGATCAACCTGCTGGCATTTGTAGCTATGGTGAGCAACAACGTATTGCCATTATTCGTGCACTGGTACAACCGTTCCAATGGCTGCTATTGGATGAACCTTTTAGTCATTTAGATGAAGCCAATACCGCTCGGGCAGCAAAGCTGATACAGGAAGTGTGTGCGCAACAGCAAGCGGGTATGCTATTGACCGACTTAGACGATGATAGCCATTTCAACTATACTAAACGCTACACACTTTAATGCTGCATCAATTATTACATAGCATCATTCAAAGTGCCACGGGCAGGCTGAGTAGAATCTTAGCGACGATTGCCATGGGTGTTGCGATGTTTTTGATTGTACTGGCAGTGCAGCTACAAGCTAATTTTCAATCACTACTCAATAGCCCGGCTAATAAAGACAGTATTGCCAATTTTTTAGTGATTCATCAATCCAGCGAAAACTTGCAAAAATCAGGCAAAGGCATATCGTCCCAAACCATTGAAGACTTACGCAAACAAGATTTTACAGAATCTATTGGTATCATCGAAAGCAGTCACTTTAAAGCAGGCATTGAATCGCCAAGTGAATTGTTTCCTTTTTACACAGATATTGCTTTTGAGGCTGTCGCTGATAGTTTCTTAGACGTGCGTCCTGAACAATGGCAATGGAATGAAGAAAGCAGATTTATTCCATTAATTGTACCCAACCTCTTTTTGGATATATATAATTTTCAATTTGCACTCTCGCAGGGATTGCCCCAGTTGAGTACTGCTGCTATTCAACAGATTCCATTGGT
>DALYHN010000111.1:6024-7652 GCA_031970875.1 Chitinophagaceae bacterium
ATTGTAGACATCGTTGCAGGAACAGCAGGTGCAATCGGACTCATCTTGATGTTGTTTGCATTACTAGTCTTTAGTCTCTTCATTCGCATCACTATTGCTACTGCAAAAGCAGATATCGAATTATTGCTTACGCTAGGCTTATCACCAAAAGCACTCAGTCAATTCCTGATGCGCAAATTCTTCCCTGTGCAGCTGATACTGATGGGATTGGTATTAATACTGCTATCCGTTTGTCAATACCTGATCAGCCAATGGTTGGCCACACAACAAGTGATACTACCCGCCTATCCTGCTGTGCTAACATTTGCCTGCGCTGCAGCCGTATTGTTGGTTATTTTTCTTAACAACAGGCAATCCATCCGGAATTATGTGCACAAGCATGTACAGCAGTAAGTATCTTAGAGGCATCTAATTATGGTGCGCTTTCTATTGATCATATCTTTTTTGTGTAGCAGTTTGTCTTTGTTGGCACAACAGCAAGGCTTGCAAGCCATCGGTCAATGGAGAGAGCATTTTCCCTACCAACAAACAACAGGAGTTATTCAAGGTGATCGGATTTATGCAACAACACCTTATGCAGTTTTTGCGATAGATGCAGATAACTCAGTAGAGAGATATACCAAAGTAACCGGATTGAACAGTGTAGATATCACCACAGCTGCATGGGATGCCACAACCAATCAACTCGTTATTGCTTATGCCAGTGGTAGTATTGATATCTTAAAAGAAACCACCATTAGAAACCTCGATGATATTCGCCGTAGTAATATCAGTGGTGATAAAACAATTCAGCGCATTATCTGCAATAACGGACTCGCTTATATCTGTACAGGCTTAGGCATTGTGGTAGCCGATTTAAACAGATACGAAATCAGGGATACCTGGATTATTGGCAACAATGGCATTCAAACCAAAGTGAATGGATTTGCAGCCGATAATCAGTTTTGGTATGCAGCCACAGACGAAGGCGTAAAACGCACGCCACGTAATAACAATAACCCTGCAGATTTCAGTACTTGGCAGTTGATCAACTCAGGTATTGGTCGCAGTGTTGCACGTCAGATTGTATCTGTCAACAACAATATCTATGCTTTAAGAAGAGATTCTATTTACACATTAAATAATAACAGCTTCCAATTTTTCTACACAGATAATAGCTGGCCCATTGTATCACTAAACACCAGCAATGGAAAACTCTTGCTTTGTCAACGTACCAGTTCTGGTGCATCCAGAGTTATTCAACTTAGTACTACTGGTACTATTGAAAGAACATTAACTCAAGCAGGGGTGATTTCTTTTCCACAACAGGCGATTATCGAGAACAACAATATATGGGTAGCAGATCTCTTTGGCGGACTTTCTCGCTTCAGCAATACAGTAGAGCGATTCGTACCAGACGGACCATTGGGTAGTGCTAGCGGTACCATGGTATTTGCTAGAGATAGTTTATTCATCGCTGCAGGCTCGATAAACGATTCATGGAATTATCTCTACAACAGAAATGGTGTGTATTGGTATGGCAATAATCAATGGTCGTTCAAAAGTACTTTCAACAATAGCGTTCTTGATAGCACTTTAGATTTTATCACAGCTGTTCCCGATCCTATTGAGAATGCCTGGTGGGCAGG
>DALYHN010000112.1:0-7569 GCA_031970875.1 Chitinophagaceae bacterium
ATGGCTATCGCGTTTTTTTTAATTACAACAAAGACATCTTCAGGAACTACTACCTGATAGAGTCTTCGGATGCAGCTGAGCAATAAATTAGGGTTTGATGAAATAGCGACAAGTATGATTGACGTAAGTCAATAATGGGTGAATTCCTTGCTGGTCGAAGTACTCATGTACTGCTTTTCTGCAACCAACATTGTAGCCATAATCATCAATGATCACAATGCCTTTTGGAGAAACCAAGGGATACAAATGCTCCAGACAAACTTTAGTGCTCTCATACCAATCGCCATCCAATCGCAGAATAGCAATAGGGCCAATACTACCTGCATCTGCCGGAACAGTAGCCTGAAACCAACCTTTGTGGTAATGCAGTTGGTCTGCAGGATAACCGATCGTGTTTTCCAACAATGCTTTGTTGATTTCTAATGCACCCGGGCCGCCCCATTCATCATAAATACCTTTTAACGCAGTAAGGGGCTCTTTGCCGCTGGCTTTTACTTTACTTAATTCCAATGTCTCTTTTACAATTGCTGCATCATCATGGGTTTCATCGGCCTGACAAATCTCTTCAAAAGAATCAAACAAATGCAAAGCTCGTCTTTGTGCACCATGTTGCAGGTTGGCAATAGCCATCATACCCGTTGCGCCGCCTTTCCAGGTACCACATTCTACAAAAGCGCCGGGAATCTGGTTACGCTCACAATACACCACGTTCTCGTATAAGCTCACCAATGGTTCATATGTGAGCATGGTATTTTTCTTCACCACCTTCATGGCTTCAAAAGCCTGATCTTCAAACTCCAAACCCAGATTGAGTTTAACGCTGAGGCGACTCTCCAACAGGGCCGCACCCTTTTTATTGCCATAAGGCAGTTTGCGTACCTCATAACCCAGATTGGCCAACATACCCGTGATCAGCTTTTTCATGCTGCAAATTTGTGGAATTCAGGAAGAACTCCAGCATTTATCTAAAAGCATCAGTCAATATAGGCGTCAATCAATGTTGAAAGCGGTTAAATTAAAAGATATTCAGCACTTTATATTTCTATTTGACAGGCAATGAATCAAGATAGTTTGCAATAAACGCTAGGAGATTTTTAAAAGCATGTAGAATTGCCGTCATCCAAAATGCAGACTCTTTTCGCCGCTGAAAAATAGTATACGTCAAGGCTAATATCCAACCCATTGGCAGTATAGCTAGAAAATACCAAATACTATAGGAAAGATGCATCAATGCAAATAAGATAGTGGAACTGAGTATGCCAATGGATTGTTTATGACTTGGTATAAATTTCTGGCAAAGGCTGATGGGCAAGCGCTGACCAACCAAAGTCTCCAATAATGGGGCTAGAATAACTGCTAAAATGAAAATCTCTATCTGGTGCTTATTGGTGAAATCTGGTCCGCCAACTACTTTATCAGAAATTTGCAAAATATCCAATAAAGCATACACAGGAATAGTTAGAAAGAACATGAGTAATAAGGCAGTAATTAAAAAAGCAATTGGATGCATGTCCGACCAATAGCGGTAATACATGCCAATCTTTTGTCTGATATAATGAATAATTTTCATCTTACATATTCAGTATACTCTGTCCTTAATGTTCACCCATTTTTGTTTAAGTCCGACAGATATCTAAAATAACCCATCAAAATAATATACTAAACCTGTAGGTATAGCTAGTCGTTATGTCCAAAAACTTTCTAACAATAACTAACTGACAATAGCCAATATTCAATCAACATTCAACAATAATCAATAACCAATCATCAATACCCTCCGCAAACGTTTACAGCAATAATCATTGTTTCTGTGGATTTTCTAGGTGATGCTGCTGTACATTTAAGCAACGAAAGCTTTCCTATGCAACAAAATAAACTCCTGCTTTGGTCGCTCACAGTTGCCTTGGGCGGACTCCTTTTTGGTCTCGATGTAGCCGTTATCTCCGGTGCGGAACAAACCATACAAGCTTTATGGCAACTCAGCGATGCCATGCATGGGTTGGCCGTATCGATTGCTTTGTATGGAACTGTTGTAGGTGCAATGACAGGTGGCATGATTGCCGATGCCATGGGTAGAAAGAAAAGCTTGAGTTGGGTAGGGGTTTTGTTTTTTGTTTCTGCAGTTGGTTCAGCATTGGCGCAAGATGTGTACACTTTCATGTTCTTCCGCTTGATTGGCGGCTTGAGCATTGGTGCTTCATCTGTGATTGCACCGCTCTATATTGCGGAGATTGCGCCTGCTAGTAAGCGCGGCAGATTAGTTGCTTTGTTTCAATTCAATATTGTGTTCGGAATTATGCTGGCCTATGTATCCAATTATTTCTTTGGTGAAATGGGTGGGGCAGACGGCTGGCGCTGGATGTTGGGTATTGTGGGTATTCCTTCTTTGTTGTTTACTGTGTTGACTTTCTTTGTTTCAGAAAGTCCGCGTTGGTTGGCTTTACACAAACAGGATATGCAAGCTGCATTGCTTGTACTACAAAAGATTGATGCAGCATCTGCGCATGAAACGCTTGCATCCATCCAAACAGCACATGAACGTAACCAAGCGAAAACAAAAAGCAAGTTCTTTTCAAGAGCTTATGCCAAACCCATCTTATTGGCATGCTTATTAGCATTCTTCAATCAGGCATCAGGCATCAATGCCATTATTTATTATGCGCCACGTGTATTTGAGATGGCCGGACTAGGTAAATCTGCAGCGCTTTTATCGAGTACTGGTATTGGTTTGGTGAACCTGATCTTTACGATGTTGGGTTTAAGCCTTATTGACAAAGCGGGTAGAAGAACACTGATGTATATCGGCTCTATCGGTTACATTGTTTCATTAGGGTTAATTGCGATGGCATTCTATCGAGATGCATTCGATGGGATGACATTCTTTGTTTTTCTCTTCATTGCTGCACATGCGATAGGACAAGGCGCTGT
Source organism: Chitinophagaceae bacterium (assembly GCA_031970875.1). Taxonomy (GTDB): domain Bacteria; phylum Bacteroidota; class Bacteroidia; order Chitinophagales; family Chitinophagaceae; genus JAFLBI01. Next base: position 2,929 of record DALYHN010000112.1, read on the forward strand.
GATCTGGGTGTTTGTAGGTGAAATATTTCCCAACGAAGTGCGTGCCAATGGACAAGCATTTGGTTCCTTCATTCACTGGATATTCGCTGCCATCATTGCCAATGTATTCCCTATCATGGCTGGTGCATTCGGTGGTGGGCCAATCTTCTTATTCTTTACAGTAATGATGGTACTCCAATTACTCTATGTCCGTTTTATGATGCCGGAAACAAAAGGTGTATCGTTAGAGGATATGGATGTGAGGATTCATTGATAAGGCAAAAGTGATAAGTGAAAAGTCAAAAGCTTGCCTTCATCCTACGCTATAGCTTCGGATGATAAAGCGCAAAGCCTTGGCGTAGGCAGGTGGGAAGGCTTTTACATACGCATGTCTTCACCTAACTATGCTTGCTGCAAACTAAAAATGGTGATCTCCGGTCTAACGTTGAATCTTACCTGCCACAAATGCCCCAGTGCACGATTGATGTAAAGGGTTCGATCATTGCTTAACGCATATTTGCCCGCTGCATACTGTTTATTCTTTACAGGCAATATCAAGGGCGGAAGAAAAGGGGGTTTTACTTGTCCGCCATGGGTGTGGCCGGATAATATCCAGCTGTTGTATGCACCCCAAACCGGTAAATCACAGACGTCAGGATTGTGACATAACACAATCGTAGCTTTTGCCGGATCAAAACTGCTCATGGCTTTTTCAGGTTGAAAATTCATACCCCAGTAATCATCAAAGCCAATAAAGTGTAAGCCTGCCGCTTCAGTATTGTCATTTCGCAACACCTGAATATTTTTCTCGGCAAGCATGTTTGCAATCGTTCCTGCTACTTCCGGCTGCGCCCAGTTTTTTCCATAATCATGATTGCCCAGAATACCGATGGTAGCTATTTTACCGGTAACAGCGTTATTGAGTACGGCGGAGAGTTTGTCCCATTGCACCTGACCTTGATGCAGGCTGATATAATCGCCGGTATAGACAACAAATTCAGGTTGGTAAGCTTTTGCCTTGGTAAATGAATCAATAATGTACTGGTGTTTAAATCGATTGCCCACATGGATATCACTGATTTGCATCAACGTTTTCCCAACCAATGCCTTAGGCAGGTTTTTGATGGGCATAGGCATTTGTACAAACTCCAGCCGAAAGGGTTCTATCTGCCAGGCATACAAACCGCTTAGCACACCCATACCGGTGAGGCCAAACAAGGAATTTTTGATGAACTGTCGTCTCTGCATAGCAATGATGATGCTTTGAGGGAGTTTTACTTAAGCATTATTGCTTGTAAGCAAGCATGAACTGATGTTGAAAACAGCAACTATTATTGATTGTAATAATAAATACTGAAAAGCGTTCTGTCGAGCCCTTAACGAAAAGAAAATAGTAGTACAAAAGTTGATGCTTAATTACGTCAAAACAAATTGCACAGAACCACTTATTGTGCGTTCTCAAATTTATTGTATCAATTTTCTGAAAGAAGTAATGGTTCTAGAAAGGTATTCTAATTCTTCACGCGTTGCTAGTCGATTTTTTATGACTAATTCAAAACATACATACAAATTGTCAACTTCTGGATTTAGATAAATTATGAATCTATTTATTTTCTCTTTTATAATCAATGCTTGTGAAAACGTTTTATAAATATCGTGTTTAAACCACAATCCATGTTTTTGATATTTTCTATTTTCTTTTCTAGCTAATTTATAATCTAATGTTTGTCGATTTTCAATACTAGTATCGTCAATTTGCAATGTGGATACGTAAATAATAGGTACTTTTTTTTTCAAGCTGTCGATAATTTGATAAATCTTAGCATTTTCGCCAATGCTTTTTGCATTAATAATATTATGTGACCAGTCTTCGTAAGTGTCTAAGTAAAATGCAAGATTACCTGAACGATAAAAGCAAATAGTATCTACTTTTTGTGCAAATGTCAAAACAGAGTATAGAAGAAAAAAACAGAGTAAACCCTTTTTCATTATAGAGTAATATTTTTTGGTGACGCACAACGAGTAGGGCTTTATGCAGGTTGGGAATTGTTATTCGTCTGCCGACAACCTCTGCTGATTGAAAATATAAAGTTGAATTTAAGAACTAAAGTTGAATTTTGTTTGTCGAGCCCGAACCACAGCCTGGATTTGCAATTAGTTGATGTTTGCTGGTCACGCCCAACTTGCATAAAACCCAATGTTATGCGGTCGCTTTTATTCACTGTCATTATCTTCCCATTTTCCGTTTACGCCGTCAACCGCTGCATGAAATTTGGCTACAAAACCGTCATCAACTCCGTACTCACTAAATTTTTTTACAGCCCAGTCAAATACGGTAATTCCAAATCCTGTGTCCTTATGAACAATGATTGAATGATAATATGGATGTGAATACAACCAGTCATAACCTTCTATTTGTCTGAAAAGTTGTCCTAGCAGAACTCCAAATTCGCAGACTGTTACTAAGTACGGATTTGAAAAATCTTTTGCGTCACTTTCTTTAATAAGTTCAGCAATTTTTGTTCTGTCATAATACTTGTCAACAGCGTCTAAAAGTTCAAGGTCAAACTTGTCGGACTTGTGAATAAATGAAAAGTCCTCTAACGTAGCATTTGTCATTGTTTCATTTATGAGTGTCTTGACTTGTGCTAAATATTCGGGTGTTAAATATTGAATTTCGTCTAAGTCAAGTGGCTGACCTTCGTAAGCGGCAATTTGATACATATCCGGTCTTGTCATTTTGGGTCTGTCCTCCTCGTCATACCAAGGGCTTAAGAACTTGACAAATAATGTATCACATTCAGGAAGTTTCTTTTTAAATAGTCCAAACATTTTGAGTCGTTTCAGTTGTTGCAAGGTGTCAGTCTAAAGTGCCGCATAACGTTGAAGCATTTGTGTTTGTGGCGGAATTTGAAATCCGTCAGCCCGGTACAAATGCTGATTAAAAATACAAAAGCTCATTGTTTATTCTGTTGCTCGGCGTTATTTGTCTGTAGAAACCAAAGCCGATTAGCGAACAAAAAGTTGAGAACATATTCGTCGCCCCGCCATATTCCCAAACCGCCTGTTACCTGCTGTATCTTTTTAAGTCTAAAGTAACGGTCTTTACAGGTTTGTCGGTACTATTCTCTGGTGTCTTTAAATAATATGTCAGAACGATTGTATCTCCTTTGATTACTGGTTCATCAAAAAGGTATTCAGGATAATTACGTTCCGTTTTTTTCAATGCCGTTTCAAGTTGCCCTTTTGGTAACGACACAAAATATTTCTTGTCTTTGTCAATGTTGTAAACGGTAAGTGAATTGTAATTCGTTACTGAAGCTGTGTCGTAATTGCTGTTTGTAACACCGATAGCAAAAGGATTCTTCTTGTCTTCGCTATAAAAAATTAGTCTGCCCAAATTTACTTTGAGGTCGCCTGTTTCTTTGTCGTACAGATAAAAGTCTGGTGGAGAACAACAGCCTGAAATCACATTATTCTGAATTAGAAAAGTTCTCTTGTATTCTTGGGCGTAAATATAACCAAGTCGTCCAGTCATATTTTGCAACCCTTCGCCCAGTGAGAAAATTATTTCTTTTTTTCGAGCAGGACTTTCAAATGTCAGCCACGAGGAATCGCAGTTGAAATTCCAGTATAAGGATGCTTTGTTGTCAAACCGAATGGTATCGCAGGATATGATTTCACTTAGAAGGCTGTCTGTCTCGCATTTGCAGTTTTGTCCGAATACGAATGTCGTCCAAGAAAAAATTATTATTAAGAGTAGTTGCTTCATAATATAGCATGTAACGAGCAGGTATTGCCGATGGTGGGGAATTAGAAATTCGTCCGCTGGAACTGCTACCTGGCTTTTTGATAAAGATAAATATTAAGAACTAAAGCTGGGCTTTATTCGTCAAGCCCCGAACCACAGTACAGCAGAATTACCGCTGCTGATTGTTCCAATGTCAAGCCCCACTTTTGGCAATACCAATGATGTATGCCGTATGTCCTATAATGATGACTTTGTTTTTACCTGTCCTTTGAAACGTTTTGCTGTGATAATTACGATATAGCGTTTGGGATATACATTGTCCATTAGAAACTTGCCGTCTTCTTTATCAATTATGTCTAATGACTTAAAGTTTTTGTCAGTTAATAGAAACAGTGTCCCGGCAGCAGAACTGTCGGACAAAGCCTGTCCATTTAAAATGTATTGTATTATTGTATCAGCTGTCGGCGTCGGAATTAGTTGTTTATACTTGTCTGATTTTGTGCTCAGGAAATTCCAATAAGTCTGTTTAGCTGATTTAATTGTAGTCACATAAATAGCTCCGTCAACTCCTTTGTCACTTAGCAGCTTCTTTGCTTTTTTAGGCTTAACAATACTAATATTAGAAATGTCAAATGGATAGAAAGCCTGAAATGCATTCATATCAACTTCAGTGCTGTCAATAAAAAGAACAGGGTTTTTTCCTATTCCTTTCATTGCCTTTTTTGGAAGTTGTCCAAAAGAAGTCGCTGTCAATAAAAGGAGTATGGTAATTGTAAAAGCTGTTCGCATTGAGGGTTTGTTATGGCATACAACGTTCAAGGCTTTGTGTAGGTTGGGTATTTCGAGTTCCGTCTGCCCAACTTGCACAAAACCCCATCCTATGTTTACAAATCAATAAATTTAATAAATAG
>DALYHN010000113.1:0-7563 GCA_031970875.1 Chitinophagaceae bacterium
AGGATTTTTGGCGAAGCAATACAAGGACCAACACAAAGCAGCTGCAGTTGTTTCAAAACCTGCAAACAAGAAGTTCATGATGGTATCCCTATAATCCTTGTACGTTATCGTTTTGTTGGCATAAGCTTCGTTCAAAACAGTCGTTAATGCACCCGGTTGCAATTCCTTGTTGATTAATTGATGAATCATCGCATCCACCAATTGCTCCAGATAATGAATATCTTTTAGCTCAGCTTCTGTATTCTTTTTACCGACCAAGGCATTGACAAATAGTTGCATAAATTTCTTGATGGCAGTATTGAAACTAACCGCATGCATCACTTGTTGAAACGCATCGAAAATGGGATCTTTGTCAAAATCTTTGTCCGCAACAAGTTGCGTCCGGAATAAAATATTGTAGGCACTTTTATGAATACTCGACTCGATATCTATTACTGGGTTCTTGGCACTTTGGGTTCGCCATTGTGCCACCATCAAAGTAACTTCTTCCGAAACAGCAGTATAATGTTTTGCTAATGCATCAGGCGCAAACAGCGGCTTCACCAATTCATGTTGCTGTTGCCAATCGAGACCATCACTTAAAAAAATACCATTACCCAGAAAATAATCCACTGCGCTGAGATCCTTTATCTCACGCACTATTTCACCTCTGGAATAATTCTGCACATTGTCCTTCAGGACATGCTTGATATAGTTTGGGTGACTAATTAGTACGACTGGCTTATAAGGCTTTTTGTTGAAATAGTTGATATCACTGAAAGCAACGATATCACCATAATTCGCAGCTATTTGCTGTAAAGCTGAAATCGGATGCCTTACAAAAGCCAACAAATATTTTGGAATGTGTAGTGTCGGTATAATGGGAATTTTAGGCACTCAATCAGGGCAGTTTAAAATTGTCTAAATGGTATTTAAACCGCACTGCAGCATTGGTAAGACCTAACCCATTGCTAATCGTATGATCAGCAGAAAAATGCGCCGTCATATGCAAAGAATTGGTCTCTGGATGAACAAAAGGCCCAACCACTAATAAACCAAAGCTGTGAAAATGATTCGCAAATGCATATGTGGGATTTTCTATGGATATGTGTTTCTTCACCGCACCAAAATATACGCTACCAAAAATATCTTTTCGCTGCAGCGGCATACTCATCAGAATAGAATACCCAATTTGTCTTATCCACTTGGGCAACTTCATGAAGTGCTTTTTATAGGAAGGTAATCCATCATCGCTTGTACTTCGCACATCACTCAAAATAGCCTCTATCTCAAAGACGGTCTTTTTGTTGAGCGCTCGGATGATTTTTGAAGCAAGTACTTTTTTGCCATTCACTTCTATTTCATACGGAAAGAATGCATCAGCATCTTCAAAAACATAGCGCAGGTTTCTCCAGCTTTTTAAAGCATGTAGTCTTTTCTGCTCTTGTAAAACCTGCCCATAACAATACAAGCAAACGGCAATCATAGAAGGTCCATGACCATTGGCAGCTCTATAGTCATCGAGCATTTTTTTGATATGCGTAACATCGGCTTTACCCAAAGCATGAATCAAATTTACTTTAGACCCTAGATAAGCGCTATCGGCCACCATGATATCGACAGGCTTGAGCTTTTCTGTAAAGTAATTTTTTGTAGGCATATAAGACCACTAAAATAGGTCTTGTATGAATATAAAGCTAAATAGAGGTAGACGATTCCTGATTTGAGATTGACGCCACTTTTGGCTTTTGAATTTTGACTTTTGAATTTTCCCGTCCTAACTCAACCCCGTAATCACCCCATTCGCATCAATATCCATACCCTCTGCGGCAGGCAGATTAGGCAACCCAGGCATGCGCATCATATCACCTAGAATGGGTATCAAAAAGCCTGCACCACTGGCAAATTCAAATTCACGTACCGTTACCACAAAATTTTCAGGTCTTCCTATTTTTCTTTCATCATCAGATAGACTCTTAGGCGTTTTCGCCATACAGACAGGCATCTGGTCAAAGCCCAATGATTGAATATGCTTTAAATGTGTTTTGGCCTTCACAGAATACTCAACACCCTTCGCGCCATAAATCTTGGTGGCAATGCTGTGTATCTTGTTTTCAATTGTATCATTCCATTGATACAATGGCGAGAAATCGCCCGTACTATTTTCCACCAATTGCACCACAGCCTTAGCCAGTGTCTCCATGCCTTTACCACCTTCTGCAAAACCGGTACACACAATGGCTCTTGCACCATGCTTGGCACAGCAATCCTGCACCAATTTGATTTCTACTTCTGTATCACCAGGGAAAGCATTGATCGCCACCACCGGTGGTACACCAAACTGACGGATATTTTCTAAATGCTTTTCCAGATTGGCCAAACCAACTTTCACTTTTTCTGTATCAGCTGTTGCATAAGCATCTTTCTTCGCGCCGCCATGATGTCTTAACGCACGAATCGTTGCTACAACAACTGCAGCTGCAGGTTTTAATCCGCTCGACACACATTTGATATCAAAGAATTTCTCTGCACCCAAATCAGCGGCAAAGCCTGCTTCTGTTACCACATATTCACTCAACGATAATCCCATTTTTGTTGCGAGTACAGAATTGGTGCCCTGTGCAATACTTGCAAAGGGACCACCATGCAATAAAGCAGGATTACCTTCCAGCGTTTGTACCAGATTAGGCTTAATTGCATCTTTCAACAGAATAGCCATGGCGCCAACCGCATGCAGGTCGCGCGCAAATACAGGTTTACCATCCATGGTGCTGCCGATATAAATATTGCCCAGTCGGCGTTTCAAATCATCCATGCCGGTACACAAACACAGTATCGCCATGATCTCTGATGCAGGCGTGATATTGAAACCATCTTCGCGTGGCATACCATCGGCTGTACCACCCAATCCAATAATGATATGGCGCAATGCACGATCATTCAAATCCATCACCCGCTTCCACACAATGGTACGCGGATCAATATTCAAACTGTTTTTCTTGTTCTGGAGATTATTATCAATGAGTGCTGCCAATAAATTATTTGCTTTCTCTATCGCAGCAAAATCGCCGGTAAAATGGAGGTTGATGTCTTCCATCGGTATCAACTGAGAATAACCACCACCCGCTGCTCCACCCTTCATCCCAAACACAGGCCCCAGCGATGGTTCGCGCAGCACCGCCATCGCTTGTTTACCAATGCGGTTGAGCCCATCAGTTAAACCAACAGAGACCGTTGTTTTACCCTCCCCTGCAGGCGTAGGCGTAATCGCTGTTACCAATACTAAATGATGTTGCTTAATGACCGCTTCATCAATCAATTTCAAGGGCAACTTGGCTTTATACTTGCCATAGTATTCCAAATCTTCTTTATCAATACCAATGGCGGCGGCAACTTCGCGAATATGGCGAATGGGTGCCGACTGTGCGATTTCAATATCTGTAAGCATACTGCAACTTAAGCCGCAGCAGCAGCAAAAAACATGATAATCATCAGCCTAAGCGCGACTCCAGAGTATGAAGTCTGTAGAAGGAATCGTCGTTAATCCCAACTGACGTAAGATAGTCACCACCTGTCCTCGATGATACGTACCATGATTAAACAAATGCAGCGCCATTTGCCAGACAGGCTGTTCAAAATGGAAACCCTTGGTATTGGTATAACCAAAATGGACTTGCAATGCATTTTCTGTTACACCATTAGCCCAATCCAGCCAGGTTTGGTTTTGTCCCAGCAAACCATTGGCCACATCTTTCAGATGTGGGTGAAAGGTCTTGCTGGGTATCACAATATGTTCATGATTCTGCAATCTTTGCCACCAGCCGCTTTCCGCATCCCACATATGCATGAAAGTAGCTTTGAGCGTAGGAAAACTACTGGGCACAGTTTGTTCATGCAAAGCAGGGTCTAACTGCAATGCAGCATCAAACAATTGACGATTGGCCCAAATATTATAAGCGGCGAGGGATTGAATCAGTTCCTTCATGGTTTTCTGTTAGCTTTGTTAAGTTAGCACAATAGCCTTTTTCAAACCGATAATTTTTGCACATGTCCGGTAAACAATTCAGCGGAATCAGTTCTACAGCCATGCATTCTGCCACAGATGAACATAATTATTCGCATATCACACCTATCTATGCCACATCCACATTTGTGTTCGACACAGCAGACCAAGGCATGGAGCGTTTTGAAAGCACTGATAAAGAATTTATCTATAGCCGCTGGAGCAACCCCACTTTCAAAGCAGCAGAACAAACCATTGCTGCACTGGAAGCATTCGGCTTAACCAATGCAGATGGTAGTCCGCTAGAACTGAAAGCACTATTACACGCGAGCGGACAAGCAGCGATGGCCACCATGTTCTTAAGCAACCTGCAAGCAGGTGATGCGGTGTTATCGCATTACTCTCTATACGGTGGCACTTATGAACTCATGCACAAAGTGCTGGGACAAAATGGTATTACTATCTATATCGCAGACCTGCGCAATGCAGCAACGCTGGAAGCGGAATTGAAAGCCCATCCGGAAATCAAACTGGTGCATATTGAAACACCGGCTAACCCAACCATTCAGTGTATTGATATTGAGGTTACAGCTAAGATTGCCAAACAGTACGGCAAGATTGTTACTGTTGACAATACTTTCGCCACACCTTATCTGCAACAGCCTTTCCGATATGATGTAGACTTTGTTTTTCATTCTACCACAAAGTTTTTGAATGGACATGGCACGGCCATTGGCGGAGTGCTATTAGGTAGAGATATTCAATTCATGAAAACCAAAGCTTGGAAATGGCATGCACTCTTAGGCGGTAATGCCAATCCGTTTGATGCATACTTATTGATCAGTGGCATGAAGACTTTGGAAGTACGTATGGACCGCCATTGCCACAATGCGATGGAAGTTGCCAGCTATCTGGAACAGCACCCCAATATTGCACATGTAAACTATGTAGGCCTGCCTTCGCATCCGGATTATCATACGGCTATGAAGCAGATGCGCCATCCCGGCCCCATGTTGAGTTTTGAGCTAAAAGGCGGATTGGAAGCAGGTAAGCAATTCATCAATAAACTGCAGATGTGTGTGCGGGCTGTATCATTAGGAACAGTGGATACGCTGATCTCTCACCCCGCTTCTATGACGCATTACAGCGTGCCACGTGAGGAAAGAATCCGCTTTGGTATCACAGACGGACTCATCCGCATGAGTGTGGGTATTGAGAACATTGCAGATATTCTTAGCGATCTGGAACAAGCACTCAGCTGATGCTGTAATAAAATACGGGCAGCTGCAACTCATAGCATTGAAATCAACAGATATGAAACAAACACTGTTCTGCCTGCTGCTGCTCCTAAGCGCGAGCACATTTGCACAAAAAGCCAAAACAAAAACTGCTAACGACGGCGAAGACAAACGTTTTGCCGGACTGGAAGCACAAATCAATAAAGTATTGAAAGACCAACATGCAGCCGGAGTTGCCGTTGCCGTGGTGGAGAAAAACAAAGTGGTCTATGCCAAAGGTTTTGGCTATCGCGATTATGCGAACAAATTGCCGGTAACACCCAATACACAGTTTGCTATTGGCTCTTGTACCAAAGCATTTACTTCAGCTGTTTTGGGTATTCTGCAAAAGGACAAGTCGATTGATTTCGATAAACCCGTAACAACTTATCTGCCCGACCTGAAGTTTTACAATGATGGCATGACCAATCAGATTACCCTGCGTGATATGATGAGCCACCGCACAGGCTTACCCAGACATGATTTGTCCTGGTATATTGATCCTGATACGAGAGAGAATCTCGTCAAGCGTATTCAATACATGGAACCCAGTGCGCCATTGCGTACGCGCTGGCAGTACAATAATTTCATGTTCTTATTGCAAGGTGTAGTTGCAGAAAAACTCACCGGTAAGAAGTGGGAACAGAATGTGCAGGAAAAAATCCTGAATCCGCTGGGTATGAAGCAGAGTAATTTCTCTGTAAAACAATTGGCCAAGTACACTGAGCCTGCTATTGGTTATGGCGTAAAGAAAGACAGCATCATTCACCCATTACCCTATTACGATATTGATGGCATGGGCCCTGCAGGCAGTATCAACAGTACTGTACTGGATATGACGCAGTGGTTGCGTGTGTGGATCAATGGTGGCAAGCTGGATACCGTACAGATTATTCCGCCAGCCTATCATGCGCAAGCCATGTCTTCTCAGATGATTATTGCACCGGGCACACCTACTACAGAAAGGCCGGATATTCATTTCAGCAATTATGGTTTTGGTTGGTTTCTTGCCTCATACAAAAGCCATTATCGCGTTGAACATGGTGGCAATATTGATGGTTTCAGCGCCAGCACCTGCTTCTTCCCAACAGATAGTATCGGCATTGTGGTATTGGTGAACCAAAATGGTTCTGCCGTTACCAGCATTGTACGCAATTTGATTGCAGACAGAATGCTAGGCCTGCCTTTCTTCGATTGGAATGAAGACAGAAACAAAGCCGACGCAAAAGCCAAAGCAGCTGCGAAGGAAGCAGAAAAATCTGCCAGCGCCAACATCAAACAAGGTACCAAACCATCACACAACCTGATTGATTATGATGGTGTGTATAAGAATGATGCTTATGGAAAATTTGAGCTTATTGCCAAAGGCGATTCCCTCTTTGCACAATTACAAAAAGAGCGTTGGTTGTTGCAGCAGGTACACTATGATATTTTCATGCCCTACGATACAAAAGAAGGCATCGATACAGCCGATAAGAGTCCCATACGTTTTCAATTCACGACCAATATTAGCGGCGATATTGAATCCGTATCTCTTCACGGCATAGAACCAGCGTTGGATCATCCCATCGTGTACAAACGCAGCAACCGCATGAAACCATTGACTGTCACAGAACTGAAGCGGTATGTGGGCGAGTTTGAACTGGCAGGTGCAACAGTTAAAACCTATATTCAAAACGATAAAACCTTGTTTGTATTAGTGCCAGGCCAGCCCGACTATGAGTTGGTGCCCTCCGGTAATCACCAGTTCGATCTGAAAGTAGCGGCAGGTTATAGTGTTTTGTTTGAAGTAAACGATAAGGGTGAAGTACTATCACTCACTTTCAAACAACCCAATGGCAATTTCAAAGCTGTGAAGAAAAAATAAGTATCCATTCCACTTGTATAAACATCCTGCACAATCTGCAGGATGTTTTATTTTTGACCTATGTCACATTCTATCCTCATCAGAAAAGCTGTTGCAGCTGATTGCCCAAGATTATTAGAGCTGGTGCAAGAACTGGCTGAATACGAAAAAGCACCACAGGAAGTCACCGTTACACTGGAACATTTTGTAGAAAGTGGGTTTGGGGCTAATCCGGTTTGGTGGGCTTTTGTAGCGGAAGTGGATGGACAAGTGCAGGGCTTCGCCTTGTATTACATCCGCTATAGCACCTGGAAGGGACAAAGAATGTATCTCGAAGATATCCTCGTTACAGAAAGCATGCGCGGCAAAGGCTTGGGCAAACTGCTGTTTGATCAACTGATTGTTGAAGCCAAGGAAAGAAAACTCAATGGTATTGTGTGGCAGGTGTTGGAGTGGAA
>DALYHN010000114.1:0-6915 GCA_031970875.1 Chitinophagaceae bacterium
GATAAATACCTGGGAACTTCTGATCTTAACCGCATTCTGCGCGAAGAGATTCAGCAAGTCTTGGTAGATGCGGATGATCATTCCTACAAAAACTTTGATGTACCTGCAGATAAGAAACCTTATGTGATTTTGGTGGTAGGCGTGAACGGAGTAGGTAAAACCACCACCATCGGTAAGCTTGCTTATAACTATAAAAAAGCAGGTTATGATGTTTTATTAGGTGCAGCAGATACATTTCGTGCTGCAGCAGTTGATCAGCTGACTATCTGGAGCGAAAGAACAGGCGTAGCCATTGTGAAACAAGCCATGGGTAGCGATCCTAGCGCAGTTGCATATGATACCGTGCAAAGTGCTGTGGCACGTGGTACGGATGTAGTGATTATTGATACTGCTGGTCGTTTGCATAACAAAGCCCATTTGATGGAGGAGTTGAGCAAGATTCGCCGTGTGATTACCAAAGTATTGCCAGATGCACCACATGAAGTAATGCTGGTACTGGATGGTTCTACCGGACAAAACGCCTTGGAGCAAGCCAAACATTTTACAGCCGCAACTGATGTAAATGCGTTGACGATTACCAAATTAGATGGCACTGCCAAAGGTGGTGTGGTATTGGCGATTGCCAATCAGTTCAAGATTCCGGTGAAGTTTATTGGAGTTGGGGAGAAGATGGAAGATCTCTTGATTTTCGATAAGCAGGAATTTGTAGACAGCTTATTCAAGCTGGATTAAGCATTTGACCAAATTATGATAGCATACAAAAGCAGCGAGTAGCTGCTTTTTTTGTGATTACTGATACTTACTTATGCGTATTTTGTTACACTTCTTTCAGTAGGATTAAAAATATATACTATTGACTATCAATTTGTTAAATTCTATTAATGGCTTTTTAATTCGTTGGATGCGAATTGACGAATAATTTGCACCCGGTTCAGAAAAAATATCCAAATCCAATAAAGTCCAATTATGAAAGCCATTTTTACGCTCATCTTCTTCTCCCTTTCCATTGTTGTTTTTGCAGGCGGTGTTTCTGGTGGTAAATCTGATGTGCCTACACAGCATTCCAGTTATTCTTCTCAGCAATTATTAAACATGGCAACCAAAATGTCTGAGCAATTGAAAGTAAAATTAGACCTCAGCACATTTCAGAGAGATGCACTCAAGCGTTCATTGTATAGCTTTCTACAGAAAAAATCTGCTATCGTTCCCATGATCCAAACCAATTATGCGGAATATACTTACCGTCATAATCGCATCATGAACGACTTCAAAAAGGATATGGACTTTTTCTTCTACGAAGTAGATAAGAAGAATTTCCATGCATTGAAGCCAGCGAGCTACGATCCATCGAACCCTTACTCTTATATTTTCTATTAAAAAGCATAGCGGATACCTAATCCGCCCCAACCGGCTTCAAAATAGTTGCCACCAACGAAATTAAAAGAGGGCTGCCAGTCGAAACTAATATTCACTGGGGCCCCTTTGATTTTATAGTCCATGCCCAACACGCCATCTACACCTAGCGAAATGCCGCCTGCTTTGCCAGGATTGTCTTTTACCCATTTATCGTTCATATAACCTAAATGGGCGCCGCCACCGATATACCATTTCATTCCTTCCACGGTGCGGATATCTCCATAGATCTGATACAAACCAGTCAAGCGGGAACCATAATCCCACATATACAATAAACCTTCCACTGCGCGATTTTCTTGCACAAAATGTTTGGCCGATAAAGCGGCAGGAAAAACCTTCATCCCAATGGAAGTTTTGTAATCTGAACCAAGGTTTTGTGCTGATGCTTGTAATGCACCGAACAAGATTGCTGCAGCCATCAGTAAGTATTTCATGTTTCTGGGTTTTGCTTTGTTATACGAATTACTATGCCAAGTAACAGTCTATTCCGTTAAGGAAATGTTGAGAATGCTTGCCGATTTTGATTTAGGTTTGTGACATGCATGATTTTACAAGTTTGGTAACAGATTTCGCTGCGCATTTTAACAAAGCGCATTTTCCTGCAGCACCTGAAAGTCTCTATGCGCCTTGCGATTATTTCCTAAGCTTGGGTGGAAAGCGTGTTCGTCCCGTGATGTGTTTAATGGGTAATGAACTATTTGATACCATTCAGGCTGATGCATATGCTGTAGCCACAGCAATCGAGTTGTTCCACAACTTTACCTTGATTCATGATGATATAATGGATGCAGCGCCTTTGCGCAGAGGAATGGAAACGGTGCACACTAAATATGGCAGTAATACTGCATTGCTCAGTGGTGATGTGATGCTGATTTGTGCGTATGAGCAATTGGCGCAAATTAATCCAACTTTGTTGCCACGTATTCTTCAATTGTTCAATACGACTTCACGTGAAGTATGTGAAGGTCAGCAGATGGATATGGATTTTGAACAGCAGCAAGACGTGCAGCTGGATGCATACATCCATATGATCACATTGAAGACTTCAGTACTGCTTGCCGCGAGTTTAGAAATGGGGGCGATCATTGGCGGTGCCAGCGAAGGCAATTGCCGACACCTCTATGAGTTTGGTAAGAACCTCGGTATTGCGTTTCAAATTCAAGACGATTATCTGGATGCATTTGGCGATCCGGAGAAATTTGGTAAGGAGCCAGGTGGCGATATAAGACAGAATAAAAAGACATTTTTATTGATTCATGCTTTACAAACGGCAGATGCTAGCAATAAGGCCAAGCTTCTTTCATTGATGCAAGAGAATCCCGCCGATAAAGTCGCGCAGGTGTTGGATATCTTCCGCGCATGCGGGGTAGATAGCTGGGCCAGAGATTTGAAACAGCAGTATGTAGATAAAGCCATGGATCATCTGGAAGCAGTTGCCGTTGTATCAAGCAGAAAGCAGCCACTTAAGGAATTAGCCGCTTTTCTGGTGCAGCGTGCGCATTAAAGGCTTATTTTCAGCAAATGACTATCTAATCAAATAGTAGATCAACCCTTTTTATTCTATCATTCTATCATTCACTCATCCAATCATTGAAATCATATGTCCTTACTCCGTAAAAAATCCATCGATCGTATCATGGCAGAAGCTGCTGCCGGTGAAAGCGATGGCCATGGTGGTGGCCTAAACAAAGTGTTGGGCGTTCGCGACCTCACTTTCATGGGTATTGCCGCGGTGATTGGTGCAGGTATCTTTTCTACCATCGGTACGGCTGCGTTTAATGGCGGTCCCGGTATTGCTTTATTGTTCATCATTACGGCAGTCACTTGTGGTTTCTGCGCTTTGTGTTATGCGGAGTTTGCCAGTAGAGTGCCCATCTCCGGTAGCGCTTATACCTATGCTTATGTAAGTTTTGGTGAATTGATCGCCTGGATTATTGGCTGGGCATTGATCTTGGAATATGCTATCGGAAATATTGTAGTGGCAATTAGTTGGAGTGGATACTTCAATAATTTATTGAATGCATTTGGCATTCATTTACCCGGCTGGTTGTTGAAAGATCCATTCTCTGCTTCGAAGAATTATGAAGAAGCGCAAGCTGCTATACAAGCTGGTACGCCATTAACAGATACGATGAAAGAAGCTGTTGCCGCATGGGAATCTGCACCCATTATTGGTAACTGGCATTTCTTTGTTAACCTACCAGCTTTCATGATTGTCTGCCTCATTACTTGGCTGGCATATATAGGTATTAGAGAAAGTAAGAAGAGTACCAATTTCATGGTCATCTTCAAAATTGCCGTAATCATCTTTGTGATCATTCTTGGTGGCATGTATGTAGACACCAGTAATTGGACGCCCTTTATGCCCAATGGATTCACAGGTGTATTAGCTGGGGTATCTGCTGTATTCTACGCCTATATTGGCTTTGATGCAATCTCTACCACGGCAGAAGAATGTAAAAATCCACAGCGCGATTTGCCACGTGGTATGATGTATTCGTTGATTGTTTGTACCATTCTCTACGTATTGATCGCTTTGGTACTTACCGGTATGGTGTCTTACACTGAATTAAAAGTAGATGACCCCTTGGCCTATGTATTTGAAAAGTTGAACCTGAAATGGGCAGGCTATATCATTTCCGTGAGCGCAGTTGTAGCGACTACTTCTGTATTGTTGGTGTTTCAGTTGGGACAGCCAAGAATCTGGATGAGCATGAGCCGCGACGGTTTATTGCCCAAACGTTTTGGCAAAGTGCATAGCAAGTTCAAGACACCTTCTTTCGCTACTTTGATCAGCGGTGGAGCAGTGGCTTTGTCATCTTTGGTATTGCCTAGCATGTTAATGACTGATTTAACCAGTATCGGTACTTTGTTCGCTTTTGTATTGGTTTGCTTTGGTGTATTGGCCTTACCGGCTGAACGCCATGCAGGTAGTGGAAAGTTCAAATTACCCTATATCAATGGACAATTTTTAATTCCAGCAATTGTGATTGGCTTTATCGTTTTGTTCCGCGAGCGCGTGATGGGGGCTGTGAGTCATATTAGCAATGAAGGATACCAAGAAATCCTATTCCTCATTTTTATCGCTATTGCTTTATATGTTGCTTTCCGTGCTTTCCTGAAGAAGTCATCCGCTATCCCTGTACTAGGCGCTTTGTGTTGTCTCTACCTTATGATTGAGATACCTGCAGTCAGCTGGCTTTGGTTCTTTGCCTGGATGGCCGTGGGCTTGAGTATTTATTTCTTGTACGGACGTAAGCAAAGCAAGCTAGCCTGACGTAATTTCGCACCACTATGAAGTATGAAGTGGGCGACGATATCCTTGTCTTGCATAGCAATGAAGAAGGTAAGGTAGTGGAAATCATCAACGAGAAAATGGTGATGATCGAAGTGCGCGGGGTGAAGTTTCCTGCCTATATGGATCAGATTGATTTCCCTTACTTCAAAAGATTTACCGAGAAGAAGCTGGTGGTGCCTAAGAAAGCACCCAAAGTCTATGTTGATCAAGTACCCAAAGAGAAAGGTCAGCCCAATAGTATTAAGGTAGCTGATGGGGTATGGCTAAGTCTGATTCCCAAATTTGCCTTAGACGATTTCAATGATGAAGTGGTAGAACTGTTCAAGATTCACCTGGTGAATCGGACAGAGAAAGCCTTGAAGTTTCAATATACCCAATCCTTTTTGGGTGATCCTGCTTTTGAACTGAGTAGTGAGGTTTTATCCTTCCACGACTTTTACTTGCATGATATCTCCTTCGGTGATTTCAGCGATAACCCGGTTTTCCGTTTTGTATTTGAGTTAGTAACACCTGAGAAGGGCAAGGCTAAGTGGTATGAAACCGAAACGCGCATAAAAGCCAAACAGCTATTCAAGCGGATTGAAGAAATGAAGGAAGCCAATGAGCCCATGCTCAGTTATTCCTTATTCAAGGATTTTCCGGCTGAACAAGTTGAAGAGAAATTCGAATTAACCGGATTGGCTGCCAAAGGATTCAAAGTCTATGAAGCCAAAGAAGCCCGCAAGCATTTGGCTCCTGCACGTTCGGTGATTGATCTGCATATGGAGAAGCTGATGGACAATTGGCAAAGCTTATCTACGCTAGAGATTCTAGGTATTCAATTAGCCGAGTTTGAGAAGTACTATGAACTCGCTATAGCCCATCACCAGCCCAGCTTGATTGTGATTCATGGGGTAGGTACAGGTCGCTTACGCGATGAAATCCATGATTTACTGAAAGGCCGTAAGGAAGTACGCTATTTCGTGAACCAATACGACGCCCGTTTTGGCTATGGGGCCACGGAGATATTCTTTCAGTATTGACGATGATTCAATGATAGGATGATAGGATGGTGGAATGATAGAAGATTGTCAAATGAACTATTAGCCATGGACTATCAGCCATATGTCTATTGACGATTCACCCCGAATACTCGGGGCAGGCGCCTCACGATTCACCCCTAATACTCGGGGCAGGGCCTTGCGATTCTCGCCCAATCAATTCAACAAGTCCAACTTGTGCTTGCCTTCATAGGTAAAGGGCATATTCACAAAAACACCTGATTTGCCTATCCTTGTGGTGCCCTTCACCCGCATGGTGACTTCTTTATTCAACAGGACCGTCAGGGCGTTTTTAAAGACGCCACGCATATCTACCTGCATGCTGGAGGGGAGCACAAACTCCGACTGTTTGGGCACCCGCATCAATGTATCCAGTTGGTATCGACCAAGGTATTGGTCGTTCATATAGACTTCGCAGTCCACCTTCTTGATATCCACCCTAAAACGGTTGGGGTTGAAGTACACCAAATCCAATTTGATTCTCGACTTGTCAAATCCCAGTTTATCAATCTCGATATTCCGGACATCGCGGTATTCGAACGATTTGGGAGCGGTGCAAGCAAGGGTGGAGCAGAGGCCAATTAGCAGGGTTATTCGGGTAGTCCAGTTCATGCATCAAAGAAACCGATTCGTACGCAAAAGTCGGAGCCGCCAGTAGAATTTAACCATACCTTTGCGCTAATGAGTTTAGTAGAATAAGTTGAGCAGCGCGGATAAGACCCCGCTAAATATGTTGGCATATTAAATAAAATATTAAATAATTGTATTTTAATTACTTATATTATTTAATGACAATTTAAGTATTAATTAAAATAGACTGTTTGGGAGTTGTCATTTGTGTTTTTAAGCTTTGTTAGTATTTATGAGTAGTGTAATCCAAAAAAAATATTTAATTATTGAAAATCAATATTTTGGAAATATTGATGCAATAATTACTTTATTCAAATCAACACATGTTGAAATTGAGCAATACGAAACCTATCCAAAAAGCAGTTTTCGCAATAGAATGGTGCTAGCTGGTGCTGCTGGTCCCATAGAAATGTCGGTACCCATCATTGGAGGCCGCAGCCAGAAACTGCTTACCAAGGATATTCGGATTGATCATTCCACCGCCTGGCAAAAAATCCATTGGCGTACGGTTTACTCCTGTTATAGTCGGGC
>DALYHN010000114.1:7166-7318 GCA_031970875.1 Chitinophagaceae bacterium
AACCTCAGTTTTCTGGATGCTTTATGTTGCCTTGGCGCACCGGGAATAAAGCAATGGTTGCAGGACAGCAAAACCAATCATTAAGGTATCTGTTACAGTTGTACAATTAACAAAATCAATCGTGTTCCAAACCTTTGACCGTTAAACGTTTG
>DALYHN010000115.1:0-7313 GCA_031970875.1 Chitinophagaceae bacterium
GAAATAATCACTGCAAATGACCATATAGAAAACCCTCATCACTGATGAGGGTTTCTCTTTTGTATCTGTTGATTGTTTTTAGCTTAGTTGAAACTGATACCCAGTTTAAATCTTTGCATCATTGGGATATTGGCAGCGGTACCTCCGGTAGGCACTTGATAAGCCAGTTGCGCGCCGAATCGGCCTAAACCCACACCAGCTCCTACAGTAAAATAATTCAGCGGTTGCACATTGCTTGGTTTGTCCATAAAGTAACCACCGCGAATATGTAAGTAATTCATGTAGCGATATTGCACACCAAAAGAAAGGCTGTAGTTGGTAGATAATCCGTTAGCACCATTGAAAGATTCACCCCATGCTCTTAGTACATCTTTGTTTCTGAAATCTGTAATTGCTGCTGAATCCTGAGCATAATTACCAGTATAGCTAGGCGCTCCTGGAATCATGAGTTTGCTATACTTCACTTCAAAGCCTAAATCGTTTTCATCATCAAATAAGAACACATAACCAAGGCCAAGATTCAGTGTAGTAGGAATAAAATCCTTACCAATGGCATTATTCACATAAGTGATCTTAGAACTCAGGTTAGAGAACTGTAGCGCACCACGTAAGAAATTACCATTCACAAATTGTTGGTTATACATCAGACTCACATCACCTGCTAATGCAACACCTGTACTAAACTGATAGCCTGTTGATGCACTTACACCACTCGCCATATTACTGAATACACCGCGCATGGTTACACCAATACCCAATGTATTACTGATCTTGTGTGCATATCCAAAGCTGAGATCAAAATCATAGGGGTTAAAGGTGCCGAGACGATCGCCCATGGCTGAGCTCAATTCCATACCACCATGACTGATGTATCGGATACCAAAAGAGAGTAGGTCTTTGTCATCTTCAGACTTCTTGTAACCGGCCATGCTCATAAAATAGCTGCCTTTTACATTGCTGCCTGATCCTGTGCTATAGCCCATGTGTGAGAGACCTAAAGCAAATTGCTTGTCTGAGAACAGTGCTTTTGCATTGTTATGGAATATACTATACTCATCAGGGCTCAAGGTTAAACCTGCATTACCCATACTGGATGAAATTGCATCCGGTGCAAAACGCAGGTAGGGTACTGCTGTTGTGGTGATGCTCTGAGCTGTAGTGGAGATGCAGCTGAGTACAAACAGCACGGCCAGCAGGTGACCGAACAGTCGGCCCTTATTCTTTGGCAAATTGTTTGTATTCATTGTTTTCGGTTTTGATAATCAGTCTGTAGATCCCTTTAGACAGATTAAGGATATTGAATTGCACAAGGGTTTGTCCCTTGTTAAGTTGGACTTCTTTTTCCATCAATACGCGCCAGCTGATATCTGCGATCTGTACAATCGCCATTTTCTGTTTGTCGCTTGGCAATTGAATATTCAGCACATCTCTGGCTGGGTTAGGATAAGCAAAGCTAGTTTCAACGAAAAGGAACTCATCACTTGGGGCACTGGTACAACCATTGAGTGTTTGTGTAACACTGTAACGACCATGTTTGCCGGGAGTAAATTCCTGCTTAGTGGCATTTTGAATGCGTACACCGGCATCAAACCATTGTATACCTGTTGTAATATTCGCTTTCAATTCTGTTGCGCCAAACTCTCTGCTGATACTTGGTTTAGCTGGAATAGGAAATACAGTGATGGTCTGCTGTGCAAACTGTGCACAACCATTTGGATCAGCAATATCAAAGCGTACAGTGGCAGTACCACTTTTCTTGGCACGTAACACACCATTCTGATCGATAGTTGCTAAAGTAGCATCGTTGGTACTCCAGTTTTTGAATGCCCATACACCTTGTCTGGTTCCCACTGTGCTGAATTCTTTTTGTTCTCCTACACAAGCGCTTGTTGCACCAGTAATACCATTTAATGCTGGTTGAGGCAATACATTGAAAGCAATGAACAAACTATCAGTAGAAAGACCATCACTTACTTGTACAAAGAGGGTGTCTAAACCAGTAAATCCTGCAGGAGGGGTATAGCTTGCATTAGTTGGTTGTACTGATTGATTACCGGGCAATAGACGTTGAGCAGGTAAGCCATTCACACGGCCTCTTGCAGTTCTGCGGACCGTCCACTCAATGCGCTGCTGACTATCACCATCAAAAGTGCTAAGGATAGAATCTAATTTATTGAAACTGGTATTACCACACAATGTGATGGGGATACTGGTACTGTTATTATTGAACTTGGGGATAGCATTTTTTACAAAGAGATTGCTGGTAAATCTTTGCAGTGGTAGCGCATTGCCTTGTAAGTCTCTAATAGCACCTAAACTATCATACACATATACTTGCATCCAACCATAGCCACTTACGTGATCCAGTGTGATATCAAAAGTTCTGTCATTAACCTGTTGTACGATAGTATTACCGGGTAATAATGTTGTTGGATGATATACGCCTACAAAACTGTTGTTGAGTTTTACTACTGGTTCGTTAAATACCAAGCGATAAGTAAAACTTGTCATGTTAGAGATGGTATCGAAAGGAGAGCGTCTGCTGAAATTTGCAACTGCGGGTGGAGCAAGGTCTTTCTGAATATTGTTTCCTGGAACTTGATAGGCGGAAGCAGTATTCGCCTTTATCGCGGTGCTACCTATTGTGGGTAGCAGGAATAGCGCAAATAACGCTATCGCTATGTGGATAAGGCTTCTCATTGGATTTTTTGGTTATTGGGTTCGGAATAGTTGTTTCCAAAACACATATGCAATTTCAGGATTTTCATTGAGAGTACAACGTAGTGCATATTCTGCAATTACTGTAGTTGCCATACTACAGGTGTGAGTGTGTTGTAATTAATTGAAAATCAATATTTTAAAAATAAAAAAGGCTCAAATATCCCTAGTTTGAGGGGGTATCCAAGCCTGAATTTGTTACAAAGAATGCTGAAAATCTATCAGCTAAACACCTTTTTCAAGAGGTCAGTGCCTCTAGCGAGCGGATCTTTTCTAATTTTTTTCTCTTCTTCTGCTACTTGTAAAAAGAGTCCTTGTAAAGCACGCTCCGTAACATAGCCAGTGAGATCAGGATTTACTTTTTTCAAACTCACTTTATTGTAGTTAGAAAAAATGGTGTTCCAATGTTTGGTGGCACCAGTATTTTCTAATGCTTTTTCTATCACAGGCCTGAACGCGTTGCTCAATGATTGTTGTGTGTTACCACGCAGATAACCTGTTGCAGCAGTATCACCACCTCTGAGTATTTGCATCGCATCAGCAAAGCTGATGCCAGTAATGGCATCTTTAAAAATTGGTAAAGCTTCTTTCGATGCAGATTCTGCTGCTCTGTTCATGGTTAGGATAGCTTCATCTACTTGTTTGCCCATCCC
Source organism: Chitinophagaceae bacterium (assembly GCA_031970875.1). Taxonomy (GTDB): domain Bacteria; phylum Bacteroidota; class Bacteroidia; order Chitinophagales; family Chitinophagaceae; genus JAFLBI01. The sequence goes on from DALYHN010000115.1 coordinate 3,372, forward strand.
AATTCTACGCAAAGTGTTTTCCACCTGTGTTGCTTCTGGTGGTAAGAGAATTTTTACAGCAGCATTACCAAAGAATCCATCTGTTGCAGAAAGGAGCGAAGTCCCTTTTTCAATGCCTTGGTTGAGCGCAGCTTTCAATCCTGCTGCAATATCTTGCTGACTTAAGCTACCCCCTGATTTATTGCCTCCCAATAATTGACTGGCTTTTTTTTGTAGTCCGCTATCTTGATTGCCGAGCACTTTTTTAAATAATTGTGCGTCGCTACTGGTGATCAATATAAAAAGAGCAGTTGCAGTACAGAGTAATTGCTTCATATCATTGCTTTAGCGCATAGATAGCAAAAAGGGTATCAAGAAAAATGTTAAGCTTTTGAAAGTTTATTTTATCAATAACACTGTAGTCTAAAACAAAAATCCCCCGCATCCCGACTTGTCGGGATTGCGAGGGATTGGTCTCAGTTGGTTGAGGGTTATAATGATGCTTGTTTGGCTTCGCCGAGTTTAGCATGCGCTGCTGCCAGTCGGGCTACAGGAACACGTGGAGAAGAACAAGAAACATAAGTAAGGCCTAACTGATGGCAGAAGCGGATAGAATCTGGCTGACCGCCATGTTCACCGCAAATACCAATTTTTAATTCAGGATTGGTCTTGCGGCCCCATTCTACAGCAATTTGCATCAATTTACCCACGCCCTTGGTATCCAGTACTTCAAATGGATTGTCGTGCAGGATATCTTTCTCAGTATACAAAGGCAGGAATTTATTTTCTGCATCTTCTCTAGAGAAAGAGAAAGTTGCTTGTGTTAGGTCATTGGTACCGAAGGAGAAGAAGGATGCTTGTGCGGCCAGTTGATCTGCTTCCATACAAGCGCGTACTACTTCAATCATGGTACCGAACTTGAATACAGGGCGGATACCTTTTTCCTGTTCTACACTTGCTGCTATTTCTTCTACATATTGTTTTACGCGTACCAGTTCTTCTGAGGTACAAACCTGTGGTACCATAATTTCTGGACGAACATCAATATGTACTTTCTGACATTCTGCAGCAGCTTCCAGAATTGCTCGAATTTGCATGCGATAGATTTCTGGATAAGAAAGACCCAAACGTACACCTCTGTGGCCCAGCATTGGGTTCACTTCATGCAGGTCGTGTACTTTTTTCTGCATTTGTTCTTTCTTCAAAATAGCCTGATCAATCAACTCAACACCTTTATCGTTGAATGGTAAGCCTGCAAGGGCATCTTCCGGATTAACCTGCATTATTTTCATCGCACTCAGCAGATTGGTTACACCATAAGCGGTTTCTTTCAAAGCACGCAGGTGTTGCAATTCTTCGCGCAGTTCATCTTCTGTTGGCAGGAATTCGTGAATTGGAGGATCTAGTAAGCGAACAGTGACAGGTCTTGGTGCCATGGTAGTGAAGATTTCTTTGAAGTCTTCGCGTTGGATAGGCAGTAATTTATTCAATGCAGCTTCGCGTTCTTCCAATGTATTGGCCAAAATCATTTCCAAAACAATTGGCAAGCGATCAGTCGCATTAAACATGCGCTCTGTTCTGCACAAACCAATACCCATTGCACCATAACTCAAAGCACGCTTAGCAGCATTGGGGGTATCTGCATTGGCCATTACTTTCAGTGTGGCAATTTCATCAGCCCAAGACAACAATACTTTTAATTCATCAGAGAAAGTTGGTTCCACGGTTGGAATCACACCCTGATACACATAACCAGTACCACCATCGATAGTGATGAAATCACCTTCATGTAAAATCATGTCACCAATTATTGCCTGGCGCAGTTTTACATCTACAGTAATGCCTTCAGCACCGGCTACGCATGGTTTACCCATACCACGTGCTACCACAGCAGCGTGTGATGTTTTACCACCGCGACTAGTTAAAATGCCTTGTGCAGCAAAGAAACCGTGAATGTCTTCAGGCTTGGTTTCTTCTCTCACCAAGATCACTTTTTTGCCTGCATGGCCTAGTGCTTCAGCACGGTCTGCATCAAATACGCAGATGCCGGATGCAGCACCAGGAGATGCGGGCAGACCTTGCGCAAGGGGAGTAGACTTGTGCAGCGAGTCTAAACGGGGGTGTAATAATTGTTCCAGTAAATCTGGTTTAATACGCAGCAAAGCTTCTTCCTTGCTGATCAAACCTTCTCTGGCCATCTCAACAGAAGTACGTACCAATGCAGTGGTATTCATTTTACCATTTCTGGTTTGCAGGCAATACAATACACCTTTTTCAATAGTGAATTCAAAGTCCTGTACTTCTTTATAATGTGTTTCCAGTTTGTTACGCAGCTCAACGAGTTGTTGATACATTTCAGGCATTTCTGACTTCATGTCCAACACAGCTTTTGGTGTACGAATACCGGCAACCACATCTTCGCCTTGTGCGTTGGTGAGGTATTCACCAAAGAAAATATTTTCACCAGTACCTGGGTCTCTTGTGAAAGCAACACCAGTTGCACTATCATTACCCATATTACCAAATACCATGGCAACCACGTTTACAGCAGTACCATTGGCCATTTGTGGGGTAATATTGAATTCTCTTCTGTAGTCAATAGCACGACGACCCATCCATGAATTAAAGACAGCTTTGATGGCAATTTCTAATTGCTCAAAAACATCTTCAGGGAAAGGCTTACCGATTGCTTTTTCAACAACTGCTAAAAACTTATCAGACACTTCCTTAAGGTCATTCGCATTCAGGTCAACATCATTCTTTGCATTATTGCGACGCTTCACTGCCTCAAACTCATGGTCAAATTTTTCATCAGGAACGCCGAGGGCAACTTTACCAAAGAGTTGAATGAATCTGCGGTATGCATCATAAGCAAAGCGTTCGTTTTGGGTTTGCTTAATCAGACCTTGTAAGGTGATTTTATTCAAGCCTAAATTCAAAATGGTATCCATCATGCCAGGCATAGACAATGCAGAGCCGGAGCGAACAGATACCAAAAGTGGGTTTTCAGGATTACCGAATTTTTTACCGGTCAGATGTTCTACTTCAATCAGGTTTTCTTTTACCTGTTGCATCACACCTGCAGGCAGTTTGCGGTTAGTGTCTGCTAAATAAGTTAAACAAGCTTCTGTAGAAATCACGAAACCGGGAGGAACGTTCAGCCCTATCTGGGTCATTTCGCAAAGGTTCGCACCCTTACCACCCAATAACTGCTTATTTTTTCCATCGCCTTCATGAAAGGCATAAACAAATTTCTTATGAGATGTAGCAGAGGCGGAAATCACAGCATCTGTCGCTGTTTTTTCCAATGTTTCTAGGTTGTCCATACGGCGTTTATTTTATGGTATCGAAGTTAGACTGGGCGTATGGGGGCCGAAATGACAAATGATGCATCTCGGACTGATAATTATCAGGATTTATTCAAAAGGGAATGGCTATTCTCAAGATGGTTTTGTGTAAGTATTGGCATACATATTAACAATACTTTTTATCTTCTCGCTTTTTCAGCCCATTGTAACCGCGTAATTTTGCACCCCAATTCAGTAAGCCCCCCACTGAAAGCGCATAGCCGCTATTGCTACTAACGACCTGATTGCTGTTGAGATAAACAGTATAAAACATAAAATAGGATAGATATGAAAAGCGAAATGACACATGCGATGATTAGCATGGAAAAAGAAGTATTAGATGAACTGGTGAATGAAGTGAAGGAAACCGTAGCTGGCAAAGAATTGCTAGAAGAAGCAAAAGAGCCGGTTTTCAGTGCTGCTGATCTTTGGAAGATCCAGCGTACAATGAAAGGTGCTACAGCTGCTTACAGCCGCTGGAACATGAACTAATCAAACCATTTCAGTTGGTGTATAACCCGCATGCTTAGCCAGTATGCGGGTTTTGTTTTGTCCAGATACTGGCAATGTGTGTTTTTTACACATTATATCGTATTTTAGCTTATCTAAACCGTTG
>DALYHN010000116.1:0-7287 GCA_031970875.1 Chitinophagaceae bacterium
TCCGGACGTATGACTTGGGAAGAATTGTTTGAAAGTCGTTTCTTCTCTAGTTATATTACTAAGACTACGTGGAATAATCCGTCTAATCTTCCTTTAGCATCCTTAATCAAGGATCCTCTTTTCAGATTGCTGGAGGGAGAGAATATCAAGGAGAAGATATTTGCATTTGAGCAAAACCTCTGGTCTTACTAATGTTCATGATTTGATTTAAAAACTCTCAACGGAAAATATAAAAGGGCCTTAAAACTAGGGCCCTTTTTATTTTTTTATGAAGAAAAACGGCACAGTCCTCTTGACTATTGATGAAATTCTTCTAATTTAGTTTCGGTTTTTCATAGGATATTGGATTTTAAAACGGGGCTGGATGTTTATCCTGGCCCCTTTTTTATGCCAAGTCCTTTTGCTTGAAGTGTGTGATGATTAATCTGGCTTTTGCTAAGCCAACTACTTCAGTTAGTGCATGTTCTGAGGCTTCTGCCACTTTTTTTACTGATTTGAAGTGCTGTAATAATTTTTCGGCAGTTTGCTTGCCAATACCTTCAATATTTTCTAACTGGTTCTTAAACGTACCGGCTGATCTTTTCTTTCGATGAAAGGTGATGCCAAAGCGGTGCACTTCATCGCGTATAAAGCGGATCAGTTTCATGCTATTGCTATTCCAAGGAAGCTTGAGTGATTCTTTGTCGCCAACAAAGAAGATTTCTTCTTCATTCTTAGCCAACCCAACCAAAGTCATTTCACCTTCTAGGCCCAAAGCTTTGATACTATCCATTGCTGCGTTTAATTGCCCCTTGCCGCCGTCTATAATCACCAGCTGAGGTAAAGAGCTCCCTTCTTCTTTTAATCGGCGATACCTTCTGAAAACCACTTCCCGCATTGTTGCAAAGTCGTCAATGCCTGTTACTGTCTTTACATTGTAATGTCGATAATCTGCTTTGCTGGGTACGCCATCCTTAAAACAAACCATAGCACTTACCGGATAACTACCTTGAAAGTGGGAGTTATCAAAGCATTCAATATGTATAGGTGCATATTGTAAATGCATGAAGGCTTGCAGTTCATAAATCACCTGCTTCTTTTCTTGATCTGAACGGCCTTCTAACTGCAGTATTTTTTTCTTCCTGATTTCTTCTCTGAAATAATTGACGTTCTTGGTTGAGAGATCCAGTAGCTTCTTTTTGTCGCCCCCTTTAGGAATCGTTATCGTCAATTCTCCGCTAAGTTCTATTTCTTCAGCAACCACCACTTCCTTAGCAAGGCTATTGAAAGTGGCGCGTAATTGTTCAATTGCAAAGCTTAATACTTCTGCTGCATCTTCTTCCAACTGCGTCGTTAGTTGCACCGTATGTGTTTGTACTATGGTGCCATGCTCAACCATCAGGTAGTTGACATATGCTGTATCATCCTCTTTTAAAATAGAAAAAACATCCAAGTGTCCTAAATGTCCTGATACAATCACCGATCTGGCTTGATAAGCTTCCAACTCATCTAATTTCTGTTTGATCAGGGCTGCTTTCTCAAAAGCGAGATCACTTGCATACTGTTGCATCTCTTCTTTAAGGTGTTGCATCACAGGTGCTAAATTGCCTTTCAGGATATTTCGAACCTGTTGTAATGACTGCTGATACTCGGCTTCAGCTTGAAGACCTTCGCAAGGTCCTTTACAGTTACCTAAGTGGTACTCTAAACAGACTTTAAACTTCCCTTTTTGAATATTGGTATTGGTTAAAGGAAGTTTACAGGTTCTTAGAGGGATGAATAGTTTGATGATGCCTAACAATTCTCTTACCCTACCCGCTGAAGTAAAAGGCCCCAAATATTCTGAGCCGTCTGCTATCTTTTTTCTGGTGAGAAATATTCTTGGAAAAGGTTCTCTCTTGATTACAATATAAGGATAGGTCTTATCATCTTTCAGGTTGATATTGTACCTAGGTTTATATTGTTTGATGAGGGCGTTCTCCAGCAGAAAAGCATCTTGTTCTGAATCTACTATCGTAAACTCTATGTGATGGATTCTTTGTACCAGCTCATGGGTTTTGTAGCTGGTAAAGCTTTTGGTGAAATAGGAGCTGACGCGTTTACGTAAATTCTTTGCTTTGCCTACATACAGTAACTCCCCATTCTGATGGAAGTATTTATAGATGCCCGGATCTGCGGGTATTGTATGGGCTATATGCTGGAACTGTTCAGCGGTCATTATTGAGTAAAGGTAACGGGCCTTTATCGTTCCATTTGATGTAGTTGATGGTTGTTTGCCTTATTGAGTCTTGGAACTTTTTGGTGGTACTGATCCAAAAGCTTTTACCGGGCTTCCACACACCATTGGTGAAGTAAACTGTATCGCCGGATAGCCATTGGTGGCGAACAAATATCCGCTTTACTTTATTGCTATTTTCTTCTGCAGTGATGTCGGCTTGTTTTAAAGGAATATTGTCATCCTTGGTTGTATAGCTGAGCGTATAAGTCTGTGTGGTCTGGTCATTAAAGACTGCCTCATTAAACTTAGGTTTCCATTCAGGATCATTGAAATCTTTTTGCAAGAAGCGATTCGCCCAGATTTTTAAATCTGTTGTGTCAATGATGATGGAATCTTTTTGCTTGTCATTAATGGTATATGCAACCAGCAGGTAAGGCGTTTGCACCGCATCTTTCACATCACCCATGATTAGCTCTTTAAGCGGGAAAAAACTAACAGTGTCTGCCTTGGTTTGCTGTTCTTTACCTTCTTTACAAGAAAGCAAGGTGCTGCAGTACATGCTTGCAATGAATAAGCCAATTGAAAAACGCATGCACAAAAATACGGATCAGGGGGTGAGCTTACTAATGTCTAATGGGGATTAACATACCCATTTTAACCCCAAAGTCTTTAAAGTTCTCTCTAATAGGGTAGGCATTGGTGTAGGTGGGCAGGTGCTGATAGCGGAATTGTGGTCCGATCTGCCAAGAAACCTGATTGCTTGTGGTGTAAGAAAAATTCAGACCGATGGTGCTATTCATGTTCCATCTTCTGATCAGGGCGCTACCATCGAAATAATGGTTCAAGTCTGTGGTGAGTGTGTAGAGCTTACTGTTTAGGTTAAGGGTAGGTTGTATGCTTGCATCAATTAATAAGCCCACTCTTTTACCTTTAACAATATCTAGTTTTACGCCTACTGGAAAAGCAAGCTGGTACAGTTTATTGTCAATGACTGTTTCTGTAAATCCAGCTTTGTTATTAATACGAGTGAATACAGGTAGTTTTTGTACAGTTCTGTCGTCTCTTACCAGAATAACATCTGTTTGCTCATAGCCCGATTGGAAAGCCTCGATCAGGTAATGACGTAGGTTGAATTGTATACCTGCCTTAACACGCAGTGCTGGCTTTACTTGACACAGAAGTGCAAGACCCAGCTCCAGACCTAGCCCCGGCCTGTGTCGGATACTTGGTTGGTTATTACCTGAGCTAAATACGGCACTGGTAAAACCATTGTTAGGGGTATTATTGGCAGAATTGAGCAACCTGGCTGCACCTTCATCAAGATTTCTAAAGCCAGTAGATGGCGATGTCCAAAATTGATAGCTAAACTTGGTAGGCGTACCCTTTTTCTTAATCACAGGGTTTTCTTTGTAGCCATGTTCATTCAAGAAATCATCTGCATCATGATCATGCCCAGCAGATTTCTTGATAGATCTTCTAAAATCTCCAGCAATATCTTTTTCTTCAGCTGTTGCTTCTTGTATATCCTCTTTAACTGGCTCAGGATTGTTTACTTCCTGTTGTATCATTTGCTCACCTATAATGGCCACATAGGGCTTGATCTTGTTTATGGCAATACCCGGCTGTACGAAAGCGATAGGTGCTTTATCCTGTACTTTCACTACAGCCTGTTGGCCCGCAAAGGCTGTATGGTTTAATATCGCTTCAAGCTCATTATGCTCTTGAATAATGAGTAAGGTTTGATTGGTGAGGTCTGCACCTGAAAAACGACTGATATAATGTTTGCCAGCACTAGATGCTCCTGTGGCTTTTGCTGAAGCCGCAATCTCTTGTTGCTGCGCTTGTTCCTGCAGATGAAGGATATATGCTTGTTTGTCGGGATGGTTGTTAAGTAAGGTAGAAACGGTGAGTGCAACCAATATGGCTAAGGCAACAATCGTGAGCGCCGGCCATGGTTTTTTGCCATGGATGTTCTCCTGAATGTTCTGCCAAAGCTGATCTGATGGATACAAACGATGTTTATCTGTTTGTTCCTGCAGAAATGACTCCAGCCAATCGTTATGGTCTTGCTCCTTGCTCATATTCTTTCATCACAGGGTCGGCTCAAATACCGTTGAATGCTTTCAACCATTGCAGTTCTTCTTTCGGCTTTTCGATAATCCGCTTTTTGATCAACATGGTTTCGAGCATATTTTTTGCTCTTGTATATTGGCTTCGGCTCGTGCTTTCCTCTATGTCCAGCATGGTGCCGATTTCTTTATGGCTGAATCCTTCAATCGCATACAGGTTTAGCACGGTTCTGTATCCCAGCGGAAGCTGTCGGATACATTCCACCACCTGCCTCGCCTGCATCATGGAAGGAATGGTTTCCTCCCTGAAGTGAACAGTTTCAGCATATTCCAGCGACAGTTGCTCATGGAACTTTTTGTTCTTTTTCAGCAGGTTAATACAAGTATGAATGACAATTCTCCTGATCCAGCCTTCAAAAGCACCTTTGTTCTGGAATGTATGTATTTGGGTAAATACTTTGATGAACCCTTCCTGCAGCATGTCCTCAGCGTCTTCCCGGTTTTGTGCAAACCGGTAGCACACACTTAGCATCTTCGGGCTATAGCGGTTATATAGCTCCCGCTGGGCCAGAGGATCATTTTGTAAGCATCCTGCGATGATAGATTGCTCCGTCATGAAGGGGGTATTTCCCCTAAATATAGGACATCCTTTGTTTGGTTTTGCTGCATCAAACCAAAAAGATGACCTGTTTCTCCATCATTTTATGGCTTTTGAGCTGCATTTGTTAATTTCAGGTTGTCTCTCACTAAGAAAATCAGGCACATGGAAAAACCCCCTCCAATGCCCTTGGCTCCACCGAGTAGTGGCTTGCAAGCCTATACCGGAAACTGGGGCAGGGCAGAAGTGATTCATCTATTAAAGCGCAGCATGTTTGGTGCAGCTGTTGCTGATATACAATACTTCCTTGGGAAAGGCATGCAGGCTTCTGTTGACGAACTCGTCAATCCTCAAGCGCCTTTGCCATCACCGCCTGTAAAAGAATATGATACAAGTGGTGCGCTTACAGCACCTGATACCAATATTGCTGCAGGACAAACATGGGTGAATGACCCGAATAATGATGGCACTATTCAATCTAGACGAAGGGCCAGTTTCAAAAAGTGGTGGATGGGTTGTATGGTGCAACAGGATAGAAGTGTCCGCGAAAAGATGACTTTGTTCTGGCACAATCATTTTGCTACTGAAACCAATGATGTAAGTAATGCACAATATGTATACAAGCACCACAACTTATTGCGTACACATGCTTTGGGTAATTTCAAAGAATTGGTGAAGCAGGTAACTATTGATCCTGCCATGTTGGTATACTTGAATGGCCAGCTTAATAGTAAAACTGCCCCGGATGAAAACTATGGAAGGGAACTGCAAGAGCTATTTTGCTGTGGTAAGGGTCCCGACTCCCTGTACACAGAAGCAGATGTAAAAGCAGCTGCCAAAGTGTTGACCGGTTGGCAGAATAATGCGACGCAGATTAATTCGGTTTTTACACTATCCCGACATGATACAACCAATAAGCAGTTTTCTGCTTTTTATAAGAATACGGTGATTACTGGTAGGAATACAGCTACAGCGGGATTAGATGAGTTGAATGATTTACTCAACATGATTTTTGCAGTAGATGAAGTGGCCAAATACATCTGCAGAAGATTGTATCGTTGGTTTGTGTATTATGAAATTGATGCATCAGTTGAGCAAAATATTATTACGCCATTAGCAGCAATATTTAGAAACAATAACTACGAAATAAAGCCTGTGCTGAAGGCCTTATTGAGCAGTCAGCATTTTTACGATAGCCTCAGTATGGGCTGTGTGATCAAGAGTCCGCTTGACTTGGTTGTAGGCCTGTGTAGAGAGTTTAATATCAGTTTTCAACCAGCATCAGATTTTGTGACCAATTATGGTTTTTATAATTATCTGGTCAGCTCTTGTACGAATATGCAGCAGAATCCAGGTGATCCTCCAGATGTAAGTGGCTGGAAAGCCTATTATCAAGAACCACAGTTTTATCAGATTTGGATTAACAGTGATACCCTGCCTAAGCGCAATCAGTTTACAGATACCATGATTGTAAATGGATATACTTTCAGTGGAAAGAAAATTCAGATTGATGGATTATCCTATGCACGCTCACTCAAAAACCCGGAAGATCCTAACCTGTTGATTGATGAACTTGTAGAAATATTGTTTCAAACAGAATTGTCTTCCGCAACCAAAGCACAACTGAAGAAGGATATTCTGCTGGGCGGACAAGCGCAGGATTATTATTGGTCTAATGCATGGAATGGGTTTATCACAAATCCTAACGATACTGCGAATACCAATATCGTACGTACCAGATTGCGTGATTTAATCAAATACCTGATGAACCTAGCTGAGTATCAGCTTTCCTAAACCTATTGTATGAAAAGAAGAGATTTTTTACGACAAGCTTTACCTGCGGGTATCGTATTGCCCTCTCTGATCAATGGGTTTACGGTAAAAGCTTTTGGTGCCGATAATCCCTTGATGCAGGCATTACTCATGCCTACAACAGAAACGGATCATGTTTTAGTCATCATTCAACTAAATGGCGGTAATGACGGATTGAACATGGTGATTCCATTAGAGTATTTTCCTGAGTATAGAAATGCACGTGCGAATATTTTTATTCCAGAACAAAAAGTATTGCGCTTAGCCAATCACGATAAGATTGGATTGCATCCTTCCATGACAGGGTTGCATCAACTCTATCAAAATGGGCAGTTAAGAATTGTACAATCGGTAGGCTATCCCCAACCTAACTTTTCACATTTCCGTGCAACAGATATTTGGATGAGTGCTAGCGATAGCAATCAGGTGGTGAATAGTGGCTGGACAGGCAGATACTTGAATTATGAATACCCGAATTTTCCCAATGGCTATCCCAATAGCAGCATGAGCGATCCACTGGCGATTCAAATAGGCTCTGTTAGTTCGCTCACATTGCAAGGCCCCGCTGTAAGCATGGGTATGAGTATCAGTAATACATCCAATTTTTATAA
>DALYHN010000117.1:0-4426 GCA_031970875.1 Chitinophagaceae bacterium
TTTTCCGTTTTAGTCAGGCGCTCATTTGTACACACGATTTACAAGGACGCTTATTGTCTGTGAATCCTGCCATCTGTCAAACATTGGGTTATGAAGAGCAAGAGCTGATTGGCAGAAACCTGATTGAGTTTATGCCTGATGCAGACATGAATCAACTTAGAACGGGCTATCTGCAAGAAATAGCCATGGAGGGTAGCGCCAAAGGTGTTTTTACAGTACAACATAAAACGGGTAGACAGCTAAACCTGCTTTTCCAGAATTATATGATGGTGGAAGAAAGCAGCAATCCATACATCATCGGGTTTGCGCAGGACATTACCGACAGGGTAAATGCTGAGAGAGAATTACTGCTTGCCAAAAACCTCACCGAAAAAGCTGCTGAAGCCAAGCAGATCTTCCTGGCGAATATGAGCCATGAGATTCGCACACCTATGAATGGTATTATTGGTGTGGCAGCCATGTTGGGCAAAACAAAGTTGAACGAACAACAAAAGAATTATCTACACCTGATTACAGAATCAGCGAGAAACCTGCTGGTAATTGTGAACGATGTACTAGAGATAGAAAAAATTACTGCAGGCAAACTGGAACTAGAACAAGTACCGTTTGATGTGATTGATAAAGCCAATGTTGCGGTACAGTCCTTCCAATTCAAAGCAGAAGAGAAAGGATTACAACTGGCATTGATTGTTCCAGAGAAAAAGGCTTTCACCGTCAGTGGAGATCCATACAGACTTGGTCAGATATTAAATAACCTCTTGAGCAATGCACTCAAGTTTACACAACAAGGTAAAATCACTGTTACTGTTCAGCCCATTCGGGAAACAGCAGAAAAAATTATCCTACAGTTTGATGTAGAAGATACCGGCATCGGTATTCCGGAAGAAAAGATTCAAAACATCTTCGATCCTTTTGTACAGGCCAGTACAGATATCTCCAGAAAATATGGTGGCACCGGACTGGGTCTAGGTATTTGTAAAAATCTGGTAGAACTGCAGGGCGGACAGCTCTCCGTGGTTAGCACTTTACATAAAGGCACCAAATTCAGCTTCTACATACCTTATGTAAAAATCAATCCTGAACTTGTTGCTGCAACTACAGCACAGGTACAAGAAACCAGTATGCTGAAGGGCAAAAAAGTATTGCTGGCCGAAGACGTGGAATTAAATAGAATGATTGCCACACATATGCTGGAGCATTGGGGTATGGATGTTACTGTTGCTGTTAACGGTAAAGAAGCAGTTGCCATGGTTGAAGCGGAAGATTTTGACCTGATCCTGATGGATATTCTAATGCCAGAGATGGACGGTTTAGAAGCAACAGCAGTGATTCGAAAAATGACTGTATTAGAAAAAGCACGAGTACCAATCATTGCTTTAACAGCCAATGCTTTTAAAAAGGACCAGGAAATTTATTTGAAAGCTGGTGTGAATGCTGCTGTAACCAAACCTTATACAGAAGAAGAACTCTATGCTGCAGTACAGAAAATCTTCAACACACAGAAAAAGAAAAAAGAGACCAAAGCAAAATCGGGCAGTAAAGAACCAGCCGAACCGGTAGCTTTATTCGACTTGAGCATGTTTAATGGTATTGCGGGACCAGGAAGTGAGTTTCGCAACAAGATGGTTTTATTGTTTTTGAAAACCATGCCGGAAGACATGAAGCAACTGAAGCAGGCATTACAAAATGGTGATGCCGATACCATCTACAGAACTTCACATCGCATGAAGCCTACAATTGATACGATGGGTATTCAACCATTAAAAGAAGTGATCAGACGCATTGAAATATTAGGCAGAGAAAAAACAATAAGTGCAGAAACAGCTGACTTAATTATAGAAACAGAAAAAGTGCTGGACCAAGTGTACAAACAATTAAAGCAGCAGTTTAAAGCCTAACCTTTCCTTCTATTCTTGCCTGAACAGAATTCCCATTACTCCCCGCAACCACGCCCCTGCAATTGGTTGCACCGCATTTACAATGAAAGGTTTCAGCAGAGTCATTCAATAAAGCAGCATAATCTGCTGTAATTTCTTCGCCTACGGCAATCTCTTTGGTGGCGATTAAATCAAGTCCCACATAAGCCGTATTCGGATCACAGCTATGGTTTTGTGGTGCCCACTGCGTGGGATCATCATCCCAGAGAATATAGACCTGTCCGCTTACCGGATAAGCATAATGTGCAAAGACCTGCTTCTCCGCTTCAGTCCAATGCTGATCTACATAAGGCTTGGTAATGATTCTTTGCGCGCGGCCCTCTCCTTTGAAAACTACTTCTCCTTTACTGATGGGTCTTGCCGCATAAATACCGTAACCGGCAATGGCATTGCCTTTCATGATATACAAAGGCTGTTTGCGTTGATGACGCGCCATACCTTCTGCAATGATGTGCTGCAGAAACCCTTGCTGACCAATTCCATCAAACTGCAGAATAAAATCTGCCGAGCCTTCATACCCATCTGTATAAAAAACAGAACACGTAAAATTGATTTCCAGAAAATACAAACTGCCATCAGGCTTCTGCCGAAAATCCAATCGCGCATAGCCCACACCATTAAAGCCTTTGAAGATAGCTGAAGCGGCCTCGCGTAAACTTGCTTCTGTAGCAGCATCACTGCAAGGATGATTACAATCCGGATGCAGTTCAGAAGTTTTTAGTGCATAGGTTTTGAAAGAGCGGCCTTCAGGAAATACGTATTCTACCGGTTTAAATACGCGACAGGTTTTCCCATCTGCATTAGCCGCAACCAATACCGTAAACTCTTTTCCATCGATATACTCTTCTACCAATAGTTCATCATACTCTTCCAGCAAATCGCTTACCTTTTTTTGCAATGCCTCCTTGTTCTGCACGAGCGAAGCATCATCCACACCCAAGCTATCGCCCGCTTTTGCAGGCTTTACAAAAAGTGGATATTGTAATTGTGCCGCTTGTTCAAGATCATCCAATGAATGCACCAGCACATAATTGGGCGTAGCCACTCCTGCACAATACGCCACATATTTCATCAGAGGTTTTGGCGGATCATAGAGTTTAGTGGTAGGGCCTGTAAAAGGTAGGTTCAGCAATTCCAGTGTATAGATCACATCAATAGATGGCACTTCCCATTCCAGATAACCTTCACACAGATTCACAAATACATCATAACCCTTGTGCTGTAAAGCTTTTAATTGCTTGTAGGTGGTGAGTTTATTCAACAGCACATGATCTACTGTGGCATCTGGTAAGAGATGCGACAAGTTTCTTGGCGGATCATAATATTGATAATCCACACCGCTTGTAGAATAATCGGGCTGTAAAACGCAGACTTTCAGGGGCATTTCGCTTACAAGAATAACAAATTAATGCATGCATTTTGCATCGATTGCAGAATGGTTACTTTCGCAGCACCATGGCTGAGTTGATGGATACTATTTTCTTAGATGTACAGGCGGTTCAAAAACATTTGGATAGTATCCACCTGCAATCCATTTCCTTTCAACTATCAGCAGGCAGCAGACTGGCCATTATTGGCGAATCTGGCTCGGGTAAGAGTAGTTTACTCAAAATAGTTGGTGGCTTATTGGCACCAGATAGCGGCAAAGTGCTGTTTCAGGGTAAGCGTGTAAAAGCACCCGAAGAAGTATTGTTACCAGGCCATCCCGGTATTGCCTATTTATCGCAGCATTTTGAGTTGCGTAATAATTACCGCATGGAAGAACTGCTGGAATATGGCAATAAGCTGAATCCCGGTATGATGGAGAAACTGATTGAACTCTGTCAGATTGGTCATTTGCTGAAAAGAAAGAATGATACACTCTCCGGCGGAGAAAGACAAAGAATTGCATTAGCAAAGCTTTTGCTCACCAAACCATCATTACTCTTATTGGATGAACCCTTCTCCAATTTAGACATGCAGCACCGACAAACGATACGGGATATTGTCAATGGCATTAGTAAGCAGTTACAGATGACATGCATCATGGTATCGCATGACCCGCTGGATATTCTTCCATGGGCTGATGAGGTGATGATACTTGAAGCAGGAAAACTGATTCAATCAGGCAGTCCAAAGCAAGTCTATCAATTTCCTGTAAACGCCTATGCCGCGGGTTTGTTAGGCGAATACACAATGGTTAATGATGCGATTCGCAGTTTGTTTCAATTAGAGCAGCAAGTATCATACATTAGACCTGAACAGGTAATCCTTACTGAACAAGGCGTTCCGGCCACCTTACTTACTGCACGTTATTGTGGTGGCTATACTGCTTATACTTTTCAAACAACAGCAGGGGCATTATTGATGCACCACACAGACCACACATTACAAGCGGGTAAATCTTATCAGCTCACTATTCAATCGGCATAAGCTGTTAGCAAGCGAATACCATTTGCTGCCAATGTTCTTTGCATGATTTCCTGAATCAAGTCGGTAAAAGATGCTTG
>DALYHN010000117.1:4526-7256 GCA_031970875.1 Chitinophagaceae bacterium
AGAAAACGCTCTTCCTCTGGAAGTGATGCATGAAAGACTCTTTCAATAGCCGGATAAATCAGACAATCATTCGGATGATTCGTATCGCCTACAATAAAAGTGGTAAACTCCCTTCCTTTTACAAATGCTTCGAGCAGCAGACCATCACCCGCCAAATCCCATCCCCGATAGCCTTGAAACATTTGTGCTACCTGGGTTTTGAGTTCGGTAAGGTTGTGCACCACATTTTTAGTGCCCACACCCATACTCCCACCAGAGATAGCGGGTTTAATAATAAGCGGACTACCCATGGTATCAAAGACGGTATCTATATTATCTGTTGGTTGATGGATGGGCTTCCAAGCTGGCGTAGGCACACCTGCTTGATCAAATGCCACTTTCATCGGCAGCTTTGACGTCGTGATGCGATAAAAATGTTGATCTGAGCCGGAATAACAGAGTCCGGCCGCTTCCAATGCATCAATCACAGATACACCCGGCACACCATTGATTTCATCGCCATCGCAGAGATTGAGCACAAAAGGAAAGAGATCGCCACTTTCTTTTTGAATATCGTTGATGATGGCATGATAATTCTGCATGGTTACCGGTTGCCAGCGCCAAATCATATTCAGCTCCGTGAAGACCGTTGTATATTCTGCAATGCTTTGAGTAAAATCGTAATAGTACCTGATATTGGGATCTGCTGATTCCAGATGTGGCGCCAATACCCAAACCATACATTGATCTGGGGTAATTGTCACAGGCTTTTTGGTTGATTTTCTTAATGGCGCTCCGAGCACGATTGCTGAATTTTTCGATTGATATAATCGGTGAGGTGATAGCGAATCAACACATCAGCGGGCAGGTGGGCTGCACCTTTGATCTCACCCAAACATTGTTCACTACCGCAACGGCAAGAAAAGCTTTGCGCCATATCCCATTCTGATGAAGGATAGAAGAAAGTGATCTCTTCGCCTGCAGCAATGGCTTTCAGTGCAATCAATGACATATACGTTGTGTCGAAAAACGCATTGGGTGCACAGCTATGATTCACGTATTGCAAGTGTGCGGGCGATAAATGAATATGCTCATCATCATCTTTCTGCACGGTTAAATAAGATGGTGTGTGCATGATAGCAGCGGCATGAAACTCGGCGATACAAGCACCTGCATCAATGGCTGATGCAGCATATAATGCACGTTGGCCATTGGCTTGGTCTTCCCAAACAGCAGTATTGCCATGGGAGCTGATGATGGTGCGACCTTGTGCGGCCGCTGTTTGGGTTAGCATGTAGTGTATGAATGCACAACAATTTAAATGTTTAATCTGCTTGAATAAAATTTTGATATAAGCTGTTTGCGTAATGTGTATAATTCAGGCTTAACATCACCAATTCGATCAAGCTATTGTCGGCCGAATAAAAAGCATGGGGCCGCCACAGGCGGCCCCGATATATGGAATGGAAGAAAGGGTTCTCTTTAAGCTTTGGGCTTATTACCCATCACCAGCAGTTCGCTTACCACTACTTCGGTGATATACTTTTTCTCACCCTGCTTATCCGTATAAGTACGATTAACCAGTTTGCCATCTACCGTTACTTCAGTACCCTTTTGTAATAGCTTCTCGGCAATTTCTGCCACTTTACCCCAGGCAACCAGATTGTGCCATTGTGTTTCGGTTACTTTTTCACCCTTGGCATTTCGATAAGATTCATTGGTAGCTAAAGCAAAGCGCGCCATTTTCTTGCCACCTTCTGTTGTCTTGATTTCGGGTGCATTACCCAGATTACCTGCCAGTCTTACGCTGTTTTTTAATGTGTTCATGATCGTTAATTTTTACCCTTGCGGATAGTGATGAATGTTGTTATTTCATTCAGCCTGGGCCCTCGGCTGACAACACAAAAATGGGTTTGGCGAAAAGCCTTAGTCGGTATTTAAGCGTTTCTATCCGTGTATAAGCGTTTGAAAAATTCAAAACGGTTTAATAAATTGCAATAGCCTCCAGTGAAAGCATTTCTAAATCAGCAAACTATGACTGAAACAAGAAACTGCCTTTCCTGCGGAAGAACCATCAGAGGACGGGCCGACAAAAAATTCTGCGACGATGGCTGTCGCAACACGTTCAACAACCTGCGCAAACAGCAGGAGGCAAACATCGCCTATATCAAACAGATCAATCAAGTATTGCAGAAAAACAGAAAGATCCTGCAGCAATTATTGCCACAGGATCAGTCCATGCAAAAAATTCCCAAAGCCCGGTTGGTATCCATGGGTTTTCATTTTCAATACCACACCCATACCTATACCAACCAAAAAGGCAATACTTATTTCTTTTGTTACGATCAGGGCTGGCTGCCGCTGGATCAGGAATGGTTATTACTGGTGCGCAGAAAAAGCGATCAACAGTAATTACACCACTACTTTACTCCACTTGCCTCTACGGAACCACCACCAAGTGAGTAAGGCAATTAAGGTTTCAGCTGCAGGTACCGCAATGAAGGCACCGGTGGGGCCCATCCCACCTGTCTTAGCCAAGAGATAAGCGAATGGTACTTGAAAGCCCCAGAAACAAATCAGGCTAATCCATGTAGGCGACTTGGTATCGCCCGCGCCATTCAATGCCTGCATCATCACCATACCTATGCCATAAAAGATATAGCCATAGCCAATGATGCGCAACGCACGCACACCTACTTCCTGCACAGCCGCATCACGTGTGAAAATGCCAATGATGGGTTGCGGAAAAAA
>DALYHN010000118.1:0-7217 GCA_031970875.1 Chitinophagaceae bacterium
GCTAAAAAGGATTGTATGATTGGAATACAACGGGTTGCATGACCTAGTCCCCAATCTAGTGGAGCAATCAATACTTTCTTTGGTATGTTAAAATTCCCGTTCATCCGATACAGTCATAGCTTTACGAAAGGAAAATACTATTTTAGTTCCGGTTATGAAACGCTCGTTCAACCAAATCATTTTTTTGCTGTTTATTATTGCTGTCATGGCAGCATCTTGCGGCATTTTCAATCGCTCCAATAAGGGCGGCTGCAATTGTCCTAACCAAAAAGCCATGCGCAGGCCTTGATCATACACACATGTCCGGCTTACACAACCATAACAGAGACCTGCTGGTACTGTCCAGAAGCGGTGAGCTCAGTCCCGAGGAATTAGAGTACACGGCTGAACAGCTGCATAAGATTCTTTTTCCCATAGAATCTCATCTGCATTTCTGTTCTGTGCATGAAGTGATTGATGTGAATCGATTCAAAGTCATCACCAAGCCGCACAAAGTGCAACAGGTAATTGCCGACAGGGGCAGAAAACCCTTTGTGTTTATCTGTTGTCGAAATTAATTACTGCAGTTTGGCCAAAGCTGCTTCCAGCTGACCCAGCATGGTATCAATCTCTTCCTTCTTACAAGTACCTACGCTTAAGCGATACCAAGGACTAGTACTTCCTGCACCAAATGCATGGAATGGTACCACAGCGATTTTTGCTTCAGATAAAATATAGGAAGTCACGTCAGCCTGCGATTCTAGCAATACACCTTCGGCAGTTTTCTTACCAGCTAAATCCAGTTGAACGGTTAAATAAATAGCCGCTTGTGGTGCTACACAATCCACTTGATAGCCTTTCGCCTTGAGTTGCATAAAACCGCGGTGAATACGACGTAATCTTTCTTCAATCTCGGCTTTGAAATGTTGCAGGTAACGTTCAATGGCCTCGTTTTGCACCAAGTATTTTGCTACTGCTTTTTGCTCAGCCATTGGCGCCCATGCACCTACGTGACTGAGAATAGCTTTCATTTTAGAAATCACCTCTGTAGGTCCTAATGCCCAACCAACGCGCACACCGGTTGCGGCAAACACTTTGGAAATACCATCAATAAAAATGGTGTATTCTTTCATGCGAGGACGCAGACTCACTGGGTTGTAGTGTAACGTCTCGCCATAAGTCAGTGTCCAATACATCTGATCGAACATGAGGTAGAGCTTCTTATCATAATCGCCTCTGCGCTCATTTTCTTCTAAGATCAAATCACAAATAGCTTCAAGTGAATCCTTGCTTAGTGTAGTACCTGTTGGGTTTTGTGGTGTACACAAGCAAAGCAGGGTAGCGCCTTTGATGTGTTCTTTAATCTGGTCTACAGTGGGCATGAAATGATTGTCCACCTTACACTCAATCACACAATGCTCACCTTGGGTAAGATGTACATAGTGGTTATTGTTCCAAGAAGGAACGGCGTAAATTACTTTATCGCCTTTATCAACAATTGTTTTGAATAAGGTATAGATCAGTGGGCGGCCGCCAGATGCAATCTGTACTTCATTAGGTGCATAATCGATGCCTTCCCATTTTTTGATGAATGCACAAACAGCCTGACGCAACTCCAGAATACCATCAGCAGTTGGGTAGTTGGTATAGTGTTGCTGATAGGCTTCAATAATAGCTGCTTCTAATTCTTGGGGAATAGGAAATACTTTCGGATCAAAATCACCAATGGTGAAGTTGTAAATCTTTTCTCCGTTACGAATACGCTCACTGATGGCGTTACCCAGTTTAACGATTTCACTACCGATCAGTGTTTCAGCAAGTTTGCTGAGTTTGGTATTGCCCATGACTTTTGTTTGAGCCGCAAAACTACGTTTTCGCAGGCAATAGCGCGTCATGGTTCTGTCGGAAGAATGATAGGCAGAAATAATGCTTCATTTCAAGCTATTCGCCAAGCCTTTCTTATTTTTAAAAAATGAATGCTATACGTAAACTGTTGATTTTGCTTGTATTCCTGTTCATTAATCATGTACTTAATGCGCAGGATAGCTTAACGGTTTCGCTTTCATCTAACGCATTTAAAAATGGTGATTCGTTAGAATTATTTTGTCAACTACCTGCTGCCCAGATGAATAAACTCAAGGCAGCAACACTCCATGTATGGATTGATGATTTGAAATCTAAAAAGCGTTGGAAGTTTCGTTATCCCTTTGTCAATGGTGCTGTTAATGCAGCATTATTGGTGAGCGAGGCGATTCCTACGGGAAATTATGCTGTGAATTTTCTGGTACAGTCGGGCTTTTATAGAATCTATGGTAGTATCCCAGATGCGGGAAAGCGTGATTCTGTTGTCAATTATGTTATGCAAACAGGAAATAAAAAATCGCTAATTGATAAAGTATCTGTAAACAGAAATGGCGACTTTGTGATGAAACCCATGTTGTTTCAAGATACAGCAAGATTTGTTTTTTCTCCTGCAGTAAAAACCAAAGAAAACTATCTGGAAGTTAGCTTACGTATTCCTGTCGACTCTGTTTTTGAGCCGATATATACAAGTACCAGGTTTGTAAAAGTGGGTGATATTCCTACGGCTGCGTATAGCGCAGAAAGCTATCAGTTTTCTGTAGATGATCCTGAAGAAACGCAGTTGTTGCCTGATGTGACCGTCTTTGCAAAGACAAAAACCAAGGCTCAGCTTTATGAGGAAGAGTATACTTCAGGATTTTTTAAGAATGGAGATGCTAAAACTTTTGATGGTATTGACTCTGATGAATTAGCTAAAGCGCCGTCCCTGGGTTGGTTTTTGCAACAGAAAGTTCCTGGAATTACAATTGAAACTGATTCTGCAGATAACGAAGTGTTTAAATGGCGAGGAGAAATCTGTAATATTTTTATTGATGAGCAATTAATGATGCCTGGCGAACATCAAACCATTATGCCAAGAGAGATTGCATTAATCAAAGTATTCAGCCCGCCTTTCAATTATAGTATGACTACAGGTTTTGCTGGCGCGATAGCTATCTATACCAAACGTGGTCGTTATGCAGATATGAATATGCCCAGATATGCTTTTAGGTTAAGAGGATATACACCTTTTGATGCAGTCTGGAAATAATAAATCCCGCATTTGCGGGATCTATTGTTGAAACAGTCATCAAACCTTACCGTATTTTATTTGCCAGCCTTTTCTTTTTCCAGTTTTTTGATAATGGCATTCACCACGGGCTGTATGTCTTTGTCAGTAATTTTTTTACTGTTGACTTCGTCACTAGCCCAACCCTGCCAGATGGTTTTGTCGGTTGATGCATCAATGAGCGAGATAGTGAGTGTGCCTTCGTTGACAGTTCTGTTTGTTGGCTGATAACCCATAAACTGCGAAGGGTAAAAGATGGGCACCCATCTTCTGTTGAATGGACTATACACCCAGTTGGTAAACGGTTGTGAATACACAGCATTCTGATCTACACGCTGCTCTTTTTGTAGCAACACGTCATAAGTAACCAATACATCAGGATTGTTTTTCACTTCACGCATACCCATTTCTTGTAATTTCTCACCAATAGAATGTTTGATATTACGATCAGTTAAGTCACTAATACCTTTTTGCTGCTCTTGATTTTTTTCTGCCCATGCATATGTTTTGATAGAACCAATATCAGCAGTTTCATCTTTCTGTACTTTGGCAATAGTGCCACAACTGGTTAATATAATAATCAAACTAAATAATCCGGTAATCCATGTGAGCTTCTTTTTCATAACGCATCTGTTTTAATTCATTAATCATGTGCTTACAGTATATCAGATTCAAACTATGTGCCTATGCTTACTAAAAAGAGCCTAAAGAAATCCGAAAGCTTTGTTAACAGCGCTGGTTATCAATTAAATAGAAAAGGCTCGCATAAGGAGCCTTGACAATGAGATGACCATTTTAAACCTTATTTAATACTGCGAAAGCGCATCAATTCTTTTTCGTTTTTATAGAAAATCAATTCATGATTATTGATGGCATATCGATTCACATCAAATAGTGTAGCATTAAAAAATTGTTCACCACGTCCGGCACAAGCCATCATGGTAGATGTCATATTACTATCAAAACGGAGTGTATCTTTTTTGATGCGCAGATTTCCATGAATTTGGTTACACCCATTATTGCCACTGAAATGTGTGTTTGCTGCATCTATCATTAGTGTGGGCATTTTATTGCGAAAAATTTCTTTCAATGGTTTTGCTGCACCTGTGAGTTCAGATAGTTCCCATTTACCTGTAGGGCTCTTTTGCGTCCAGCCTGTGTAAGTAAGTATTGAGAGCAACAAAATTGTCGTAAGCTTTTTCATTGTATTTACTTTAATGATAAGTACGCCAAAGCTTATGCCACAAAATCCCATAGCCTATTTGGTAACAGCAGATTAACGAAATCTGTTAAACGGGGTTAATTGTTTGTTTTGTATTAAACCCAAATAAAAACCCACCGAATCCGGTGGGTTTTGTCTGTTATTGAATAGGTTGATAGTCTCGGAAAAACTTGAGTGGTTTGGTTTCCACCAGTTGTCGGTAGCCCGTCCATTTGTTGGTGAAGAAATCGTTCACTTTGTCTACTGTTTGCTTAATCACATCTTCTGCTTCAGCAACCAGTCGCTCTTCCTGTTCGCCTGGCGCAACAGATTTACCGCTGATGTATTGTTGTGCTGTACGTACAACTGTCATCACCGTTACTTGTGGTACCTGACCATAACCTTGTCTGTCTGATGTTTTACCATTCACAAACTCACGGATTTCTTTAATGGCTTCTGTAATCTTTGTAGTTGCCTTACGAACAGTATCTGCATCACGACCTGTTGCATCCTTCAGTAATGCATTCACTTTCGCGAGCACATCATCTGTTTCCTGCAAACGATCCATGGCTGCATTTAGCTTATCACCGCTCTTGCGTAAGCGATCATACAAAGCTTTTTGTGCTAGCTTTACACTGTTCATATTGCCGATACGTGGATCATCTTTTACGGTAACAAACAACGAATCTTTTTCCTTACCGAAACTCAGCACCATTTTATACGTACCAGATAAAACTTGCGCACCGCCCGGCTCAAATCCGCCGCCACCGCCGCCGCCAAAGCGACCGCCACCACGACCACCACCGCCGCCGCCGGCACGTGGTGCACCAGGTGCACGGAATCCGCGTTCTTCCAATCCCCAGTATTGTCTATTCAAACCAGTGTCTGCTTTCCAACGCAGGTTACGGATGATTTCATTCTTATCATCATAAATGCGCACCATTACAGTATCGCCACCTTTCATGGATGAATCCTTGCCCTGATTCTTTACAAAGAAAGATACAGGGAAACCTCTGCGTCTGTTTTCTGCATCCCAGATTCCCCATGTGCTCCACTCATAACCGGGTGCATTCTTGTATGATGCCTGAATGGCTTCAGCAGGTGCAGATACAATAAAGTTTCTTGCAGGAACGCCTTTTGTAGCAGCCAGTTTGCGCAGGGGACGAATATCATCCAACACCCACAAGCTGCGGCCAAATGTGGCGATAGCCAGATCTGCTTCTCTTTCCTGAATCGCTAAATCATAGGTAGATACTGAAGGATAACCATTCTTCCATTGCTGGAATGTGGCACCATTATCTAAGCTGATCCAAAGACCTTGCTCAGTACCTACAAAAATTAAATTGGGTTCTGTTGGATCTTGCAATGCACACAAAGCATAACCGGTTACTTTTTTTTCATCAACCAATCTTGTCCAGGTTTTACCAAAATCAGTTGTGCGGAAAATATATGGTTTGAAATCACCGCGACGATAATCATTCACAACAACCAATGCCTCTGCTGCATTGTGGCGAGATGCACGAATTTGTGGTACCCATGCACCTGCAGGCAATCCTGGAATCTTTCCGCGGAAATTGGTCCAAGTTTTACCACCGTCTGTTGTCAATTGCACATTACCATCATCTGTACCTACCCAAATCACACCTTGCTGTTTCGCAGAAGGTTCAATAGCAATAATGGTACAATGGTTTTCAGCACCGGTGATGTCTACACTTAAACCACCATTGTTACGCTGATCAATCTTAGCGCTGTCGTTGGTTGAAAGATCAGGAGATATTACTGACCAGCTCGCGCCCTTGTTGGTGCTTTTGTGTACGTGCTGGCTGCCATAGTAAATGGTTTGCTTATCAAAAGGATCTTGTGCAATCGCTGCATTCCAGTTAAAACGTAAACGTGTTTTTGCATCAGGTGCTGGCGGACGAATCTGCCACTGCTCACCGGTTTGCACATTGTATCGACCAACATTACCGCCCTGGCTCATCGCGTATACCCAATTGGCATCTTCAGCATCTGGCATTACATCAAAACCATCACCACCCCAAAGACTTTCCCAGTAATAGTTTTTGATACCACCACTGATCCAAGTGTATGCTGGTCCGCGCCAACTACCATTATCCTGCATACCACCCATCACGTTGTAAGGTGTTTCATTATCTACATTGATATGATAGAACTGACCAACAGGTAATTTCTCATCAAACATCCAAACCTTACCGCCATCACGTGTAATACCAATACCACCATCATTACCATCTACTATAAAATTGGGATCATCGGGGTGAATCCAGAATGCATGGTGATCTGGGTGAATACCGCTGTAAGGAATGACTGTGGTATAATTCTTACCACCGTCAATACTCATACTTACTGTTTGGTTAATCATCCACAACTTGTTTTCATTCTTTGGATCGCAGATGATATCCTGAAAATAGAAAGGACGATTGGTTACGATAGAAGGATCAGCAGTCACCAACTCCCACTTGTAGCCACCATCATCACTCTTGTACAAACCATTCTTCGTGGCTTCAATCAATGCGTAAACGCGATTGGGATTGCTGCGGCTGATGGCCAGACCAATACGGCCATAATTGCCGTCTGGTAAGCCATGTTCCTTGCCCAGTTTGGTGAATGATTTACCACCATCTACTGTCATGTATAAGCCACTACCCTTACCACCACTCTGCAAACTGTAAGGTGTGCGATAGTGATGCCACATGGCTACGAATAATTTATTGGGGTTGGATGGATCCATGATCATATCTGCTACACCAGATGTATCGTTGGTGTAGAGAATCTTGTTCCAGGTTTCGCCACCATCGGTTGTTTTGAACAAACCCTTATCAGGATATTGTGCATAAGGATTACCAATAGCGCCGGCATATACTGTATTTGGATTGTTTGGATCAA
>DALYHN010000119.1:0-7211 GCA_031970875.1 Chitinophagaceae bacterium
GATGGTACCGTGAGCGCCAACAAAAACTCTATCAAAATCATTGGTGATAAAACCAATGACCATGTGCAAGGATACTTTGTATATGACTCCAAGAAATCTGGTTCATTAACTGTATCACATTTGCGTTTTGGTGAAAAGCCCATTCGTTCCACCTACCTGATTAACTCTGCCAATTTTGTGGCTTGTCACCACTTCAATTACCTCACCAAATACGATTTGCTGAAAGATGCAGAATCCGGTGCTACTTTCTTATTGAATGCACCTTATGAAAAAGATCAGGTATGGGGTAAGCTGCCCAGAAAAATTCAGGAAGAGATTGTACACAAAAAATTAAAGTTCTACGCCATCAATGCCTATACCGTTGCCAAAGCAACTGGCATGGGCAATCGCATCAATACCATTCTACAAACTTGTTTCTTCGCCATTAGTAATGTACTACCACGTGAAGAAGCGATAGCCAAGATTAAGGAAGCGATTTATGAAACCTATTGGAAGAAGGGCGATGCAGTGGTGCAGAAAAACTACGAAGCGGTAGATCAAACATTGGCGAACTTATATGAAATAGATTATAGCCAGCTTGCCATTGGTGATAATCCAATTGGCGAGCATGTCTCTGAGGATGCGCCTGATTTTGTGAAAGATGTATTGGCCAAGATTATGGCTGGTGAAGGAGATGAGTTACCGGTGAGTGCATTCCCTGTGGATGGTACCTATCCTTCTGCTACAACCAAGTGGGAAAAGCGCAGTATTGCCGATGCAGTGCCCGTTTGGGATCCTAACCTATGTACACAATGTGGTAAGTGTTTTATGATTTGTCCGCACGCAGCCATTCGTCCGAAAGTGTATGACAAATCATTACTAGCCGATGCGCCGGAAACATTCAAGCATGTTGACCCCATTGGTAAGGAGTGGAATAAAGAAACCGAAGCTTATACCTTACAAGTATCTACAGAAGATTGTACCGGCTGTACTTTATGCGTTGAGTTTTGTCCGATTACCAGCAAAGCTGATCCCGGCCACAAAGCCATCAACATGCAAGACAAGATGGCCATCGTGGATGCAGAGAAAACCAATTGGGATTTCTTCCTAGAATTACCAGAAGTAGACAGAACTCGTGTGAACAAAAACACAGTGAAGGGCTCTCAGTTCTTCCAACCTTTGTTTGAATTCAGTGGTGCTTGTGCCGGTTGTGGTGAAACACCTTATATCAAACTGCTGACACAATTGTTTGGTGAAAGAATGATTGTAGCCAACGCTACTGGTTGTTCATCCATCTTTGGTGGTAACCTGCCCACTACACCATGGAGTACCAATAAACAAGGTGTAGGACCAGCATGGGCCAACAGCCTGTTCGAAGACAATGCTGAGTTTGGTTTGGGTATTAAGATGGCCAATGAAAAGAAAAAAGAAATGGCCCTCTTCTTACTGGATCAGTTAAGACCCGAGTTGGGTGATAATATGGTAGATCAATTAACCCACGCTACCGAAACCAATGAAGCCGAGATCAAATTCAAACACGATTTGATTGGTGTACTGAAAGATAAATTAAGAGGCATGGGTGGCAGCACAGCCAATAACCTTTATCACCTCGCAGATTTTCTAGCTGAGAAATCTTTGTGGATCATTGGTGGTGATGGATGGGCATATGATATTGGTTATGGTGGTTTGGATCACGTATTGTCCACAGGAGAGAATGTGAACATACTCGTATTGGATACAGAAGTGTATAGCAATACGGGCGGACAAAAATCTAAATCAACACCAATAGGTAGTTCTGCCAAATTCTCTGTGAATGGTAAAACAACTGGTAAAAAAGACCTCGCCATGCAAGCCATTGCACACGGTACTGCCTATGTAGCACAGATTGCCATGGGTGGTAATGATATGCATACCATCAGAACCATTCTAGAAGCAGAAGCTTATCCTGGTCCTTCACTTATCATTGCATACAGCCATTGTATTGCTCATGGCATTGATATGAGCCATGGTGCAGAAGAACAAGACTTTGCAGTGAAGAGTGGTTACTGGCCTTTGTTCCATTACAATCCGCTCAAAGAACAAGGACAGCGTTTTATGATAGACTCCAAAGAGCCTAGTATGCCATTGGCTGATTTCATGTACCATGAAAACCGATTCAATGTGATCAAAGCAAAAGATCCAGAGTTAGCAGAAAGATTCTTACACGAAGCGGAATACATGCGCAATGATAAGTGGCACAGACTAACTACTTTGAAAGGCTTGTAAAAAACGACGCCTCTAATAACCCATATGAAGCATCCCGCCTTTTGAGGCGGGATTTTTACTTGCCATAGAAATAAGATCGCCCGGCAGCTTTGTCATCATACGTAACCATCTCCTTATCGCGATGCATATCTAAATAACTCAGCAAACCAAAATCACCAGAGCACATAGAAGTATGAGTAAGCATAGCACCAGCTACTGTTACCATCCACAAGCCAGGTACAATAAAGAGCAATATTGTAAGCATCAGAGTAATCACCATAAATGGTGCTAGCGCTACTATTTGAAATTCTTTTCTGTTGGCCACAAACTGATCGGCCATGGCCATAAAATAAAATTTGCGCAGATTGGCATCATAAGAAGTCTGTTTCGCGCCTTGCGATTTATAGGCCAACGCGTGGATATACTCGTGCAATGGTATCAGCAAAAAGGCCAAAGCAACGCCATAAGCAAAATGTGCAAACGCATCAGCAAAACCAGCTTTGCTGAAACGAATCAATAAGCCTACTACCAGCCCCATCATCAAGATATTGGCTACATAATATAGAATGGTGGCTTGTGTTCTTTTTTTAATGTATCGTTGAATAAATAGCATTAGATCCTGATGCTCCAGTTCATCCATCAACACAAAACCTTCTTGTGCTAATTCTTGCGGCTGCAGTTTCATGATGCTTCGTTTATCTGTTGCTGTTCTGCTTCCAACGCGTCAATATTTTCTTTGAGCTGACTAAGATGCTTGCCGAAAGCTATTTTATTCAACCACTTACCCAGATAATGTCCTCCCATTGCAATCAGTGGTACAATAATCAACATAGATATCCAAATAACAGGCTTACTCAGAAATACTTCTATTGATTTTCCTGAACCAATCATTCCACCCAGCATAAATCCTCCGGCACCCGCAAAAGGATAGATAATAAGAAAGTATAACTCTTGTTGCTTAATGACTTTAGAAATAGATGCATACTGTTCTTTCATCTCCTGCAACAAAGGTGCTTTAGATGAAACAGAACGATGCAGCGAACGATACAAACCAATACCTTGAACAATGGCAACTAGTCCGGCAATAAATACTAATCCTATTGTGATGAATAATTGCCAGAGCGGATAAGCCCATAGCAAGACAATATATCCAGAGTTAATGATGAGGCCCCAGATAATGTTCATCAAGAAATTCTTGCGCAGTTGTTCTAAGGGGTGTCTGCTTTGCAGATCATTCAGTTTGATCTGATTCAATAATTTGCTCAGATCAGCATCTTCCGGCTCAGGTATTTGCTTCCAAATAGATTCTGTACTCATGCTCCCTGATTTAAACGGTCAGCCAATTGCTGTTTGATGCGATGCAGCTTCACCCCAACATGATTCGTGGTAATACCAATCATAGCAGCGATTTCTCCATTCTCATACCCATCCAGATGCAGACTAATGATTGCACGATCTGTTTCTGCCAGCGAGCGGATGGCCTGCCTTAAGCGTGCAACTTCCATTTGTTGCTCTGATCCATGTGGCACATTGGGCGCAAATGGTTCTAGAGATTCTTTGTAATCAACCCGCTGTGGCTTTCTTTTTTGGGTAAGAATGGTATTTAAAGAAATGCGGTACAGCCATGTACTAAACTTGGCTTCTCCTCTGAATGCCGGCCAGGCACGCCAAGCTTGTAGGAGAATCTCCTGATACAAGTCTTTCTTCTCTTCCTGATCGGCCGCATAGAGACCCACCAGTTTGTAGAGAATACCCTGATTGGCTTTGACCATTTCTAAAAATGCCGCTTCGCTCAAATTTGCTTGTTTACAGGAGGATTGGTTGCAGTAAACAGGCTTTTATTACAATGGTTTAAAAAAAGAGGTCGCAGTATATGCGACCCCGCCGGCAATATTACCCCCCCGGTAAACTGCCGGATTTCTTACTGTGCGACTAAACACATGAGATGACAGCTCAAAGTTGCCAGTAAACAAAGATTGAATCAATACCTGTTTTTGAGTATTTTACCGGCAGATGTATCGCCCCCGATTACTAACATTGCTGCTTAGCTGCTTATGTTTTCTTGCCCCAAGTTTTGCGGCGGAAAGATTACCTGCTGCATTTACTGTTTTGGCAGATAGTAGTGCATCCTTGTCGCCAGAGCAGGCTGCAATTCAATTACAACAAAAAGGAACGCGGGTTGAGGGCGTATATAATCCAGGCTTTACCGAAACCGTTTGGTGGGTGCGTCTACACATGCCAGCTGGCTTTACCAATCGCTGGGTACAAATTGCCAATGGACACATTAATCTAATAGATGTGTTTCTGTTGAACAAAGCACAACATGTGTCGGATCAGTTTCAACTGGGTGATTTCTATCCATTCCATCAAAGAAAAGTTCAGCATACAGATTTTTGGATTCCTCCTGCGGGAGATAGTATCGTCACTATTTTACTGCGTATCGACAAATGTAATGAGTCCTTACAAATACCCATCTTCTATACAGATGCAGATGGTTTTCAGCAAACCATTCAGGATCAAAACATCTCTCGCGGATTATTCATTGGCTGGTTATTACTATTGTTGGTTAGCAATCTATTTCTTGCCATTTCATTAAAAGAAAAAATTCACCTCGCTTATATCGCCTATCTACTGGCCGGAGGTTTGTGGTTGATGGCACAATGGGGAATAGGGTTTCAATGGCTCTGGCCAAACACCACTTCTTTTCCGAGTATTGCTCGTCCTTTTTTTGCAGGCCTATCTTTCTTAACAGCACTGGAATTAATGGTGCAGTTTTTTCAATATGGTACTCAACAAAGATCTACAGCCACTAAATGGATGCGGGTTGCCGAGTTACTGATTCTTATTCAACTCGCTTACATCTTGATCTATGATTATAAATCTATCCCTGCAATCAATAAAATCACCTACCTGCGCGCCTCTAGTATTGTTTGGTTGATTGCAGCCATTACTGCCCTTTATTATTTGTATCAAATGCTGCGAGAAAAGCGCCCCTTTGCGTTATTCTTCACTGTAGCCCAAATTATCCTGATCGTATTTGCCGGCATCAATGTAACATTTGAGTTTGGCGGTAATGATGGCTGGCAATATTTCTTCAGAGACAATAGCAGCGCCATTGGTTTGCTATTTGAAAGTACCGTGCTGTCATTTGGTATTGCACAGCGCTATAACTTTTATAAGAAAGAAAAATTAGCAGCAGAAAACGCCTTGGTGCAGGAAAAAGCTGAGGCAGCGGTGAAGATTATGCAGATTCAGGAAGATGAAAGACAAAAATTGGCTAGAGAATTGCATGATGGATTGGGCGGAACATTAGCAAGCATCAAAATGGCTGCAAATAAAAAAATAGACACAGCTCCTTCCCAAGCAGGTGAATGGCTGAATATGCAACTAGGGCAGGCTATTGAAGAATTAAGGGGTATTGCACACAATATGCTGCCAAACACTTTACAACAAGCTGGTTTAAAAGTGGCTTTGGATGGATTAATTCAAAGATGGCAGGATGGGGGCGCTTACCAACTCTATTACCACAACACTGTTACACAACGTTTCAGCGATTTAGCAGAAGTATCTATTTACCGCATTGTTGCTGAACTCTTGCAGAATATGCACAAACACGCCAAAGCCAAGCAGGTGTCTATTCAAATCTGGACAGAACAAAACAACTTGATGTTATCTGTTGAAGATGATGGCATCGGTATGCAGCCGACTGATAGTACCGGCATTGGTATGCGAAACATGCAATACAGAACTAACTATTTTGGAGGTACCATGCATATTGACACAAGTGCAAAGGGTACTACCATTATTATATCAATACCATTAGAAAATATTGCCCCCAAATGAACACCATCATTATAGCAGACGATCATAAGATTTTTGCAGAAAGCCTCGCAGGCATGCTTGAGGAAAACAACCTATTTAAAGTTGCTGGCATCACGCATACCGTTGCTTCTACTATAGAAACGCTTCAAACTACAAAAGCATCTATCCTCTTATTGGATTATCATTTCCCAGACGGAAAAGGAATTGATGTGGCTGAGTTTGTACATAAAGCTGGGCTACCCATCAAGATTGTGATACTGAGTATGGAGAATGAGTTGCCAACGATGCGGCAGGCAGAGCAATTGGGTGTGCGAGCATATCTGATAAAAAATCTTTCTTCAGCAGAACTATTAGAAGCCATGCAACAAGTGTTCTCTGGCGAGAAAGTGTTTATGTGGCCCGAACAAAGCGTAGGACAGGCAACAGAAGTACAGTTACTGAGCCCAAGAGAGCAAGAGATTGTACAACTGGTTAGACAAGGACTAACTAGTCAAGAAATTGCTGCGCAACTTTTTCTCAGTAACTATACTGTTGAAACACATCGCAGAAATATTCTGCGCAAACTAAATATGAAAAACACTGCTATGCTTGTACAATGGGCAGAGAAGTTTCTTTAGTTCTTCGTGTAGGTATTACCAAATGTAAGCGAGCTGCCGCTACAGGTATATGGCTGATTGCCTCCTGTTGGTAAATTTCCTTCCTGACCATTAATGGCAAAATAGGTATACGTAAGCTTGAGTGTACCATTGCCGTTATCTGTCCAATTGAAACGAAAAACACGTGACCATCCTAGATTACAATCACGATCATTTAAAGAACCCGTTCCCGAGTTGCCAGATCCATTTAAAGTTAAATACGCTGTGTAGCTTCCGCCGCAGATGCTTCTTTTCCAGCTACCGGTAAAGCACTTACCATTATCTTCTTCTTTTTCCCCTAATAATTCGCAGGAAGAAAAACTTGTTGCCAGCAGGAAGCAGAGTGCCCCCAATAATTTTTTTGTTTGCATGTCAGTTGGTTTTTGGTATGATGGGGGGAACAATACAAACCTATAACGACTACCGCAAAGCAGCAATACCAATAAACAGGTAAAATTATTCTCTTGGTCGCTTGGGCGGAATCATTTCATTCAAGCGAATAACCAACAAAGGTGTTACGAAGAAGATAGC
>DALYHN010000120.1:0-7188 GCA_031970875.1 Chitinophagaceae bacterium
TTCATGGTTCAGCACCAAGAAGAGCAGGTCAGAATATGGCCAATCCTTCTGGTCTTTTACAAGGCGCCATCATGATGTTGAACCATATCGGTCAGTCTGAAATAGCAGCTAAAGTGCAGAATGCCTGGTTGAAGACTATTGAAGATGGTGTTCATACGTACGATATCTACAAAGAAGGCGTGAGCAAGCAAAAAGTGGGCACTAGCGAGTTCGCCGATGCGGTAATCGCTAACCTTGGTCAAGTACCCGTACAGCTGAAATCTGTTGAATACAAATCAGGTGCTGCATTCCAATTGCCTAAATATCAGCGTAAGCCACAGCAAGCAAAAGAACTCGTAGGTGTGGATTTATTCGTGCATTGGGCGGGTACTAGTGCAGATGAACTGGCGAAGCATATGCATGAACTGAATACGGGAGATGCCAGCTTAACCATGATCACTAACCGTGGCATCAAAGTGTGGCCAGAAGGTTTTGAAGAAACATTCTGTACAGATCATTGGCGCTGCCGCTTCAAGCCGGAAAGCACAACTATAATGCAAAAGCCAGTCATTGCAGCTTTATTAGCTAAGGCTGAAAGTTTCGGTATTGATGTGGTAAAGACAGAGAATCTGTATCATTTTAATGGACAACCGGCCTATTCATTGGGTCAAGGACAATAAATGCTATATGGACATACAACTCATCAATGGTGATTTTTCCGACAAAGATGCTATCGCATTGTTGGAGAAGATGATTCAGGTGAAGATTGCCTTTCATGAAGATAAGATTGGTGCAACCGATGCGGAAGAAGATGTCAAGCATCGTGAAGCAACCATCAAACGCTTACAGGATAGTCTTGCATCACTGCGTCAGTATCTGTCAGCGAAAGAGCGCATTAGCATACAAGCACTTGTTCAACTAAACGGGTAATGATTCACCCTTCTGTACTACAAGGTCTGCTTTCGGGCAGACCTTTTTGTTGTGACATAAGTCACACCAATCACTCTGCCTAGCGGGTTTCTTTGTGTATCGGGTTCTGCTATTATTCACTCAAGTAACGGATGATTCATGACGCTAGAGCAATTGAAAACCTCTTTTCCGGGTTTGGAAGCGGAGTTGTATGAGGAATTGTTGGCCCATGCGGAGTTGAAAGAATATCCTGCTGGCGCCACTTTGTTGCGTATCGGTCAGACCATTCGCTCCACTATGATGGTCTTAGAAGGTGTGGTAAAGTTGTATCAGGAAGATGAAACTGGTAATGAATTTTTGATCTATCACCTGCAACCGGGTCAGGCTTGTGCAGTTTCCATGGTATGTACTTACGCGCAAGAAACTAGTCAGGTAATGGCCAGAACCCTTACAGATGTGGTGGTTTTAACCATTCCACTTCAATTCATGGATAGTTGGCTGGCTAAATACAAGAGCTGGCACTACTTTGTGATTAAGACCTATCGAACAAGGTATGAGGAGCTGTTGAATACCATTAATGAAATTGCTTTTAAGAATATGGATGAAAGGCTGGAATTTTACTTGCGCAGACAGGTAAAGCAGTTTGGTAACCATGTTAAGCTTACGCACCAAGAGATTGCTTCGGATTTGAATACTTCACGGGAAGTTATCAGTAGATTGATGAAGAAAATGGAGAAAAACGGTTGGATTCAAATCAACCGAAATTCTTTTGAGTGGATTAGAAAAGACTAAAATTGATTTGCTGTGATTCCTGTCACAGAACTTGCTAGATAGGAACTGCAGTTTTGCTTGCAAATAATAACATATGGAAATAGTTGGATATATCGCTTCTTTGTTAATTGGGTTATCGCTGGGATTAATTGGTGGCGGTGGCTCTATTCTTACCGTACCTGTACTGGTATACTTGTTTGGGGTTGATCCAGTAAGTGCAACAGCTTATTCATTGTTTATCGTTGGTGCTACCAGCTTGGTAGGTGTATATCCAAAATATCGTGCCGCTGAAGTGAATTTGAAAACAGCTGTCATCTTTGGAGTACCATCCATTTTAGCAGTGTACGCTACAAGAGCTTGGATTGTACCGGCTATTCCTAAAGAAGTTTTTCATCTGGGTGATTTCGTTGTAACGAAAGCCTTGTTGATGATGATGCTCTTTGCTGTATTGATGGTCTTTGCATCAGTGTCTATGATCAAGGATAAAAAGCAGGCTTCAGCAGCAGATGAAAATGCTGTACAGCATTTTAATTATCCCATGATTTTAGTAGAAGGTGCCATCGTAGGTATATTAACCGGTTTGGTTGGTGCGGGTGGTGGTTTCCTGATTATTCCAGCATTGGTATTGTTTAGTAAACTACCCATGAAGCAAGCAGTAGGCACTTCTCTATTGATCATTGCAGCAAAATCTTTGATTGGTTTTACTGGCGATTTGGGTAATATGGTGATGGATTGGACGCTATTGTTGTCGGTTGCAGCATTAGCCATCGTTGGTATATTCATTGGTAATGGATTAAGTAAAAAAGTATCTGCAACTAGCCTGAAGAAAGGTTTTGGATGGTTTGTGTTGGTGATGGGTATCTATATCATTTTGAAAGAATTATTATCTGCAGGAGCAGCTGCACATTAAAATTTTTATGTGTGACTTAAGTCATTGATACGACTTCTGCATACATACATTTTTGCAATCATAAAAAGTAAAAATCGTTATTATGAAGATTGAACAAATCTATACTGGATGTCTGGCTCAGGGAGCGTATTACATTGAGAGTGAAGGTGAGGCAGTTATCATTGATCCACTGCGCGAAGTGCAGCCTTATATTCAAAAGGCGGAGAGAAATGGAGCCAAGATTAAGTATGTATTGGAAACCCATTTCCATGCAGACTTTGTTTCTGGTCACCTGGATTTGTCTAAGAAGACTGGCGCGCCAATTGTATATGGTCCAAATGCCAAGCCTGATTTCGATTTCTATTCTGCAAAAGATGGAGAGGAATTGAAAGTAGGTAAACTGACTATTCAGGTATTGCACACACCTGGCCATACTATGGAAAGTACTTGTTACCTATTGAAAGATGCGCAGCAAAAGCCAGTTGGCTTGTTCAGTGGTGATACATTATTTATCGGTGATGTTGGTCGCCCTGATTTGGCGCAAAAAGTAAAAGCTGATTTAACACAGGAAGTATTAGCCAGTAATTTGTTCGATTCTCTGCGTAATAAGATCATGACTTTGCCTGATGATGTGATTGTGTACCCTGCGCATGGTGCTGGCTCTGCTTGTGGTAAGAACATGAGTAAGGAAACAACGGATACTTTAGGCAATCAGAAGAAGACCAACTATGCACTGCGTGCAGATATGACCAAGGAAGAGTTTATTAAAGAAGTAACCGACGGTCTGGTAGCGCCTCCTGCTTATTTCCCATTGAATGTGATGTTGAATATTCAGGGCTACGAAAGTATTGATACAGTGCTGGAGAGAGGATTGAAAGCTTTATCACCCAAAGCATTTGAAGCAGCTGCTACAGAAACCGGTGCAGTGGTGTTGGATGTAAGACATGCACAGGTATTTGCACAAGGCTTTGTGCCAAATGCAATCAATATTGGTATTGATGGTCAGTTTGCTCCATGGGTAGGCGCATTGATTCCGGATATCCGTCAGGAAATCTTGATTATAGCAGAACCTGGTACTGAAGAAGAAGTAGTGACTCGTTTGAGCCGTGTTGGATATGATCATGTAATCGGTTATCTGGAAGGTGGTGTGGAAGCTTGGAAAAATGCAGGCTTTGAACTAGATAGTATTAAGAGCATCGATGCTGCTGAGTTAGCCGCCATTCAACAGCAACAGCCTGATATCCGCATTTTGGATGTACGTAAGAAAAGTGAGCATTTCAGTGAGCATGTAATCAATGCAGAAAATGCGCCCTTGGATACGGTAAATGATGCCATGAGTGCATTGGATAAAAAGGCCACTTATTATGTGCATTGCGCTGGTGGCTATCGCTCTATGATCTTTACATCTATCCTTCGTTCCAGAGGTTTCAGCAACCTGGTTGATGTAAAAGGTGGTTTCAAAGCCATTAAAGAAAGCGGTCTGTTTTCGGTAAGTGATTATGTATGTCCATCTACTATGTTATAATATGATGCGTAAACAACAATTCATTTGGGCTTGGTTGGTACTGGCAACACTGTTGGTAGCTTCTTGCAGCCGATTGATGGTGAATGGGCAAAAGCAGCCCGCAGGTGCTATCGTGCTGGATGTAAGAACTGCCGAAGAATATGCACAAGGGCATTTACCCAAAGCCATCAATTATAATGTATTGGATACTGTTTCCTTTCAGCAACAGATTACGCAACTGGGAAAGGACAATCACTATATCGTGTATTGCCGAAGTGGTAAGCGTAGTAAAACAGCTGTAGCGAAAATGCAGGCAGCAGGCTTTACGCGAATTACCGAAATAGAAGGTGGCATACAAGCATACAAAGGCAAAATTGTAAAAAACTAATTCATCATGACAGCAACATTTGATACAGCAACAGCTTTATTTGTAGACGTAAGAACAGAAGCAGAATACCAAGGTGGCCACAGAGATGGCGCATTGAATATTCCACTGCACGAATTGCCCTATCGTTTAACGGAGATCAAAGGCTTAGGTAAAGAACCTGTGGTATTCTATTGCAGAAGTGGCAATAGAAGCGGACAAGCTGTTGGTTATTTGCAGCAGCAGGGATTTACCAATATTTACAACGGCGGAAGTCTGGAAGAAGCCTCGGCACTTTAAGACCTTTATTGTAAAATAAGTTTTCTACATGCGACAAATGCTTTGGTTAGCAGCACTGCTGCTGATAAACCATGTTTTGCCTGCTCAACATCATGAATTACAGGAGCAACCCGCAATTTGGAAGCAGCATCAGTTCAAGCAGGCTGAGCGTGATTCCAATTCATTGCGTAGTGCTTTTAAAAGAGGAACCTTGCATGGGCATATCCGAAATTTTCTAATGGTAACAGACAATCAGGCTGGATTATCTGATTATCACGCTAACGCGACAGGTGGTGCTATCAGATACGAAACTGGCAGTTTTCGTAAGCTGAAATTCGTTGTGAGTGGTTTTTTTGTTTACAACACTTTTTCCTCTGATATCGCTAAGCCAGATATGAAGACTGGGGCTCTCAACCGTTATGAAGTTGCACTTTTTGACGTAGAAGATCATGCAAATAAACATGATATTGATAGGTTGGAAGAATTGCATGTTGCGTATCAGTCTAAGCAATTACAGCTGATTTTTGGAAAGCAGCTTATCAATACACCATTTATCAATCTGCAAGATGGTAGAATGCGTCCAACAGGAGTGGAAGGTTTGGTTGCGCATTGGCAGTCCTCAGCAAAAACCAATTTAGACTTATCGTGGTTGTACCGCATTTCTCCACGAGGAACCGTTCAGTGGTATGGTATTGGCGAGTCCATTGGGGTATATCCTCCGGGCGTTAATATGGATGGAACAAGGTCAGGCTATCCGGATCACACCCATAGTAATTTCTTAGCGATGCTTGGCTGGAAACAGCAGCTCACCAATACTTGGCAAATGCAGTTATGGAATCTCTATGCAGATAAGGTGTTCAATACGGCTATGCTACAGTTGGATTATCAATCGCGTGTGCCAAAACCCAGATGGATTGCTGCCATGCAGCTGATTCAACAACAAAGTGTGGCAGATGGTGGCAATATTGATCAGCAGAAAGCTTATTTCCCCAAAGATGCTGCTTCATTAAGTTTTGGTGGAAAGTTTGGCTGGGAAAACAAACAGTGGAGTTTTTCCATGAACTATAATCGAATTACTGCAAAAGGTCGTTATCTGATGCCCAGAGAATGGGGGCGTGATCCATTCTTTACCTTTTTGGCAAGAGAACGCAATGATGGTTTAGGTGATGTGCATGCACTGGTTGGTAGAATTCGATACGACCATGCATCAAGTCTAACCAGTGTGCAACTGGGTGTTGGCTATTATCAGTTGCCAGATGTAACGGATACGCGCCTAAACAAGTATGGACTACCCAGTTATGTACAAAGTAATTTAGATATACGGCACAAGTTCAAAGGATTTTTTGAAGGGTTAGAAGCGCAATTATTGTATTTGGTTAAATGGAAAGCGGTAGCTGGTCCTTTATCGGAAAAGTTCATTATTAATAAAGTGAACATGCAGCAATGGAACTTTGTTGTAAATTATCATTTCTAAAGATTTTCTGCTGAGTGATATAAGGCACAGATATCGATTCTGAATCAACACATATTTACAAACGCACAAAACAATACAGGTATGTTAGAAACAATGAAACAACCGTGGCCATGGTATGTGGCCGGAATATTGATCGGGTTAATTGTTCCCGCACTATTGATTCTGGGAAATAAGCATTTTGGTTTATCGGCAAACTTCAGGCATGCTTGCGCAGCTTGTTTCCCTTCGAACATTAATTTCTTCAAGTATGAATGGAAGAAAGAAGTATGGAATTTCTTTTTTGTGTTGGGCATTTTTGGTGGAGCCATTCTTGCAGCAACCTTATTGCAGAATCCTGATCCTATTGTAGTGCATCCTGATTTGAGTAAGGACTTAGCTGCATTTGGCATCAATGATCGTAGCGGTATCTTACCAAAAGAGTTATTCTCTTTTGAAAGTCTATTTTCTGTTAGAGGATTGATCATGCTGATTGGTGGTGGTTTCTTGGTTGGTTTTGGATCGAGATATGCTGGTGGTTGTACTTCTGGTCATGCCATCATGGGCTTAAGCAATTTGCAGTGGCCATCACTCGTGGCAACCATCATGTTCATGGTGGGTGGTTTTCTGATGGCCAATTGGATACTCCCTTTCATTCTCGCATTATAATCTGATCACACATTAATCATCGTATATGTCTCAAATAAATGCATTTGTTGAAGCGCCTGTTTTAAACGCTGATGACAGAGATTTTGAAGTTCGTTCCTTAGATACCATGTGTGTGAACGAATCACACATTCAGCACCCTTGGTGGTATAATTTCAAGTACACGCTTGTTGGTATCATTTTCGGTATTGTATTCGTGAAAGCAGAAATTATCTCCTGGTTTAGAATTCAGGAAATGTTTCGACTGCAGAGTTTTCATATGTATGGTGTAATAGGTACAGCTGTTGTAGTTGGTGCATTGTCTGTTTTCCTGATTAAAAAATTTCAGGTAAAAACCATACACGGCGAGGCTATTGAGTTTCATCCTAAGAAGTTTA
>DALYHN010000121.1:0-7170 GCA_031970875.1 Chitinophagaceae bacterium
AAACCATTCACATACATTCTTTGAACAGAATCTTTTACCACTGGAACAAAAGAATATGTACCAATACTTCCACCATTATCTGGCACATTGATAGAATAATTACCACTAGCATCAGTTAATGCAGAATAGAAGTAGGTAGTTCCCTGATAAGAATTGGTGATGGTGATTAATTGACCTGATACGTTTTCGGCTGAACCATTGGCAAGGTTTACATCAATTGTCACATTACCACGAATGGTATTCCTGGCATTACCATTATTCCACAATTGTACAGTTGTTTGTCCAACACTGCTGCTAGTACGCGTAATAAAACCAGACTGCGCACTTACATAACCAGTTCTGGTAACAATTGCCTGAACTGTTGGTGGCACATTCGTATTACCGGCAGCTGGGAATATCGCTTGACCACTTGCATCTGTTGTAGCTTGCAGCACAGTACCAACTGTTGTAGGAAGCGTAACTGTAGCCCCTTGAATGGCCTGAGCTGTAATAATATCTTGTACTTTAACGATGATATCTTGTCTGCGGTTATTCAACATAGCAATACTATCTGCATGTCTGCCTGTAGCACGAGAAAGGCTATCTACAAAACGCTGATAAGCACGATTTAGGCTATCCTGACTTCTCATGGTCAGCATCTGTTGTTGCAAAGACAATTGGTACTGCAACTGCGCCAATGCGGTGGCACCTTGTTGTCTCAACTGCTCGAGTGACTTCTCATTGTCATATTTAAACTGCAACAAATCTCTTTGTGCGGTTAATGCAGCTTTTTCATCAAAAGCATCTTTTTTACAAGCGGTAGTCCACATCAGCATGGTTGCGCCAGCTGCAAACAATACCGTTTTAAAGGGTTGAAAAGTAAATGGTTTCATGAAATGAAGTTTTGGTTGATGATTATTTGTTTTTCTTTTTGAGATTTTTACTAATACCAAGTTTTAACTGAAACGCACTGGTATTGATGGCTCCTGTAACGCCTGGAAATTCGATGTAGGAGTAGTTTTTCCGAACAGAACTAAGTCCCATCATATAACTGGTTTGCAACATCCAGTTGAATTTTTTAGTAGGTACTACTAATTCAAGGTGTGCGTCACCATGGAACCACTGCGGCTCGAATCTGTCGGTAAACTGACTGCCAGATACTGTTCCGTATACACCTTCAATAAATTGACCGGTTTTGTAATAATTCTCCCATTCGCCAACATTGTTGGCCCATCCCCCGCCTAAGCCAAGGTTTAGTTTCCAAGTTTGCTGAGACGGAATCTGATAGAAAAATGCCAATCCTGCATCAATTGCATGCAGCAGATAAGTACTCTGCTTAACATTTCTGAATGTGAACATATCAGGCAATCCATAACGGGTGTCATCCTTAAACGTAGTAAGCTCTCCGCCAAATCCCGCATAGCCAGCACTGGCTCTAATAAACCAGCCTTTACCCAATGCTCTGTCTGCAAACAAATACGCGTTTGCACCAAGCCCAAAACCGGTATGAGGCTGCTCCTGCGTGAACTTGTTTACAGAAGCTCCTGTCAATACACCCAAGCGCCAATTGTGTGTGCGCATATCTGTTCCGGCCTGTGCACTCACGAGTGAGGTCACCATGCAGAACAGTAGTGTTTGCAGAATGGATTGAAAAAATTGTTTCATTGTTTTGGTTTGATGATGAAATGAATTTTAAGTTCAGGCAATACAATTCAGGGCGGCCTTGTAGCAAATGGTCGCATAAGCATGGTTTATATGGTTTGGTGAATTAACTAGCCAGTCTTCCTTGCTGATGTGCAGTAAGCACAGCCTCTACACGGTTTCTTACTCCCAGCTTCATGTAGATGTTTTTATTATGTTTTTTTACTGTTTCCAAAGAGAGGCTCAATTTGGCACCTATCTCTTTGTCCATAAGGCCCTGACACAAAAGTTCATAAACCTCTTTTTCTCTTTCAGTCAATGCGGAAAGATTACCCATTGGTGTTGGTTTAAATTGTTTATACCATCTGTGGGGGAAGGGGTAGATTTGGAATTAGGGGGGGTACTTCCAAAGAGGGATTACGAAAGTAGGATGTATGACCTAAGTTTCCAATACCTCTTTGGGGTAGCATAAAAAAAGCCGAAATTGGAAAAAATCGGCTTAAACAAAATGCTTAGCTGCAGCCCACTAAATTGCCACAACACAATTTATACCCCCCAGTACAACTGTATGATTGCCCTTAGTGGAGAACAAGATTACAATGCCGCCAATTTTGTGTCAATAGCCATTTATGGTTATTTCTCTATCTGATATCCCCTTAAAAACAATTCTGCCTCAACCAACAGTAAATAATATTACTTCCGTATTTTGTTCATTTATATAAGGTTCATACCATGCAATCAACCCTGATACCCCCTGTTCCCATAGCTTATTGGAAAAATTACTGGGAAAAAGGCCGAGACAGAAACAGCCTTATCAATACAAAAAAACAAGCTCCGGCTCAACTAGTTTTTACCGAAAAATTGATACCACTACAGTTGGGCAATAGTTTTCACATTATTATGGACTATCAACAAAACCGATTTCTGGAAGTAGCTGGCAATACCGAACAAGTTATCGGCTTATCACATACAGAATTATTAGAAGGAGGTATTTCATTACTGTTTAATGCCATTGATCCGGCAGAACAACCCAAGGTTGCGGCAGCATCCTTTTACTTTCAGGAATTCATTCACCAACAAGTACCAAACATAAGAACGAATCTCAAAACTAATCTGAACATAAAGCTGCATCACAAAGCAGGTCATCAAGTAACCCTACTGGAGCAAGTCTTAGTATTAGATCTCAATGAACAAGGAGAAGTAGCATATACTTTCAAGCATTTTACCGATATCTCTCACCTACCCAGTGCTGAAAATATGGTATTGTCTTTCATGAATATTTCCGGTGGGCATAACCATGCCCAGCTGTTTCATACAGTAAGCTTTGCACAGACCCAGGCCAGCGAGCAAAAGTTAATACTGAGTAAAGCTGAGCTGGCTGTTTTAAAATGGATTGCTCAAGGGCTTGCATCGAAACAAATTGCTGAGAAGCTTCACATTAGCGTTCATACAGTTAACAACCATAGAAAAAATATGATTAAAAAAACTGGAGCAAAAAATATAGCCGAAGTACTCAATCTCGCACTCTTAAATGAGTTGATATGATAAATCTGTATTTTCAACTTGCATTCAAAACCAAAACACAGCTGCATGGGTAAGATTGTGCGAGAGCAATTTACCTATTTGGGTCATATCCATCAACTTGCTTTTAGCAAGGAAGATATAGACATGCTACAAATAGCCGAAGCTATTGACAGGTTTGGCTATTTGGGTAACAAGATGGCGCATATCATGCCTACTTTTTTTGTATTAGATTATCAAAAAAGAACCTACACTACTATTACAAAGAGCTGCGAACAAATGACCGGTTTTCCTGCAGAGCAGCATATTGAGGATGGAATTCCTTTTCTATTAGACATTTATCAAAAAGAGGATTTCGGTATTTACAACACACATATATACGCCAACAACGCAGAAATTTTACAGTCTACCCCACAGTCCCAACATCAAGAACTGGTTTTCTCTTATAATTTTCGTATAACAAACAAGCAAAAGAAAGTAGTAAAAGTGTATCAGCGCAATGCTTATATAACTTCAAAAGAAACCGGATTGCCTTTATACAGCGTAGGTTTTGTCACAGATATTACCCCCATAAAATCCGATACTGTAATGCAGCATACTGTTGAGCGGCATACGATAACTGGTAGCGGGGTACAGGTACAACCACTATTACATCGTTTTTACTACCCAAATGAAGAAGACCAGGTATTGAGCAAAAGAGAGAAAGAAATTCTATGCCTAATGGCCGAGGGCTTCAATAGCAAAGAATTGGCAGTTAGATTGCATGTAAGTGAACATACCATTATCAATCACCGAAAAAACATGTTGAAGAAAACCAACACCAAGAATATTGCCGAGCTGGTAGCATTTGCTATTAGAAGTAAGATTATTTGAATACATCTCCTGCAAATGCTAATAATAGCTGTACAAATAGTTCCGGTTGATCAAGGTGCACACAATGTGCTGCATCAGACACTATGATGGTATTCCCTCTCCACACATTTGCAGCAAGCATAGTATTGTCCAGATACCCAGGAACTGCATTTTTTTCTTCCCGTCCGGAAATAACCATGATTGGTACTTGAAAAGAAAATAATCTGTCTATTTCATCACCCAAAGCCTGATTG
This sequence comes from Chitinophagaceae bacterium, assembly GCA_031970875.1. GTDB lineage: Bacteria > Bacteroidota > Bacteroidia > Chitinophagales > Chitinophagaceae > JAFLBI01. The sequence goes on from DALYHN010000121.1 coordinate 4,248, forward strand.
GCCAGAACTGTTGGGATAGTAGTTCTTACACCGGGTTGGGTTTGCAAATAATCCATTTTCATTTGGCTATAAACATCTTCATCCGGATAAAGCATTTGTGTACGAATCCATCCTTCCAACACATCCATATCTACTTCAGCCATCATTAATGCCTGCCCGAATGGATTAGGCAATAACACCTGTTCAGGTCCGATAGGGCCACCTAAAATAGTAGGACCAATCAATACAATGCCCTTACAACCAAGAGCAGCAGACATTTCACCAATAATATTAGATGCATAACTTAAACCAACTAGTATATATTCTTCTAATTGGGCCCTTTCCAAAAAACTTGTTAACCACATTCCTTTATTAGGAATAGTATAGTCTTCATCCTGCCAGCCTTCCGGCAAATTTCCCCCATGGCCAGGAAGGTTAATAGCCATTGTACGAAAGCCTGCAAATGCCTGATGATGAATGATATTATCCCAGATTTTTGCCGATTGAGAATTACCATGAATAAAGATGATGGTTTTCATATTCTTAATTTAACCGTTTTAAAAAATAACCGGCTCCAATTGGAACCGGTTTATTGTTTGAAGCCCCCAATGTTATTGTTGATTAGGATTCAAGAGCGCGGCCCTACCCCCGTTTGACCGCGCCGGCTTTCGCCTTTGAATCCATCACTGAGAAAACTCCCAGGGTCGTCTCTTTATTTATTGCAAACAGGATGCAACAAATATGCAGAAGTACGCAATACCAGACAATGGGAAATTTCCCATTGCTGCACGGGAAATTTCCCATTGGCAATGCCGATAAAAGAACGGAGATTGCTTCAAAACTCATTATGCGTCAATATTCTATACCAATAATGCTCCTTGCATTCACCTGTATCCATTATACACTTACTAGTTTTATAGAAAAACCTACAGTTGTAAATAGTCGACCAACATCTATAAGTCCTGAAGTTGCAGATCGCTATATCCAGAACTTTCAACAATCGGCAGCTTATAAAGCCATGAACGAAATTGACAAGGATGCCACCAAAGCCATTTACTTTGATGCTGCCACCATTAACAATATGGCTACTTTGGTACAATCCGGACAAATTGATGGCATGTGGGCTTATTTTGCCAAGTATGATTCATCCAATAAAGACCCCAAACATGTTTACAATAATCAATACACCATTATTTTGTGGGGCGCCAAACAACCTGTAGAAGGAAAATCAATGGGCAAAACCATTGTGCGCAATCAACAAGGAGAAGCAACCAATATTGAGAACTACGGCAAACCCTGTCCGCCATTTATTTGTAACTAATGCTACCAGATTATTCTCAAGCACTACATTTTCTCGAAATCAGCGCGCTGATTGTTGGACTGATTCGCTGGAAGCAAATACAACCAACTGCTTTTCGCTGGCTCATTCTATTGTTGTTGCTAACAGTCTTGAACGAAACCATTTTAACAGACCATCGCATTCCTGCTTTAAGGCTCAATAACAATTTACTGTACAATGTTTTTTCGCTGATAGATATGTGTGTGATTCAATACATGCTTTTTCAAATTGAGGCTTTTCAAAAAATCAAACGCATCATCCTACTTTCCATTGCCATTAACCTTACTGCAAGTATTGTTGAATTACAATTTTATTCCGGCTGGTTACAGTTTCATACGCAGAGCTTTCGCCTGCTCAATATCAGCAATATGCTGATTTGCTTGTTTTACTTCAGAAAAGTGATTGTAGAGCACAAAATCTCCTTAAGAAAAGACACCATTTTCATTTTCTGTACAGGACTGTTCATGTACCACGCACTGCTCTTCATCAACTTTACCACAGTGAGTATCCCAAGCTATTGGCAACTCCCTTCTGCTATGCTCATCTTTCAACTCCTGCACTTATCAGCCAACCTCATCTATTACACATCTATCATTATGCTCTTTTTGATGTCCAGAAAATCGTAAAGTTGCAGTATGGGCATTTTACCACAGATTGTAGGGGCTATTGGTTTCCTGATCATTTTTTTGGGATTTGTGCTGCTGCTGATTATTTCTACCAGCAAGAAAAAGCAAACACAATTAACACAAGCCTACCAAACACAGGTAGCCACTATCCGACACGAAGTACAGGAACAAACCTATCAGGCTATTGCGATGGAACTACACGATAATGTAGGTCAGCTGCTCAGTAGTAGTAAGATGATGATCAATGCGGCCATGCTGCAAGCACCAGCAACTGCTGCATCATTGGAAGAAGCACAAGCAACCTTAGGTAAAGCCATTCAGGAAGTACGCAGCCTCAGCAAAATGATGAATGCCAAATGGCTGGAACAATTCAGTCTGCAAGAAAATTTACAACAGGAAATATCCAGATTACACAATATGCTGCAAGTAAACGCATCACTTGAGGCATTGACAGATATCAGCTTACACAACGATCAGCAATTAATCATATTTAGAGTAGTACAAGAAGCTATTCAAAACTGCTTAAAACATGCAAGCGCAAGTGTAATCAACATTGATTGCTTGGTACAAAATAACCGTTTGCGCATGCGCATTACCGACAATGGCAAAGGCATGCCAAGCGAAGCTGTTTCCAAAGCCGGCAGCGGCTTATTACACATGCAAGAAAGAATTGCTTTATTAAAAGGTAACATTCAATGGCATAAGCATGTACCTTCGGGAACGATTGTGGAGTTAGATATTCCGCTACGCTGACCATGAAACCAATGAATTCAACTATCCGTATCGGCATTGCAGACGATCATCAACTTTTTGTAAAATCTGTTTCTTTATTGCTCCATGCAATTGGTGGATTTGAAGTTGTGCTGGAAGCAGCAAATGGCCATGCATTAATGGATGCACTCGCCAAATCAAACCAACCACCAGATATCATTTTATTGGATGTGAATATGCCCTTGATGAATGGTATTGAAACAGCTGC
>DALYHN010000122.1:0-7055 GCA_031970875.1 Chitinophagaceae bacterium
TAAATGCAGCACCATTAAAGCTGTAGAAACCACTTGTCAATGCAGTTGCTTTAGCGCTAGGTTTGGCATCCATAATCATGAGGTGACTAAAACTCATCTCATTCGATACAGTCGCTTCTTCCTGCAAGTTGAGTTTGGTGATGACTTTGGCCTTTCTGTCTTTTTCATTCTGTGCCAGATAAGCACGAATTTCTTCTGTATTACCATCAGGATTTGGGATGGCTTTATTGGGCTGCAGGTTGCTATTATTGGTAAAGCCCGGCTTTTCATAAGGCCATTCTGGCATTTTGCCACTGGGGTTGAAAACAGGGTCTGAGATGAGTTCTGCGAGCGGAATATTGACACTGAATACAATCTTGCTGCCATCGGGCGACCATTTGGGCTGGCCGGCTCCATATTTAGATTGCGTAAGCTGTACGGGTTCACCTCCATCTAAATTCAGCAGAAAAATTTGTGGTCTGCCTTCTGCCGCACGCACAAAAGCTAGTTGTTTGCCATCGGGCGACCAAGCTGCTTGTCCGCCACCACCGCTGGTAAGCTGTCGGCTGCTGCCATTGGCATAGAGCCAGAGTTGGTTATTATATCGATATTCCCACTTGCTGGTGGCTTCGGGTTCGATGCTATTGACGGAGTAGAGAATGCGTTGGCCATCCGGATGAATACTTACCCCGCTCACCTGCTTTACTTTCAGCAGATCTGTCACTTTCATCGGTGATTTTCCGCTTTGCGCAAACAGACTTAGCGGAATCAGGAAAAAAATGAGAACAAGCTTTTTCATGAGCTGTTATTTAGGCATTCAATGTACAAATATTCTGTGCGGGCACCTTGCCTTTTGTACATTTACACACTAAAAATTTAGCGATGTCTCAATTAGTACAAGAGTTTAACAACTACAGAACGAGAATGAATGAAGTGATTCTCTCCAAGAATAATCTGGTGATGAAGCGCCTGTGGAATCTGGATACCAATACTTACGATGAAGGTGCTTTGGATAAGAAGACCAAGGAAATGCTAGGCTTGGTAGCCAGTATGGTGCTGCGTTGCGATGATTGCATCAAATACCACCTAGGTAAATGCCACGAATTAGGCGTGAATACAGATGAAGTCTACGAAATCTTTGCTGTGGCGAATATTGTGGGTGGAACTATCGTGATTCCGCATACCCGCCGTGCTGCTGAATATTGGGAAGCCCTACAGCAGGGATGAGAAAAATCATGTTCGGTAAAAGGATTTTGTTTTTTATTGCAGAATAAGCCCCAAGGGCTAACTTTAAGAACCTAATGTTATCATCATGAGTGCAACTGCTACCGCTACTTCGCCCGTACTAACTGCTAAGGATTTTGCAACTGACCAGGAAGTACGCTGGTGTCCGGGTTGTGGAGACTATTCTATCCTCGCTCAGGTACAAAAAGTAATGCCTACACTGGGCATTCCTAAGGAAGATATTGTGATCATCAGTGGTATTGGTTGTAGCAGTCGTTTCCCATACTATATGAATGTATATGGTATGCACTCTATCCATGGTCGCGCAACAGCGATTGCAAGTGGCTTGAAAGCTTGTCGCCCTGAATTGAGTGTGTGGGTAGTAACCGGTGATGGTGATAGCTTAAGCATTGGTGGTAATCATACCATTCATTTGCTGAGAAGAAATTTCGATATCAATATCCTGCTCTTCAATAACCAGATCTATGGTTTAACAAAGGGGCAATATTCGCCTACTTCTGAAGAGCATAAGATTACTAAGAGTACACCTTTCGGTAGTATTGATCATCCATTCAATCCATTGGCGCTGGCCATGGGTGCTGATGCCACATTTATTGGCCGCAGTATGGATCGTGATCCCAAGCACCTGCAGTATATGCTCACACGTGCACAAAAGCACAAGGGTGCATCTTTCTTAGAGATCTATCAAAACTGCAACATCTTCAACGATGGTGCATTCGAAGTCTTTACAGAAAAAGCGACCAAGCCGGAAGAAACATTATTCCTAGAGCAGGGTAAACCACTGGTATTTGGCGCTACACAAAACAAAGGCATTCGCTTAGACGGTTTCAAACCAGTTGTGGTGGAATTGGGTGGCGAGTATAGTGCGGATGATTGCTGGATACATGATGAGCATGATTACCACAAAGCACAAATCCTGATCCGCATGTTTGATGATCCTTCCAAGCCAGATCATTTCCCCAGACCATTTGGTGTGTTCTATGAAACAGAACGTCCATGCTATGAGGAGATGATGCAGTTACAGATTCAGGACATCATTGCTGCAAAAGGCAAGGGCGATCTGGACAAATTACTGCGTGGTCGCGAGGTTTGGGAAATCGCTTAATTAAAGCCTAACCAGCCCTTCTTTAATGGCGTAGGTAACAAAACCTATTCTTGATTTTACTTGTAATTTTTCACTGCAACTTTCGCGGTAACCATCTACTGTGCGAAAGCTCACACACATTTTCTCGGCTATTTCTCGGTAGGATAAATCTGTGCAGCAATGTTGGAGAAATTCAATTTCTCTTTCTGTAAGCAAGGAATAACCCTCTTCTGGTTCTGACAGCTCTTTCAGGTTGTTGATGAGTTTATTGCCAACAATATCGTTCAGAAAATAACCTTTCTGGTGGATTTCCGTAATGGCACGATTCAGTTCATAGGGACTGGTGTCCTTGAGCAGATACCCTCTTGCGCCCTTCTTCATGATTCTAAGCACAGCAGATTCGTGATCGATCACAGTTAACACCAGTACTTTGATTTTTGGATAAGCTTTCGCCAGTTTCTCTGTTGCTTCATATCCATTCATACCGGGCATATGAATATCCATTAATACAATATCCGGTAGTGGATGTGTGTGTAGCTTTTGAAATAAGTCTTCGCCATTATTCGCTTCAAACACAATCGTACAATTCCCAAATGCTTCAATAAGATTGACCAGACCCTTGCGCATCAATGCGTGATCATCTACTAATCCTAACTTAATTTTTTCGCTACTCATACAACTAATTCAATACAAGTTCCTTTGCCCGGTGTGCTATTTATGTTAAGTGTAGCACCTAAATAATTTGCCTGTTCTTTTAAATAGTTTAGTCCATTGCCAACTGTAACCAGTTGGATATCGAATCCAATACCATTATCCCGCACCAAGAAGTTATGTTGATTGTTAAGGGTTTCAGCCACTACCTGAATACGAGTAGCTTTGGCATGAATGGCTGCATTCAGCAGCATTTCCTCGAGCAGACTATATAAAATCAGGTTGCTTGATCTTGCTTTTTGTAACAGCCCTTCCGGATCATCAATTGTACAGCAGACCTGAAAATTCTTTCTGATATACTGTAATTCCATTTCCAGTGCATGCAGTATGCCCACTCCATCAATTTCCTCAGGTTGCATTTTCCTGCTAATACGCCTCAATTCTACAATACCCCTCTCTAACAGTTCCTGCATTTGCTGCAGATGGATTTCTTGATGATCCTGATGAAATAAGTGCAGGTTCAGTTTCATCAAGCTTAAATCCTGCGATATCCCATCATGCAGTTGCCTGCTAATTCTGTTGCAATAGTGTGTACACAATAGTGCCTTAGCACTAGAAAGCCCGTTAACGGCTTCCTGGCATGTTTTTGTTGATACAAACTTTCGTCCGTTCAAAAGCCAGCACACGGCAGTAGCCATTACTGCGCCCAGCACACCTGCCAGAATCAGATTTGTCATAGGATTGGAAAATGGTGTATTGCAATTTAATGGCTTGGCTTTTAGCTTCAAGGGGGTAATTGACGGTCTTTTACCCCGTTGTTTAACGGGTATTTTGAGGAAAAACACCCCCCTGAAAAAACGGGAAATTTCCCCCTTGACTCGCCCTAGTGGAGCAATTATGTTTGCATTGTGTTTAAACAGTGAAGGCGAAAAATTTCATTGGGGGTTAAACATAACAACTGGCTGCTTTCTAGCAGCTGTTGTTTTTTTAGAACTAACAGAAACTTTCTTTTCCGCTAACGACTGTTAGTTTTATATTTGCCCCATGGCAAGAATTAAGGTTGATGAACATTCCTCCCGCAAAGACATCATTGTCAGCAAAGCAGCTTCGCTTTTCCGGGAGAAGGGCTATAAAGCCACCAGCATGCGCGAGCTAGCTGATGCCGTTGGGGTAGAAGCGGCCAGTTTGTATAACCACATTCATTCCAAAACAGAGATACTACATGTGATCTGTTTTAATGTGGCCAATCGTTTCATGAGTCATATGGAATCGATTGAGCTGGAAAATATTTCAGCCATTGTGAAAGTGGAAAAACTTTTGCGTTTTCATATCAAGGAAATGCTGCACCAATATGAAGAAGTGTATGTGAGCGACCGTGAGTGGAAGCACCTCACTGATCCATACCTATCCAATTTTCAAAACCAACGCCGCACCTATCGTAAACGCTTTGCAGCCATTATTGAAAAAGGTATTGCTGCCGGCGAAATCAAATCTATTGATGCGCCTACTGCTGTCTTAATTATGCTGCATGCCGTAAGTGGTATTGAGAGCTGGCATCGTTCTACAGCAAAGATTAGCGGAAAAGAATTAGAAGAAAATATGGTGACCATCATGGTGGATGGTCTTAGAAAATAATCAGCATGTCTGTTCATTTTGAAACCATCCGTGTAAAATCGGTTAGAAAGGAAACGAGTGATTGTGTATCGGTTGCACTGGACATACCTGCTGCATTACAAGCGCAGTATGCTTTTCAGCAAGGTCAGTACCTCACGATCAAAACACAGATCAACGGTGAAGAAGTTAGGAGATCTTATTCTTTGTGCAGTTCGCCTTTGGATAAAGAATGGCGTGTTGCCATCAAAAAAGTAGATGGTGGTGTGTTCAGCACTTATGCCAATGAAGCACTGAAAGCTGGTGACACATTGGATGTGATGCCACCCATGGGTAAGTTTTTTACGCCTATCCAGCCCGAGCAAGCTAAGCAATATGTATGCTTTGCAGCAGGCAGTGGTATAACACCTATCTTATCTATTATCAAAACAGTATTGGCGGCCGAGCCGATGAGTCAGGTGATTTTGGTTTATGGCAATCGCAGCAAAGATTCAATCATTTTTAAAGAGCAATTGGAGGCTTTGAAGAATAAATACATGGAGCGATTCAGTCTCATTCATGTATTGAGCAGAGAAAAAATGGATGCGCCTATTCAATCGGGCAGGATTACTGCAGATAAATGTGCAGCGCTTTCATCGAGCCTGATCAAATTGGATAAAGCAGACGCATTTTTCATTTGCGGTCCGGAAGAAATGACACTCGCGGTGCGCGATTATTTGAAAGCGCAGTCGGTTGATCCGAAGAAAATACACGTCGAATTATTTACGACTGCAGGTGCCAGAGCCAAGCAGCATCAGGCACCTAAAGAGCAATCCGATAATGCTCCGGCAAGTAAGATCATCGTGAAACTTGACGGCCGCAGTTTCGATTTCAAGCTGCCTTTTGAAGGGGAGAGTATCTTGGATGCGGCTTTGAAGCAGGGCGCTGATCTGCCCTTTGCCTGTAAGGGTGGGGTTTGCTGTACCTGCAAAGCCAAACTGATTGAAGGCGAAGTGGATATGGATGTAAACTATGGATTGGAACCGGAGGAAATTGAGCAAGGTTTTATCCTAACCTGTCAGAGTCACCCACGCACAGAACAGGTGGTTGTAGACTACGACTATCGTTAAGCTAACAATTGGTAGCTTTTCTTGTTAATTTTGAACACCAATCATTTGATATGAATACCATTGATCTGGAGAAGCAATTTCAAGACAAAATTGATCGTGAGATCCGCATTGAGCCGCGCGATTGGATGCCGGAGAAATACCGCCAGACCCTAATTCGTCAGATTAGTCAGCATGCCCACAGCGAAATCGTTGGTATGTTGCCTGAGGGTAACTGGATTACCCGCGCCCCATCGCTTCGCCGCAAAGCCATTTTGCTGGCCAAAGTGCAGGATGAAGGTGGTCATGGCCTCTATCTCTATAGTGCAGCAGAAACACTGGGCATTACCCGTGATCAGATGTATGAGCAATTGCACTCCGGCAAAGCCAAATATTCTTCCATCTTCAATTATCCAACACTCACTTGGGCTGATATGGGCGCCATTGGTTGGCTGGTAGATGGTGCAGCCATCATGAACCAAGTGCCTTTGTGCAGAGCCAGTTATGGTCCTTATGCCAGAGCCATGGTGCGTATTTGCAAGGAAGAAAGCTTTCACCAGCGTCAGGGTTTTGAATTATTGCTCAGCCTCAGCAAGGGTAGCGAAGCGCAGCGCAAAATGTGCCAGGATGCCATCAATCGTTGGTGGTGGCCCAGTATCATGATGTTTGGTCCAACAGACGATGCCAGCCCCAACAGCGAGCAGAGCATGCGTTGGAGAATCAAGCGCTTCAGCAATGATGAATTGCGTCAGAAGTTTGTAGACATGATTGCTGAGCAGGTGAAAATCTTGGGCATGACTTTACCTGATCCGGATTTGAAATGGAATGAAGCACGTGGTCATTATGATTTTGGTGCGATCAATTGGGAAGAGTTTTGGCAGGTGATTAGTGGTAATGGTCCGTGCAACAAACAAAGATTAGATACACGCCGCAAAGCATGGGAAGATGGTGCTTGGGTAAGAGAAGCTGCTGCTTCACATGCAGCGAAAAAAGCAGCACGCGCACAACAGCATGCTGCATAAAACAGTAATTATATGAAACAATATATCCGCAAATATTTCTACGGCGATTATGGCGAAGGCCGCAATGGTGCTGCTGATATCAGTACCGGACAGGCGAAACAAGAATGGCCATTGTGGGAAGTGTTTATCCGCAGCAGACAAGGTTTGGACCACAAACACGTGGGCAGCTTGCATGCAGCTGATGCACAAATGGCGATTGAAAATGCCCGTGATGTCTATACCCGTAGAATGGAAGGCGTGAGTATTTGGGTGGTGGAGAGTAAACATATTCATGCATCCAATCCGGATGAAGCAGCAAGTTTCTACGATCCTGCAAATGATAAAGTGTATCGCCATCCAACATTCTATGATTTGCCGGATGCGGTGAAGCATATGTGA
>DALYHN010000123.1:0-7016 GCA_031970875.1 Chitinophagaceae bacterium
CCGGATAAATGCCTTCAAAGAAAATAGTGCCGTTGGCATCTTTCAAGGCAGCTTTCAAATCGTCTAGATTTTTAATTTCATTTCCATTTACAGAAGTAATCACAAAGCCCTCCTGCATTCTGGAATTCTTCAATGCACCATTACCAATTTTCTTCACCACTACACCGCCTGCAATATCATTAGCTGCAGCAATCTTCTTATCGATCGTTTCAAATTCACCTCCCAATTTTTCTAAGGCAGTTTCAGTCTTCACTACAGTAGTAGTGCCGAGCTTATTCTTTAAAGTAAGGTTGGTGGTGCTTTCTTTACCATCGCGCTTATACGTAATAGTGATTTTATCACCGGGTTTGTAACGAGCAATCTGGTCCTGTAGTTCTGGTCCGGTTTTCACAGCCACACCATTGATTTTGGTGATGACATCTTTTTTACGCAGACCTGCAGCTTCAGCAGCACCTGATTCAAGGATATCTGTGAGGAATACGCCTTCGCTGGTACGCCATGCAGCACCAAATTGATTGTCCAATTCTTTTTCAGAACGATCGTCCAAGGTTTCTCTAGGGTAGCTTACGCCCAGGAAAGCACGTTGTACAGTTCCATATTTTACAATATCGGTGATGACTTTCTTAGCAATGTTCACCGGAATAGCATAAGAGACGCCGGCATAAGAACCTGTTGGAGAAGCGATGGCAGAGTTAATACCAATCAATTCGCCATTGGTGTTGATCAAAGCGCCACCACTATTGCCTGGGTTCACAGCTGCATCAGTTTGAATGAAAGATTCAACAGGTGTTTGGCTTTGTCTTTCGTTGATATTGATGCTTCTTGCTTTAGCACTCACAATACCAGCAGTAACGGTTACATCCAAGTTTAGTGGATAACCAACCGCTAATACCCATTGTCCAAGCTTAACATCATCACTGTTGCCATATACGAGATAAGGAAAGCCCTTGCCTTCAATCTTGATGACAGCTAAGTCAGTGCTGGGGTCTGTTCCGATAATGCTGGCTTTATATTGCTTCTTATTGGGCAGGGTTACATTGATTTCATCAGCGCCTGCTACTACGTGGTTATTGGTTACGATAAAGCCATCATCAGTGATGATGACACCGCTACCGCTGGCACGTTGCTCAGGCACAATGCGTGGCCCACCACCAAAGAAATCGTCAAAGAAGTCATCCCCAAATAAATCACCGAATGGGTTAGACCTTCTTTGTTGGTTGTTGGCAACTTGTTTTGCCTTGGTTCTTGTTTTAATGTGTACTACTGCTGGGGTGCTTGTACCTGCCGCAGTGGTAAAATCTACTGGTGCAGCAGCACTGCCGTTGTTACCGAAGAAACCGGCATAATTTACAGGCAACTTACCGCTGTCTTGTACACCCGCATAGTTTGTCTGATACAATTTGCCATAGCCCCAAACACTCAAAATGGCGGTGGCAGCGCTGATGGCTACAACTGCTAAAATGTTGTTGAGTTTCATCATTTATTCCTTTTTATTCTGATTGATCAAATAGAATGCCTATCGAATACAAACTAAACGAATCTGTTGTTTCGTCAGTTCACCAATGGTGCAAATTAACAGATGTTTTACGATATCCGTCGTAGATGCTAGAGTCCTGCCAAAAAGGCCATCGTGTCAACACCATCTGCATAGTCTGTTAAGCTTGGTTCCTGCGCTGAACCAAAAGGTAGAGCACCATGTCCAACCACGCATTGTATGTCTTGGTTATCCTTCAGCTTATCCAATAAGGCAGCCGCATCATCGTAATACTGGTAATGCAGGTGGCTCACAGGAGAGAATGGAGATTCATGCTCTTGCATCACAACCACGCCATTATTCATGTAAAATTTGTTATTCATGATTAACAGCGTAAGGTGATAATCGTAATTGTGCTTGTAAGAATGATGATCTGTATAGTGCAGGTAGGACTCCAGTGTTTTGAGTAAGGGTATAAAATCATATCCCGTAGGTACATATACCTGCGTGATGTTTCTGCAGCCCATGCCAAAATAGAGCATGATATCCTTACCCAAGGCTTCTAGCTCTCCAGCGGTTTCTGTTCCATCTAGTATGGCAACCGATGTTCTGTTCTTTCTGATGATATGTGGGTATTTGCCAAAATAATAGCTGAAGTAACGGCTGGTATTATTACCACCCGTGGCGATATAGGCATCGCAGTTTTTCAGTTGCTCTTGGAATTGAATCAGGTCATTTACACGGGCATCCAATTCCGACATTTTATTCACGATGTATTTGAGTAAAATGCTGTCTTTGGAGGATGGCTTAATCAGGGCTTTATGGCCGCTGATAAATATGCATAATAAGTCATGAAAGCCAACTAGTGGAATATTACCTGCAGTAACCAGTCCCACCGTTTTAGGAGATGGGGTAGCAGCAGGTAAGCCATATTGCTTTGCCCAAGCTGCTAATGCAGCTGCCTGTAGGAATTGCTGACAAATTTGTGTTACTGCATGGTCAATGAATTCAGGGATAAACCAAGGGTTTTCTCGTGATGCCCTTTCCTTGGCAGTAAGCCAATTGGCATCAACTGAGCCCAGGTGTTTTCCTATCTCTGATATCAGTTGAATTCGTTCTTGTAATTCCATCATTCAGCCTTATATTTGAAAAGCAAATGTATAACCAGAAAATTTGATTCGTTATGGCAATTAAAATAACAGAAGAATGCATCAACTGCGGTGCTTGCGAACCAGAATGTCCGAATAACGCGATTTATGAAGGTGGTGTAGAGTGGGCCATCGCCGATGGTACTACTGTAAAGGGTTCTTTTACCCTCTTAGATGGTAGCGTAGTTGAAGCAGATCAGAAGCATGCGCCTCTGAGTGTGGATACCTACTATATCACCCCTAACAAGTGTACAGAATGCCAGGGATTCCATGAGGAACCTCAGTGTGCTGCTGTTTGTCCGGTTGACTGCTGCGTACCTGATGAAATGTATCAGGAAACAGTAGAAGCATTGATGGAGAAGAAGTCAAAACTGCATATTTAATCTGCAGAAAATAGTGTAGAATTTTAAGGTGTTTTTCTTGAAATTCTCAAACTGCTTTTCTACCTTTAGAATACAATGATTGTCGCCAGTAATGAGACGACATTTTACCACGGCGGGTGATATTTCCCGTTTATTAAGAGGTGAAGAATCAGACATTCTTCACCTTTTCTTTTGTTAATGGTCCAAGGGTGTGAGCAGCTTAGCAGGATTTTAGTTTTCTTTGTTTGGTAATCACTTTGCATGAAGAAGAAAATAGCTTTGGTCACCGGCGGTTTGAGCGGTGAAGCACAAATCAGTTATAAGAGTGCAGTTACTGTTGGTAACAATATCGACAGGGATACATACGATGTGTATCGAATCGATATCAATCCAGACGGTTGGTGGTATTGGCCATGGGAGGGAGAACGCTCTCGTGTAAATCGGGATGATTTCTCTATCAATCATGAGGGTGCTGCTATTCATTTCGATGCCGTGCTGATGTGTATTCATGGTACACCTGGTGAAGATGGTAAGCTGCAAGGATATTTCGATATGCTAGGCTTACCTTATACTTCATGCGATGCAGCAACTTCAGCACTTACATTTAATAAAAGATACACCGTTGCTGTTGCGGCATTTGGTGGCGTTAATGTGGCGAAGAGTATGCATTTGTTTTCGCATACGCCGGTAAGTCCTGAGCAGATTCTTGAACAATTGCGTTTACCAGTATTTGTGAAACCCAATAATGGTGGTAGCAGTATTGGTATGAGTAAAGTGAATCAGCCGGAAGAACTGGCGCCTGCTTTGCAAAAAGCGTTCAAAGAAGACACGCAGGTATTAGTGGAAGAATTTATCAGCGGTCGTGAATTCACGATCGGAGTATTCAAACAAAATGGAAAAATCACTGTGCTGCCGATTACCGAAATCATCGCGCATAATGAATTCTTTGATTTTGAAGCCAAATACCAAGGCAAGAGCGAGGAGATTACACCTGCGAAAATCAGTCCAGCGATGCAAAGCGCATTGGAATCAGCAGCTGTGCGGGTGTATGAAGTGATGAACTGCCGCGGCGTGGTGCGTATTGACTTTATCTGCAATGAGGCGGATAATAAGCCTTTCATGCTGGAAGTGAATACAGTGCCCGGTCAAAGTGAAGCCAGTGTAATACCGCAGCAGGTGAGGGCCATGGGCTGGGATTTGAAAGATTTTTACGGAGCCATCATTGAAGAAAGCCTGAAGTACTAATATTGTAATATGCCACAGCAAAAAAGCAATTACTTTTCTTTTATCACACAAAGACCTTTGTGGTTGAATATATTGGCCGGAGTTGTACTAGGACTATTTGTCTTAGTAATTTTCTTCAGTTCATTAAAATGGATTACTGGCTTTGGTGAACAGCAAAAAGTGCCTTCAGTTATGGGGCAGAACATCATTGCTGCACAAAAAATGCTGGAAGACCAGGGCTTTACTGTAGAAATACAAGATTCTATCTATGTAGATTCTGTTGCCAAATTATCTGTACTCAAGCAGTCGCCCGAATCAGATGAAATCGTGAAGAAGGGAAGAACAATTTATTTAACCATCAACCGTGCGCTACCGCCTTTGGTTGATATGCCTAATTTGGTTGGCTTATCTATCAGAAGTGCAGAGATGTATTTGCAGAGTATGGGACTGAAAATCGGAATGGTGTCATACAAGCCGGATATCGCTAGAAATGCAGTACTGGAACAACTATATAATGAAAGGCCTATTGTAGCCGGTACGAAAATTCCATTAGGAAGTGCCATCAGTTTTGTGTTGGGTAATGGATTAGGTGGAACAGATATGGAAGTGCCCAATTTGGTAGGCCTGAATTTCATGGAAGCAAAAGCCTATTTACAAAGTATCGGTATCAATATTGGCGCTATTATTGCCGACAATAGTTTGTCCGATTCCGCTAGTGCGTTTATCGTGAAGCAGAGTCCACAGGTATTTGTAGATTTGCCTACAGGTGAGCGCCAAGTCAATAAAATCAAACAGGGACAACTTATGGATATCTGGCTTAGCTCAACGCCGCCACCTACACCCATTGTTGATTCAATCAAACAGTAATACAACCAGCTTTATGAAACTAATGACCGTAGAAGAACTGAAGCAAAAAATCGATTCAGGTGCAGCATTCAACCTGATTGATGTTCGCGAGCCACATGAGCACGCTGAATTCAATGTGGGTGGGCAATTAATTCCTTTAGGTAAAATCCAATCTATGCAGTTAGATGAGTTAGAAGCCCTAAAGCAGGAAGAGATTGTACTGTATTGCAGAAGTGGCAATAGAAGCGGACAAGCTTGCATGATCTTAGAAACCATGGGCTTTACCAATGTGGTAAACGTTGCCGGTGGTATGTTAGCCTGGCAGGAAAAGATTAGCAAGTAACCACGATTAGGCTACAATGCCTTTCGGTATTGCAGCGATCAGTTGTTGCGTGTAAGCAGATTGTGGATGGCTGTAAACTTGGCTGGATAATCCGCTTTCCACAATTTTTCCTTTCTGCATCACCATGATTCTGTCGCTGATATAGCGAACAACTGATAGATCGTGCGAGATAAAAATCGCTGTAAAGCCAAAGCTTTCTTTCAACTCATTCAGCAGGTTCAAAACTTGTGCTTGAACACTTACGTCTAGCGCACTCACACTTTCATCGCAAACGACAAAGCTGGGTTGTAAAGCCAATGCACGTGCGATTACAATTCTTTGTCTTTGTCCGCCACTAAATTGATGCGGATATCTATCGTAATGTGCTGCTTTTAACTGTACTTTCTCCAACAGATTGATAACGGCTTCTTTTCTTGCTTTTGCGGTTGGGTAAATCTTGTGCACCGCTAGTGGTTCTGCTATGGCTTCGCCAATTGGGATACTAGGATTCAAAGAAGCGTATGGATCCTGAAAAATCAATTGCATTTCTTTACGCAGTAATTGCCAGCTTCGTCTATCACACTTTGTTAAATCAGTATCGCCATACATAATTTGTCCGCCATTTGTTTTGATCAATCCAAGTAACGCACGGCCCAAGGTTGATTTGCCGCAACCGCTTTCGCCTACTAATCCTAAAGTCTCGCCGTTTAAAACCTCAAAGCTAACCTCGTTCACCGCTTTATAATGTTCAATTGGTTTACCTAGTAAGTTGTATTTGGTCGGGTACCAAACATATAGGTTGCTTATTTGCAGCAAAGGTTCAGCTGATGTTTCCAGCATCTGTTCGTGCCGTGGAGCGATTGTTTTTGTTGGTGATCCAGGACTTAGAAAATCAGCAACTGTTGGTAATGGGTCCCCTTTGCTATAGAGGGCAGGTCTGCAAGCAAGCAATGCTTTGGTATAAGGGTGTTGTGCCTGTTTGAATATGCTTTCTACAGAGCCCATCTCTACTAATTCGCCTTGATACAACACCGCAACCGTATCTGCAAAATCAGCCACCAGATTTAGATCATGCGTAATAAACAGGATACCCATTTGATGTTGTTGCTGCAGTGTTTTCAGTAACTCAAGAATAGTTTGCTGCACAGTAACGTCCAGTGCGGTTGTGGGTTCATCACAAATCAGGATGTCTGGCTTGCAACTCATGGCCATGGCAATCATCACACGTTGCTTTTGGCCACCACTCAATTGGTGCGGATAACGATCGAAAATAGCTGCAGGATTGGGTAGTTGAACCTGTTCAAATAAGCTAATGGTTGCAGCTTTCGCAGCCGATGGTGTCAGTTCCTGATGTTGGCTTATGGCTTCCATGACCTGTTCTCCGCAGGTGAGTACAGGGTTGAGGGATGTCATAGGCTCTTGAAAAATCATGGCAATGCGGTTACCCCTGATCTTGGTTAGTGTGGCTTCATCCGCGCCCAAAAGATCTGTTTGCCCATCTTTGGAATGGAATACTGTGCGACTTTCAGTTCCATAATGTGTGTGGGCTTTGGGCAATAATCCCATGATGGATAGGGAAGTAACTGATTTACCAGAGCCAGATTCTCCTACAATAGCAAGTATTTCGCCTCGGTGTAAGC
>DALYHN010000124.1:0-6986 GCA_031970875.1 Chitinophagaceae bacterium
GCTCAATGGTGTAACATCCAGCAACAATACATCCTTCACTTCACCGGTTAATACCGCACCTTGAATAGCCGCACCTACTGCTACGACTTCATCAGGGTTTACACCACGGTTAGGCTTTTTGCCAAAGAACTTCTCAACGATCTCCTGTACTTTAGGAATACGTGTAGAACCACCTACCAGAATTACTTCATCAATTTCTGATGCATTGTAACCTGCATCTTTCAAAGCAGCTTCGCAAGGCTTTAAGCAACGAGCAAAGAGGTTATCGCTCAACTGCTCAAACTTAGCACGGCTCAACTTCAGCACTAAGTGCTTAGGCACACCGTCTACTGCAGTGATATATGGTAAGTTGATTTCTGTTTCAGAAGAAGAACTCAATTCAATCTTTGCTTTTTCAGCCGCTTCTTTCAAACGCTGTAAAGCCATTGGATCTTTACGCAGGTCGATTGCTTCCTGCGTCTTGAACTCATCAGCCAACCAGTCGATGATCACTTTATCGAAATCATCACCACCCAGGTGAGTATCACCATTGGTAGATTTTACTTCGAATACACCATCACCTAATTCCAGAATAGAGATATCGAAAGTACCACCACCCAAGTCGAACACAGCGATCTTCATATCCTGGTGTTTCTTATCCATACCGTAAGCCAGTGCCGCAGCAGTAGGCTCGTTTACGATACGACGCACATTCAGACCAGCAATTTCACCGGCTTCTTTTGTAGCCTGACGCTGGGCATCATTAAAATAAGCTGGTACGGTGATAACTGCTTCTGTTACTTCCTGACCCAGGTAGTCTTCAGCAGTCTTCTTCATTTTCTGGAGTACCATCGCAGAAATTTCCTGCGGTGTATACTGGCGTCCATCGATATCTACGCGTACAGTATTGTTATCGCCCTTCACTACTTTGTAGCTCCAGTGGCTGATTTCTTCAGTTACTTCATCGAATCTGCGGCCCATAAAACGCTTCACAGAGCTGATGGTATTGCCGGGGTTGGTAATGGCCTGACGCTTAGCGGGGTCACCCACTTTACGCTCGCCATTCTTCAGGAAACCTACCACAGATGGCGTGGTGCGGCGGCCTTCATCGTTGGCAATCACAACTGGTTCAGATCCTTCCATCACGGCCACGCAACTATTCGTGGTACCGAGGTCAATTCCTATAATTTTACCCATAACATTGAATTTCAGATGAATAATCGCTTCTATCTGTCAATCATTGTGCCATGACAGGCAGGTGTGTTAAAATGTCAGACTCCATGAAAACTACGGTCTATATTCCCGATGGCTATATGTATATTTGACTTATATGACATGAAATTGAAAACTGAAACTTAATTTGCTACGTTGCTGCTTTTAGCATAGCCAAACTGACCGAGACTTTACAATATGTTGCCCCTTAACACCCTGCGTTGGCCTCTAATTGCCCTATACATGCTACTAGCCCTTAGTTACATTGAGGTTGCAGGTCAAAAATCAGTATTGGTGAAGGGCAAAATCATCAATGAATTTACCAAGGAGCCTATCCCTTTCAGCAGTATTCAATGGAAAAAATCCAGATTTGGCATAAGTACGGATAGCGTAGGCGCTTTCCAGCTCAAAAATACCCAATTTGAAAGCGATACTTTGATCATCAGTTATGTAGGCTTTGAACCTTTATACTATCCATTCGATAGCCGAAAAGACACTGGCTTTCTGCTCATTCAACTCTCCAAACAACTGGTTACAGGAGGCGTAGAAGTCAAATCTAAATTCAACAAAGGGCTACGTTGGTGGAAAAATATTATTGCGCATAAGGCTGAAAACAACCCCTACAAGTACAGCCAATATGCTTGCGAATTGTATAACAAAGTAGAGCTTGACCTAAATAACGTCAATAGAAATAGCTTCGAGAATATAAGAATTCTCAAGCCTTTTGCCTTCTTATTAGACAACATTGACAGTATTACCGAGCAAAGGCCATTTCTGCCTGTATATATGACAGAAACACTGTCCGATTACTACTATAGTAATGACCCAACTAAAATAAGAGAGGAAGTAAAGGCCGTACAGATGAATGGTATTAAAAATGAAACAGTGATTCAGTTCATTGGTGGTGTAAACCAGAAAGTGAATATGTATCAGGATTTCATGAAGATTTTTGGCAAGGAATTCATTAGCCCCATCAATTTGGCTGCGGACAACTATTATAATTTTAAAGGCGCAGATACACAAATAATTAAAGGCGAAAAATATTTCCATCTACTTTTTACACCTAAAAGGGATGGAGAAAACACTTTTAGCGGTGATTGCTGGATTCATAGCACTAGTTGGGCCATACAGAAAATCACCCTCAATCTTTCCCCCACAGCTGATATCAATTTTGTGAATCGAATGAGCATTATCCAAGAATTTGAGCGCATGCCCAATGAACAATGGATTTTTGCTAAAGACAAAATGATTGTTGATTTATCGCCTTTCAAAAAAGATAAGTTCACCTTTATCGCAAGAAAGACTGCTACTTACAGAAACGTGCGCCTTGATGCAGAAGAAATTGAAAATGCACTGGCAAAAAATAATAAGAATGAGGAAAGTATTGTTTTGGAACAAGCATCTAAAAAAGATGCTGCTTACTGGCTAAATAATAGGCATGAAATATTAAATGCTAATGAGCAGAAAATCTTCAAAATGATTGACACACTGCGTACAGTACCAGTATTCAAAAAATATATTAGCAACCTTGAATTTCTTGTAGATGGGTACAAAAAATTCGGTAAGGTTGAAATTGGACCTTGGTTTAAATGGATTAGTGGCAATGAGTTGGAAGGTATGCGTCTTCGTTTTGATTTAGGCACAACAGATAAATTCAGTAAGCGCTTACGCCTTAATGGGTATTTGGCCTATGGAACCAATGATGATCGTTTCAAGAGTCGTTTAGCAGTCAATTATCGTTTCCCGGAAAAATCAGGCTGGTCATTCTTATTATCTTATAACAATGACCTAGATAATGGCCGTGTAAGATTTATGGAGGAAGACATCACAATCGATAATATTTTTAGTCAAATTCTACGCAGGAGCGGTATACCCCAAAAATTTTTAGGCATCATGGAACTCAGAGCTGCTGTTACCAAAGAGTGGACTTCTGGTCTTAGCAGCACTTATTCTATCACTAGAAGCGATTACGAAACTTATTCACCGCTACCCAAAAGAATCCTAATTAGAAACGGCAATACTGATCCACTCATCAACTCGGAATTGATGCTACGCTTTCGTTATGCACCCGGAGAACGCAAAGTAGTCACACATAGAAAAGCCATCAGATTGAAAACAGCTGCCCCAATCATGGAATTGAGAATGGCACAAGGTATTAACGGATTGCTGAATGGAGAATACACATACACAAAAGTGCATGTTGGTATCAGTCAACAGTTTAGAATACCAAGATTTGGGAAGATCACATACAATGCTTATGCTGGTAAGATTTATGGTGACAGCATTCCCTTTATGCTATTAGAACTGCACCCCGGCAATGAGTTCTACATGTACAATAAGAATGGCTTTAATCTCATGAACCGTTTTGAATATTTCAGCGATCAATACATCGGTTTTCAGATAGAGCATAATATTGAAAAGAAATTACTGAATCTGCTACCATTCATGCGCAAAAGCAGGATACGTCAATTCTGGACATTAAAAGGAGTATACGGTGATATGGAAAGGCAGAATAAAAAGTTTAACCGAACAGAATTTGGCCCATACCAATTAAGAGCGTTAAACACACATACTTATCTGGAATATGGAACAGGATTCGATAATATTTTTGGCTTTTTCAGAATTGATTTTTTGTGGCGTAAAGCGCCACCTTATCCACAGGGATTTTCACCTACGCGCATTCAACCCGTACAGAACTTTGGGGTGTTTGGAAGTGTTCGACTGCAATTTTAATCAGGACTTAAACGTGTAGTTTTTCTGGCTCAGATAGCTGAACATGACGACAAAGACAGTCGTCAGTATTTTGGCCGGGGTTGGGTACCAGCCAAAGAATTCCACTAGCACTTTTAGGAACATATAGTTTAGGCCGATACAGCCAAAGACAACGATAAAGTACTTCATCAACTGTTCCCGCTTGGCCGTATCCGTCTGCTGCCAAACCACATACCTGCTTAAATAAAACCCAATGGGGAAAGTGAAAAGGAAGGCAAATAGGAATGCTGCAATGTGCGGAGTGATAACGATTGCTTCGTAAACGGGGATCGGCTCCTTATGAAAAACGTAGTTATAACTAACGAAAAATAAGAAGATATCCAGCACCGTATTGAAGCCTCCGCAAGCTGCATAGCGATAAGTTTGCTGGGGCATGAAACGACGAAAGAGCGGATAAAACCAATCCACTACTGTGAGAATTGTCTGCCTTAACCAATCGTGTGTGCGACGCATATAGCCGGCAAATGTAGCCCATTATTGATTAGTTTTGCACTCCAAAACTATTCAGCAACATGCGGATTACGGCACAGATCAGGCATTTAACTAGCAAGGCCATTCAAGAATTGTATCAGGCGAGCATTGACGAACATGCTGTGCTGGTGAACGAAACCAAACCAGAGTTTGAAGGCGATTATACAGTTGTCTTATTCGCTTTTGTAAAACAACTCAAGCAATCACCTGAAGCGTTGGGCGATGCATTGGGCAAACAAATGGTGGCGAACTCCCCCAACCTGTTCAAAAGCTATAATGTCATCAAGGGTTTTCTGAACTTGGTGGTGGATGATGCGTATTGGTTACAAGTGATCAAAGACCAATACGCGAACCCCGCTTATGGTCGCAAGCCGGCGAACGGACAAAAAGTGATGGTGGAATATTCCTCACCCAACACCAATAAACCGCTGCACCTTGGTCACCTGCGTAATAATTTCCTTGGCTGGAGCATTGCTTCTATTCTGGATTTGAATGGATATGAAGTAATCAAGACTTGTATCGTGAACGATCGCGGCGTGCATATCTGCAAGAGCATGATCGCATGGCAGTTATTTGGTAACGGCGCTACGCCAGCATCTACTGGTGTAAAGGGCGATCATTTTGTAGGCGATTACTACGTAAAATTCAACGATGCCTATAAAGCCGAAGTGAATGAACTGATGGCCAAGGGCATGGATAAAGACACTGCAGAGCGTGAAGCCCCCATCATGAAAGCCACGCAGCAAATGTTGGTTGACTGGGAAGCAGGCAAGCCTGAAGTGATGGAACTCTGGCAAACAATGAATGGCTGGGTATATGATGGCTTCAATGCTACGTATGCGCGAATCGGTAGCAGCTTTGATAAAACCTATTACGAGAGCAACACATACTTATTAGGCAAGGACCTGGTTGAAAAAGGTTTGTCGAAAAATGTCTTTTACCAAAAAGAAGATGGCTCTGTGTGGATTGATTTAACTGCGGACGGACTAGATGAAAAACTGGTGCGTAGAAAAGATGGCACATCGGTATACATCACACAGGATATTGGTTTGGCCGAGCAGAAAACCGCAGAGTTTGGTTGCGACCAAAGCATTTATGTTGTGGGTGATGAACAGAACTATCATTTCAAAGTATTGAAACTAATCTGCCAGAAACTGGGATTGCCTTCGGCTGATGGTATCTATCATTTGAGTTATGGCATGGTGGAATTACCAACCGGTAAAATGAAGAGCCGAGAAGGCACTGTGGTAGATGCAGATGATCTGGTGGATGAAATGGTGAATATCGCCCGCCAGAAAACGGAAGAGTTGGGCAAAGTGAAAGATTTTACTGATGCCGAACTCACAGAACTCTATGATACCATTGGTTTGGGTGCGCTGAAGTTCTTCCTGCTACGTGTTGATCCAAAAAAGAAAATGATTTTTAATCCGGAAGAGAGTATCGATTTCCATGGCTTCACCGGACCATTCATTCAATACACCCATGCACGCATCCGAAGCATTTTACGCAAAGCAGACGCAGCTGATTTTGCATCTTCGGTCAGCGCCGACTTACTGCCTTTAGAAAAAGCATTGACTGTTGCATTGGAACAATTTCCTGTGGTTTTGGAAACAGCTGCCAATTCACATGACCCATCACAGTTGGCGATTTATGTATTCAATATTGCAAAAACCTTCAATAGTTTTTATACCGAACATTCTATTGCTAATGCAGAAAGTGCCGAAAAGAAAACATTGCGTTTACAACTATCACAACTCACTGCTACCGTACTGAAAACAGGTATGCAGGCATTGGGTATTGCAGTACCGGAAAGAATGTAAAAAAGCAGTTGATATTTGCTGCCAAACCCTATTTTTGCAGCCCGGTTGCCCAGGTGTTGAAACTGGTAGACAAGCCACTTTGAGGTGGTGGTGCCCGTAAAGGGCGTGCAAGTTCGAATCTTGTCCTGGGCACAAAGCCCCCAACACGAAGTGTTGAGGGCTTTTTTATTTGGATGCGTGCAAAGCATGCTTTGCTAAGCAGACAAGGAAAAAAGCCTCCACGCTGAAAGCGGGGTTAGGGCTTTGGGTAGGACCTCCCGTTTGATCACCGCAGGTAATCTTGTTATTGTCCCCGCAGGGTCTTGCGACAAAGGCGTAGACCCTGCGCATGATTGTACGATTGTTGGTCAAGCGACCAACAACAGCATAGAAAAAAGCCTCCACGCTGAAAGCGGGGTTAGGGCTTTGAGTAAGTCCTCCCGTTTTGATCACCGAAGGTAATCTTGTCTATAATGCCCATCGCGGTGTCCCCACCGCGATCAATGTAAATTATATTCAACCCCTTCGGGGTTGTGTCCCCGCAGGGTCTTGCGACAAAGGCGTAGACCCTGCGCATGATTGTACGATTGTTGGTCAAGCGACCAACAACAGCATAGAAAAAAGCCTCCACGCTGAAAGCGGGGTTAGGGCTTTGAGTAAGTCCTCCCGTTTTGATCACCGAAGGTAATCTTGTCTATAATGCCCATCGCGGTGTCCCCACCGCGATCAATGTAAATTATATTCAACCCCTTC
>DALYHN010000125.1:0-6940 GCA_031970875.1 Chitinophagaceae bacterium
GTGGCCGGCACACTCAGATCAGCAAACTGAATAGGGCGATAGCTTTCTGTATAGTTGGCATAGAATTCTGTTTTACCAAGATGGTATTCAGCAGCCATGCCGAATAATACAAAGCTTCTGTCGCGTGTTGTTGGCGCTGTCTTCACTTCCACCCCATTACTGATATTGGTTCTACCGCTCACATCAGCAGTTACGCGCTCGTAGCGAATACCCGGTATCAAAATCAGTTGATCCGTTACATGAATAATATTCTCGGCACTAATGGCGGTATTAATGGAACCGAAGCGAAGATTGCCAGGATAAAAGCCATCCACCGCCATATCAAAATCTGTTCCGGCAGTACCTCTACCATTTCTGTATCTTCTTGTTAAGCCATTGAAATAGCGCAAACCTGCTGAGAATGTATTCTTCAAACCCAAGAATGTATAATTCTGCAGGTACCGCAATTCGGCACCAAAGTTTCTGTATTGGTCAATGTCCACTGTTCTATTGGCATATTGACCCGTAAGCGGATTGATACTATCCTTCACTGTAATCGCCTGCATAAAACCAACACTATTTCTATCACCGCTTAAACCAAACACTTTTAACTCAAGGCGATTGTTATCGCGCATATTATATTGAAGCGTTACTGCACCAATATGAAACTCATTATTAAACCAGTTTCTATTGCGCAGTGATTGTCGGCTATTTTGATTGAACTGCACATCAGTTAATCCACCAGGTTGCTGACTCAACATGCTGTAGCGCGTGTACTCAGCATTGACATTCAATTTTGAATTAACCTTCCAAGTAAAACTACCAAAGCCAGTATTGGTGTGATAGCCACTGTTTTGTCGCCAGCCATCCGCACTGCGGTGATCAAATGCAGCGTAGTAATGAAAGTTTTTTGTTTCACCACCGATAGCATTATACGAATTGATCATCCCAAAACCACCGATGGTTTGCTCCGTTTCTACGCTGAAAGGTTTATTGATTTCGCTACCATTCTTCATCACATAGTTCACCATTCCGCCCAATTGCGGACCGAAAGCCAATGAACCTGCACCCTTCACAATCTGTACCCTTTGTACCGCTTGTAAGGGGGGATGATAATAGGCTTCTGGATAGCCATAAGGATCTGAGGAAATATCAAATCCGTTCTGGCGCACATTGAAATCCCAGCTGCGGTTCGGACTCAAACCGCGGGTAGCAATGCCAATCTGAATACCACTACCATCACTTTCCCAAATATGGATACCCGGCACTTTAGCCATTACCTGGCGCATATTGTTCATCACCACGTTCCCATTCACATGATCCATCACCACCAATGCATTCTTCTTACCTGCAAATACATGGGTGCCTACAATCTCTGGTAATTGGTGTATGTCTTGTCTGGTATTTTTCCCAACTACCGTAACATCTGGCAAATATTCTTCCTTAGATAATGTGTCGCCTAAAACCTTGAATCGTTGTGCATCAATTTGCCCTATGATCATCAATCCGGCCAAAAAACAGTAGATCTTGCTCATCATAATGTATTTATTCCGGCGCGAAAGTGGGACAGAACAAATTCAGGTAGTATCAAAATCGGGAAAGCGGTTTACGCAAAAAGAAAAAAGGCCTGCATTGCAGGCCTCTCCATCAATAATCAATAATTGATTAATGCACTTTTTTACCGTTGCTATAAGTTGCCAATACTTTGGTATTCAAAATGTCTGTTTCCCCAACAGTCATCAAATCCTTATCTAACAAGATAAAATCTGCTTTTTTCCCTTTTTCGATACTGCCGATTTCTTTTTCCATAAAATTGGCCTTAGCTGCCCAGATCGTCATGCCGCGAATGGTTTGCTCACGCGTTAATGCATTCTCCATCTGGAAGCCTTGTTCAGGAAAACCTTTGGCGTCTTTTCTCACGACAGCTGCCAAAAATGTTTTGAATGGAGAAATATCTTCTACCGGAAAGTCTGTACCCAAGGGCAACCAGCCATTCTGCTTCAGCAAACGCTGGTAAGCGTAAGCACCTTTCAATCTATCTTCTCCCAAACGATCACCTGCCCAGTACATATCACTCGTAGCGTGTGTCGGCTGAACAGATGGCACTATCGCTATCTTACCAAAAAGATCGAAATCGTTTTCGTTCACCACCTGTGCATGTTCAATACGCCAGCGCTGATCATTACCTGCTTGCAGATAGCGATTGTAGATATTCAACACTTCACGATTGGCACTATCACCAATGGCGTGCGTGCACATTTGAAAATCTGTTTTGCTGAGCACTGCTGCCAGTGAATCAAAATGTTCTTTCTTACTCAGCAGAAAACCCTGCCATCCAGGCTGATCACTGTAATGCTTCAGCAAA
This sequence comes from Chitinophagaceae bacterium, assembly GCA_031970875.1. Classification (GTDB taxonomy): domain Bacteria; phylum Bacteroidota; class Bacteroidia; order Chitinophagales; family Chitinophagaceae; genus JAFLBI01. The sequence continues at coordinate 2,345 of DALYHN010000125.1, forward strand.
CAAGCACCGCGACTACCCAATGCACCATCAGCATAGACTTTCACACCCTTCACAAATAAGCGGTCTGTTTTGTAAGGACCTTTGTCCAGATATTTCGCATAATTCTCGGGGTTATCACTCAGCATCACATAGAGACGCATCATCAATTGATTGTCTTTTTGCAATGCATCAATCATATCAATATCCGTATGCATCAAGCCGCAATCTGTAATTGTTGTCAAACCCATAGCAAAGCAATTCTTTTGAGCTGCCAGTAACCATTTGGCGTAATCTTCTTTAGTGGGTTTGGGTATTTGTGCGTAAACAGCATTGTCGGCATTATCAATCAACACACCGGTAGGCTGACCGTTTTTCACCATGATGTCACCACCAGTAATTTGCTGTCCGGCTTTGATACCAGCCAGCTCCAACGCTTTGTTATTCGCAATAGATGCATGCCCATCAACACGCGTTAATACCACGGGCTTATCCGGGAACAACTCATTCAATTTGCTATTATCAGGAAACTGTTTACCAGGCCAGCGATTTTGGTCCCAGCCGCGACCTTGAATCCAAGGCTCATCCGGATGTGCTTTGGCGAAATCTACTACACGCTGCACCACTTCTTCCAAACTATTGGCACCAAATAAATCTACTTGAAACAAAGCGCGACCATAACCCACAAAGTGGGCATGCGCATCAATCAATCCGGGATAAATTGCATTGCCTTCAGCGTTCACCATTTCCTTCGCTTCATACGCAGCCATGATGGCGGAATCTGAACCCGTTTCGAGAATGACACCATCTTTCACCGCAAAAGCACTTACGGTTGTAAAGGCAGAATCAACCGTATAGACTTTGGCATTGTGAACGATTAGGTCAGCTTTCTGCTTGGTATTACAAGCAAACAATACAGCTAAGCTGGCGAATAGCAATAATTTTCTCATAGCAATCTATTGAGTTTGCAAAATAGGGTGAATTACACACCTTAACACGAAAATTGGATGGGTGTTTATTTCAGCAGATCACAGGGCTTCAAGCCAGTGTGTTTCTTAAAGGCTGCAGAGAAATGCGAGATAGAAGAATAGCCTAGTAGAGCAGAAACATCAGTAACGCTTAGACTCTTTTCATAGAGCAAATATTTCGCGTGCTCCATGCGCTGTTGCTGATAGAAATCGAAAATAGTGGTACCGAATACTTCTTTGAAACCTTTTTTCAGGTAGCACTCATTAATCGCCACTTTACGGCTCAATTCCTTGATGGTGATGGGATCACCAATATGTTGCAGCAGAATATCTCTTGCCTGATAAATGGCATCGCGGCCACGCTCATCAGCCAGAAACTTACATGTGAAACCTTCTTCTTTTTCATCTACCAGACAGTCAAGGCTGTAGAGCAATAGCTCATGCACTTTGGCATTCACGAAAATGTTCTCAAGCGCACCATGGTAGCTATGGTTCAATAAAGCATCCAGCACATTGCGCTTCTTGTTACACAAGCCAAAAACCTTGGTAAATGCATGTGGATGCTTAAATGCCAATACTTCATCCTTGCGGTTAGACAGCTTCACATTGTGTACAAACTGATGCAAAAAAGTAGCGGTAAAATGAAATACGAATACATCTACAGTGCGCATCTTACCATCACAGTTTTCTGTGGGCAATTGCTTACACATAGAGCAGCTTCGCTCTTCACAATAACGGTTACCCGTTGTACAGTAGCGAATTTCCAGGTAGTTGTCCTTGGGTTTGTAAGGATTGTAATGGTAGACCATCATGCCGGTGTCATCAGCTACCCAAGGGTGCTGCGCATAATAGCGCCTGATAGAGTATTGAATTGATCCGGGTATGTTCTGCTCCTTCTGGTGCAGCAGGGTCATACTAGGTTCAATCCCCTCTCTGTGCGCCACCCGCAATATGTCCATTACTTCCAACATTGGGGCAAAATTAGCTGTATCTACATAGATCGCCAAGCGATGGCTTGGTAAGGAAGTCATAAAACCCACATAAACACTGCATTTTTCCGTATTCCGAAAAAATCATAAGATAATTGATTATCAACAAGTTGAGTCAATTAGATTTTGTGAATAATTTGGGCTGTTTTCATGCGGTAAAGGCACTGAAAAACAGTATTTTCGCCAGCCTCGTCAAATGAACCCAAATACAGACGGGCAAAGGAATTTATGAGCGAAGAAATGAAGACTCCAGGCGCCGGATATGGCGCAGATAGTATACAGGTTTTAGAAGGTTTGGAAGCGGTGCGCAAAAGGCCCGCAATGTACATCGGCGATATTGGTGAAAAAGGTTTGCACCACCTGGTGTATGAAGTAGTCGATAACTCCATCGATGAAGCCCTGGCTGGTTATTGTAAAAACATCTTCGTGACCATTCACGAAGACAATTCCATCTCTGTACAGGATGATGGCCGTGGTATCCCTACTGCCATGCACACCAAGGAGAAAAGAAGTGCATTGGAAGTGGTGATGACTGTGCTCCATGCTGGTGGTAAGTTCGATAAGAATACCTACAAAGTATCTGGCGGTCTGCACGGTGTGGGTGTGAGCTGTGTAAACGCACTGAGCACAACCCTACACGTAACAGTGCACCGCGAAGGCAAGATTTTCGAGCAGGAGTACAAGATTGGTGTACCACAGTATGCTGTAAGAGAAATTGGTACAACAGATAAGACTGGTACGACAGTTCGCTTCTGGCCTGATCATACCATTTTTCAGGTGACTACTTATAAGCGCAGCATTCTGGAAGGTCGCTTACGCGAATTGGCTTACTTGAACAGAAAAATCAGCATCACTTTAACGGATCTACGCGAACTGGATGAGCAGGGCAATGCATACAGCACTACTTTCTACAGCGAAGGCGGTATTGTGGAGTTTGTAGAAATGCTTGACCAAAGCAGCAACCGCACACCGCTGATTTCTAAGACGCTCTACTTCGAAGGTCGCGATGAAGCTACCAACGTAGCCGTTGAAGTGGCCATGACCTACAACGACGATTTCAAAGAGCACATCTTCTCTTACGTAAACAATATCAATACCATTGAAGGTGGTACACACGTAACCGGTTTCAGAACTGCTTTAACACGTGTGTTCAAATCTTATGGTGATAAGGAAGGATTGTTCGAGAAAGCCAAAGTGGAAATTGAAGGCGATGATTTCCGTGAAGGTTTGAGCGCCATTGTTTCTGTGAAAGTACCTGAGCCTCAGTTTGAAGGTCAGACCAAAACCAAACTGGGTAACAGCGAAGTGAGTGGTATTGTACAAACAACGGTAAGCCGTGCATTGGAAGCCTATCTGGAAGAAAATCCAAAGGAGTCCAAGAATGTCATCTCTAAAATCATTCTGGCTGCGCAAGCCCGTGTTGCTGCAAAGAAAGCACGCGAAATGGTGCAGCGTAAAACCGTTTTGAGCGGTGGTGGTTTACCTGGTAAGCTGGCCGACTGTTCAGAACGCGATGCAGAGAAGTGCGAACTCTTCTTGGTTGAGGGTGACTCGGCCGGTGGTACAGCTAAGCAGGGTCGTGATAGAAGTTTCCAGGCCATCCTGCCCTTACGTGGTAAGATTCTGAACGTAGAAAAAGCGATGGAACATCGCATCTACGAAAACGAGGAAATCCGCAACATCTTTACGGCCATGGGCGTCACCATTGGTACTCCGGAAGATCCAAAGGCATTGAATACGGTGAAGCTTCGTTACCATAAGCTTATCATCATGACCGATGCCGATGTGGATGGATCGCATATTGCCACCTTGATCCTCACCTTCATCTTCCGCTATATGAAAGAGCTGGTTGAGCAAGGTTATGTGTACATAGCGCAGCCGCCATTGTATTTGGTAAAACGTGGTAAGGAGCAGGAGTATGCCTACAATGAAGAACAGCGTAAAGCATTGGTACAGAAGCTTGGCGCAGGAAAAGAAGACAGTGTAACCATTCAGCGATACAAGGGTTTGGGTGAGATGAATGCTGATCAGCTTTGGGAAACGACCATGGATCCATCTCGCAGAACATTGAAACAAGTAACCATTGATAGTGCTGCAGAAGCAGACCGCATTTTCAGCATGCTGATGGGTGATGAAGTAGCGCCACGCCGCGAATTCATCGAAAGCAATGCCCGTTATGCCAAGCTGGATGTGTAATGTGGATTACTTCCGACAGGGAAATCAGGCATTTATAACGAAAAGGACTAATTTAACAATCACTAACCCATACATTCATTAAAACCAACATCATGGACACATCAAAAATGATCAAAGCATACTGCCTGAAGACAAAGGAGAAAAACGTTCCAATGCAGGATGCAGTGGTTACCAAAACAGCCAAAGGTGGCTATATGGCTGCCGGTCACGATGGCAAAGGTAACAAGATGGCTGCTATCCTGAGTGAGGCAAAAGCCTTACAAGCGATTGCTGACGGCGTAGCCAAGAAAGGATTCTAAGCGTAGCTTGAAACTTAGTATAAGCCCTTCCAAACGGAAGGGTTTTTTATTTAATTAAACGGATACTGAAGGGGTAGCGATAAGGTTTCCCATCACTGGCTTTGATGGTGGCTACAATGACCAGCACAGCAGCTGCCAAACCCAATATCCACAACAACAGAATGCCAA
>DALYHN010000126.1:0-6923 GCA_031970875.1 Chitinophagaceae bacterium
TGTGCTGTTGAACAGGCGTATAACGATGGCAAATTGGATTGGAAAAAGCCTATTAGCTGTCATTTATTCCCAATCAAGATTTCCAGAAGTGAGCTTGATCCTGATATGGAATATGTGAATTATGAACCAAGAGAAGATTTGTGTAGAGCCGCTTGTAAGCTGGGTACGAAATTGAAAGTACCTGTTTATCAATTTTTGAAAGATGCCCTGATCAGAAAATATGGGCAGGAGTTTTACGATACATTATCTGCTACTGCAGTCCACATGAAAAAATAAACCATGCGATCCACAGCAGCATCCTTTATTGCCAAGAGTACGATTAAAGCGCCCGATCTGGAACATCGACGTAAAATCAATTTCAATATTGGTAAGTACAATGCTACCGTGCCTTTGGGTAAACAACAGTTTACAGATGTAATGGCTGCACGTGAACAGGCAAAAAATATTAAGTGGGAAGCAGTAGAGCATCTCGATAAATATCTTCTACAGTTTGAAGAACAGATCACGAAGCGTGGTGCCAAAGTGCTTTGGGCTGAAACCACAGAAGAAGCACAGGAACATATTGGCAGGATATGTGCAGCTAAGAATTGCAAGACTTTGGTGAAGAGCAAGAGTATGGTGACAGAAGAAATTCACCTCAACGATTATCTTGAAGCTGCAGGTATTGAAAGTGTTGAAACAGATTTGGGTGAATACATTCAGCAATTGGATGGTGAACCGCCTTACCATATTGTAACGCCTGCCATGCACAAAAGCAAGGAAGATGTCGCCCGATTGTTTGCACATAAGTTGGGAACAGATCCCGCAGCTACACCTGAGCAGCTTACGCTGGTGGCTCGTCAGAAGCTACGTGAAAAATATGTACAAGCAGAAGTAGGGGTTACTGGTGCCAATTTTATGATTGCAGATATTGGTGCAATTGCCGTAACAGAAAACGAAGGCAATGCCCGATTAAGTTGTGCCTGGCCTAAGACACATATTGTGATCGTAGGTATCGAGAAAATGATTCCTTCTTTGCAAGACTTAGCGCTATTTTGGCCTTTGCTCTCCACATTTGGAACTGGACAAAAAGTAACCGTGTATAATACCATCATCTCTGGCCCGCGTCAAGAAAATGAAACCGATGGCCCGGAAGAGATGTATGTGATACTGCTGGATAACGGCAGAACGAATTTGTTGGCTAAGCCACAGGCTAGAGAAGCGCTTTATTGTATTCGCTGTGGTGCATGCCTGAATGCTTGTCCCGTTTACAAGAATATTGGTGGGCATAGTTATGAGACTACGTATAGCGGTCCAATTGGTAAAGTAATCACACCGCATCTAAAGCCTATGAATGATTACCAGCACTTAAGCTATGCTTCTAGCCTATGTGGTAATTGTACAGAGGTTTGTCCGGTCAGAATTAATCTCCATGAAATTTTATTGGACAATAGGCATGAAGCAGTAGTGGAAGGGAATAGCTCTATTGCTGAACGTGTTGCCTGGAAAGCATGGAAAGCTGCCAGCATGAATCGAATGATGATGAATATGGGTAATGGACAGTTAAAGAACTGGGTGGTGAATAAGGTATTCAAAGGTTGGACTACCCATCGCGCTGAGTTGGACTTTAGTCTGCAGACTTTCAATCAGCTTTGGCGAAACAGAAAACAATCTCAATAGATTGATTCTGTATGCAACTCATATTAGTGAGCGGTTACGCTACATCGTGCAAACATTGTTTGGTGATGCATGTGTGATAACAGATTCTGTAACTGTATATCAGCAGACACTAGGCTTCCATATTAATTATTCAGATGAAATTTTCGCTATTGATGGCTGCCGCATTCAACCGCATGGTTTATTAAATGAAAAAGGCATTCGTGCGCAAAATATTCATCTAGCACAATGGATGCATCTGCCAATTTTCTTTCCTACAGCCGGACAAATTCCATTCGACATTTTTGCTGCAGCTTTTTATTTGATCAGCAGGTATGAAGAATATCTTCCTTTCGAAGCTGATACGCTTGGCCGTTTTCCGCATACAGCCAGTTTGGCTAGTCGTGCTGGGTTCTTACATCGCCCATTAATCAATGAGTGGTTATTACAATGGAAAAAACTATTTCCGGAGTTGCAATTGCGGCAAACTGCTTTTCAATTTCAGCCGACTTATGATGTAGATATTGCTTATGCTTATAAAGGCAAACCATTTTGGATACAATTGGTCAACATTTGTAGATCGTTGATAAGCGCCGATTGGGATGCGGTATCAACACAATGGTTGGTTTGGAAAGGCAAGCATCAAGATCCTTTTGATCAATATGATTGGTTCAGCAGCTTGCATCATCCTCAATGGCAACCCTTGTATTTTCTATTAGCTGCAAAGCATCGATCCGAACTTGATAAGCAAGTTGATAGAAATACACAGGCTGATTACTTACAAGATATCGATGCAAATCAGGTCGGTTTGCATGCTTCTTCTCAGGCATTTCATGCTGCAGATATTTGGCGAGAAGAGGTTCAGTTTTTGTCTACACAATTGAATAGACCTATTCAAAAGAACCGACAACATTATTTATTGCTCTCTTTACCTCAAACTTATCAGAAGCTAATTGATTTGGGTATAGATGAGGACTATTCCATGGGTTATTCTACGGCCAATGGATTCAGGGCCTCATATGCCCAGCCGTTCTATTGGTATGATTTGTCTAAGGAGCAGATCACAAGTTTGAAACTATTTCCATTCGTATGTATGGATAGCACTTGTATTTTTCAGCTTCAGCTATCTCCTGTAGAAACTTTACAGGAGTATTATTCCTATTTGCAAAAAGTACAACAAGTGCAAGGTTTTTTTGCAAGTGTGATACATCCGCATTTATGTATCAATTCACCTTTCTTTGAAGGATACCGACAAGCTTATGCAAAATTATTACAGCGAGCAACTAAGACTTCTTGAGGTTTCTATTTACCAAGTACACGCCAAATAAGGTAATCAAAGAACCAATGATGAGTTGGAGGCTGATATGTTCATCAAGCAGGATGCTGCCAATCACAATCGCTACAATCGGATTAATATACGCATAGAGTGCAGCTACACCTGGATGTAAGTGTTTCATCGTATAGATAAAAGCAATGATGGCGAAGATGGATCCTGCACCAATCAGGTAGGCAATGACTGCCCATGAAACTGCAGGTATATCCATCAATGGTATATGTCCGCCAGGAATAAACGATAATCCGAAAATCAGGAATGAGCTGAAGAACATCTGCCAGCCCATACCGAAGTAGGGATTTATTTTTACCGTTTGTCTGGAAATCATAATAGTGCTGATGCTCCACGATAACATCGCAATCAAGGCAAGGCAAATACCGAATGCATATCCTTCAGGATGTTTGGCAAAAGCGTTTTCGTAAAACACCACAGTAATGCCGGCAATACCGAGAGCAATACCTAATAAGGATAGTAGATTGAGTTGCTTTGATTTGAAGTAGAAATGTTCGATCAATACTACGCATAGTGGGTACAATGCGCCAATCAAAGCTGCGAGTCCGCTTGAAATGTATTGTAAACTCCAGGTGCTAAGACCATTGGCAAGTACAAAAGTGAAAATACTAAGCACGAAAAGTTGTACTAACTGCTTTTTGCCAGGAATAGCTTCCCCTTTCAACAAGAAAAAACCCAGAAATAAACTGCCACCAATGAATTGACGAATACTAGCCAATTCTAAAGGCGGTAAAGTAGATACACCAAACTTCATCGCTACCCAGGTTGTGCCCCAGAGCAAGCTGGTAGCTGCAAGTGCGAAATAAGCGAGTCGGTTGGTTGTATTGGGTTGGGTCAATCTATTTAGTGTTTGAAATGACGCATGCCGGTGATCACCATGGCCAGTTCGTTATTCACGCAATAATCAATGCTGTCTTTGTCTCTGATAGAGCCTCCCGGCTGAATGAATGCTGTAATGCCCGCACTATGTGCAATGCGCACGCAGTCATCAAATGGGAAGAATGCATCAGATGCCAATACGGCACCGTTCAAATCAAAATTGAATTGCTTTGCTTTTTCAATCGATTGGCGAAGAGAATCGATACGGCTGGTTTGTCCGCAACCCTTACCCACCAGTTGCTTGTCCTTAATCAAAGCAATTGCATTACTCTTGAGATGTTTACAGATTAGGTTGGCAAAACTTAAGTCAGCTTTTTCAGCTTCCGTGCAGGTTATGCCACCAACTTCCTTCCATTCTGTATAATTACCTTGATCGGTATCCTGTACCAGGGTGCCATTCAACAAAGACTTGCTTTGCACACTAGCAATATGGCTATTGCCCGTTGTTTGTAAAAGAATACGGTTCTTTTTGCTCTTCAATGTCTGTAAGGCAGCATCTTCAAATGCAGGTGCAATCAATACTTCAAAGAAGATTTCATTGATGGCTTCTGCAGTAGCAAGATCAACGGTACCGTTTGTAACCAATACACCACCAAATGCACTTTCCGGATCGCCTGCTAAAGCAGCATCCCAACTATCTTTTACGGTGCTGCGTTGAGCAGTACCACATACATTGGTGTGTTTGATAATTGCAAATACATAACCATCATCGGTAGAAGGGAATTCCTGAATCAGCTGCAAAGCAGCATCGACATCTACCAGATTATTGTAAGAGAGTTCTTTGCCATTCAACTGCGCAAACAATTCTGTCAAATTACCGTGGAAACTCGCTTGCTGATGTGGGTTTTCGCCATAACGCAATACTTGTTTGTGTGCGCTGGTTTGCTGCACGGTTGTTTGCGGGTTGAAGTAATTGCTGATGGCGATATCATAATTCATCACCACTTCAAAAGCTTTTGCTGCAAATTGCTTGCGCTGTTCAATTGTGGTGGTACCGTTTTGTGTTTCTACTAAGGATTGCAATGCTGCGTAATCGTCCTTCGCAGCTACCACAACAACATCTCGGAAGTTTTTGGCTGCTGCGCGAATCATGGATGGACCGCCAATATCAATTTTTTCGATGATGGCTTTTTCTTCTGAAGTGTTTTTGACGGTTTCTTCAAAGGGGTAGAGGTCAACAATTACCAAATCAATTTCAGGGATTTTGTATTGTGCCATTTCAGCCAGATCCTGTGCTTCATATCTTCTACCCAGAATACCACCAAATACTGCAGGATGCAAGGTCTTTACACGGCCACCTAAAATAGATGGATAGGTAGTCAGGCTTTCCACTGCTATGCATGGAATACCATTTTGTTCCAGAAACTGTTGGGTACCACCTGTAGAATAGAAAGTAATGTTCTGTTGGTGTAATGCTTGGGCAAGGGGTGCCAATCCATCTTTATAGAAGACAGAAATAAGGGCCGACTGAATTTTCTTTTGCATGGCTGGGTGTTTGAGGCTTGCTTCGCTAGAGGTCCATCACAAACGCACCTTTTTCGGGTACCGAATGGTGGCGCAAATGTAGTTTGTCGCAGTCTTTTTTCCAGTAGTTTATTTTCCATTGTGGGTTGCTACTATCAAAGACAATGACTTCAGGGCTGAAAACCTGTACCAGATCTTTGATATAGAGTTTTGGGTTCCCGGTAATAATCAGCGCGTCAATCTTTTGTGGTCTTGCCGGAGGGTTGCTCAGATTAGCCTGATGCATAAAAACTACTGATTTTGTACTGGAAGACAGTAGGTTATGTTCCCATTTCACTGAAGATAGCTTGCCGGGTTTTACTTGGTAATGGGTGCGAATTGGTCGAACATATTGCTGATACAATTGGGCATCCTGCCAGATAACGCTATCACCAATCAAGGCAAAATGCCGCCCTTCGGTAATCATGGCTAAGCCTGTTTTGGGAAGATTGCAGACCACAAGCTGAAATTGTTGCTGGTAGTTTCTTTGATGGATGGAATGAAGTGCCAGCATGCTACAAAGGGAAACTATGGATGCCCATCGATATGTAGCCCTTTTCCATATTAGCCAAGCTGCTGCACTAGTGATGAGTAAATAAATCAGTACCAATATGGGTATGCTTAGGTTGATATGATCTGTTAGGGCTCCGGGTAATTCAGCAATCTGTTCTGTTATTGTATTCATGAATTGAATACAATCATCTATACATTTTCCTAAGGGTTGAGCTGTGGTCTTCCATTGGGCGGTGATGATCAAAACAATCTCTGCATATAGAATAATACCAGATAAGGGGATGGCGGTAAGATTGGCGAAAAGAAAATAGTTCGGGAATTGATGAAAGTGATAGATAGCGATGGGTGTAGTGAGTATTTGTGCTGCAATGGTTACTGCAATGAGCGACCATAAGTATTTGACGAATTGATTGCTGCACCAGAACCATCGGAATATTAGTGGATAGAAAAGCATGATGCTGAGTACAGCTGCAAAAGAGAGTTGAAAGCCTACATCATAGAGCATATTGGGATCATAGAGTAGGAGCAATAATGCTGCAGCAGCAAGATTATTAATCGGTTCTGTTTTTTGTTGTAGCATATTGCCTAGTAGCAAACAGGAAAACATCACTGCTGCACGTGTAATAGATGGCCCGGCACCGGTTATTAGGGTAAAGCCCCAGATGATGAGCAAGATGACAATCGTTTTCAGCCATTTCAAAGAAAGTTGATTCATCCATGTAAGTAAAAACATGCAAAGCCCATAAATCATCCCCAAATGCATACCACTAATAGCGATAATGTGCACAAGACCAGTATCACTATAGGCCTGCAATATTTCTCTATCCAACTCAGCCCTATAGCCAATTAGCAATGCCTGAGCAATGCCAAGGCTTTCTTTGTTGGTGATATAGGTGGCAAGTTGCTGCAAAACATATTGCCTACAATGATGCAACATCAAGCGCCAAGAATCTGATGAAGGCGCCTGTAGTAAACGAAAATCTTTGTCTGTTATATAAATGCTAGCATAAATCTGTTGTCGCTTACTATATAGTTGAAAGTTGAAGCT
>DALYHN010000127.1:0-6909 GCA_031970875.1 Chitinophagaceae bacterium
GCGCAGTCGAATGGCGCCATCATTGGTACAGCATTTATTCGGGCTTTGCAAGAAGGAGGCAGTGAGGTTGAAAAAACTGTGCAGGCTTTTTTACAAAAAGTATTGCGTTGAGCGGAAGACGGGGCTCGAACCCGCCACCTACAGCTTGGGAAGCTGTCGCTCTACCAGATGAGCTACTTCCGCTGATCAAAATAAAAGTAACATGAAAACGGTTATCATACAATACAACGCAGGAAATATTCGGTCGGTGCTGTATGCATTGTCTCGTATTGGCGTTGAAGCAACAGTAACAGATGATGCAGCTACAATTCGTGCAGCAGACAAAGTGATTTTTCCGGGCGTGGGTGAAGCCAGTTCTGCCATGCAATATTTGAAAGAAAGAGGTATGGATGCATTGATTCGTTCTTTGCAACAGCCGGTGCTAGGTATATGTTTAGGCATGCAATTGATGTGTGCGCACAGTGAAGAAAATGATACCGCATGTCTGGGTATTTTTGAAGAAACCGTGCGCAAGTTTCAGCCAGGTGATACTGGTTTGAAAGTTCCTCAAATTGGCTGGAATGAAGTTCGCGCATTGAGTTCGCCATTGTTCAATGGAATAGCGGAAGGTGCGTATTACTATTTTGTACATGGCTATTATGCGGCATTGGGTGAACATACCATCGCCACAGCTGATTATGTGCAACCATATAGTGCAGCATTGCACAAGGATAATTTTTATGGTGTGCAATTTCACCCAGAGAAGAGCGCCGAAGTAGGGGAGCGTTTATTGAAAAATTTTATTGAGTTATAAAGGAAATACATGGCAAGCAGTCAGGATAATATGCAGCGTCAGTCTTTCACCATCATTCCAGCTATTGATATTATAGAGGGAAAATGTGTGCGACTGACTGAAGGTGATTATGCGCAAAAGAAAATCTATAATGAAGATCCGCTAGAAGTGGCTTTGCAATTTCAGGATGCAGGTCTGCAGCGATTACATCTGGTTGATTTGGATGGCGCTAAAGCAGGTGCTGTGCAGAACTGGAAAGTATTGGAGAAGCTTGCGGGTAAAACCAATTTGGTGATTGATTTCGGCGGCGGTATCAAGCAAGAGCAAGATGTACGCATTGTATTTGATTCTGGTGCTGCATTGGCAACAATCGGTAGTTTGGCAGTGAAGTCGCCTGAAACCTTCGCCGCTTGGCTACAGCAATTTGGTGCTGATAAGTTCTTACTGGGGGCCGATGTAAAGCAAGAGAAGATTGCGGTGTCGGGCTGGTTGGAAACCACTGATATCTGGATATATGATTTTATTCAGGACTATCTACAGAAAGGCGTACAACAAATCTTCTGTACAGATGTGAGTAAGGATGGGAAATTAGAGGGTCCGGCTACTGATTTGTATCGTTCTTTAAAAGAGAAGTTTCCCGAACTACACTTGATTGCTAGTGGTGGCGTAGCAGTGCTGGATGATGTATTTGCTCTGCAAGAAGCAGGTTGTGCTGGGGTGATTATTGGCAAGGCAATTTATGAGAACAGAATTTCATTAAAAGATTTGAAATTACTGATTTGATATTTGAGATTATGGCAACTATAAAGCGATTTGAGGATTTGGAATTATGGGTTGAAGCTAGGGTGTTAGCGAATAAAATATTCGTTATCAGTGAGCAAGGTAAGTTTCAAAAAGATTTCCGCTTTAAAGACCAAATAAGGAGTGCATCTGGTTCAATCATGGATAATATTGCCGAAGGCTTCGAAAGATCGTCTCGGCTCGAGTTTATACAGTTCTTGGGTATTGCGAAGGGATCATGTGGTGAGGTGAAGTCTCAACTTTATCGAGCATTGGATCAGACATATATCAATCAGGGTGATTTTGATGATTTATATGAATTGTGTGAAAAGCTGGCTGCTGGTATCGCTGGCTTTATTCAATACCTAAATAAGTCACCTTATAAAGGTCAGAAGTTTAAAGATCGCAGCGCATAATATTAATTACAGATTCATGGTTGTCAATCTCAAATTGTAAATTTCAAATCATAAATGCTTACAAAACGAATTATTCCCTGTTTGGATATTAAAGACGGGAGAACCGTAAAGGGTACCAATTTCGTGAATCTACGTGATGCCGGTGATCCTGTAGAGTTGGGTGCTTTGTATGCTCAACAGGGTGCAGATGAGTTGGTCTTTTTAGATATTACAGCCACTGTTGAGAAAAGAAAGACATTGAGTGAGCTGGTGAATAAGATTGCGCACCACATCAATATCCCCTTTACAGTCGGGGGTGGTATCAGCAGTGTGGAAGATGTGCAGGTACTATTACAAAACGGTGCAGATAAAATTTCCGTCAATACAGCAGCTTTTAAAAGGCCCAACTTGATTCATGAATTGGCCAATGAGTTTGGTAGTCAGTGCGTGGTTTTGGCGATTGATACAAGACTGGAAGAAGATGGACAATGGTATGTTTACCTGAATGGTGGTAGAACGAAAACAGATATGCTTTGTGTTGATTGGGCCAAGCAGGCTGTGGACTTGGGTGCAGGGGAAATATTGCTCACTTCCATGAATCATGATGGCACCAAACAGGGTTTTGCATTGGAAATCACCCGAACTTTGAGTGAGTTGTTGCCAGTGCCTGTAATTGCCAGCGGCGGTGGTGGTGCCATGGAACATTTTACAGATGTATTCACCACAGGAAAAGCAGATGCGGCATTGGCAGCCAGTATTTTTCATTTCAAGGAAATCGGTATTCCGGAATTGAAACAGTATTTGAGACAGGAGGGTATTTCTGTACGATTATAAACAATGATTATGCAAGTTGATTTCTCAAAATATGCAGACGGACTAGTACCAGCTATTGTGCAGGATATTCAGACGCAAAAAGTATTGATGCTGGGCTTTATGAATCAGGAAGCGCTTGATGTAACACAACGCACTGGTAAAGTCACTTTTTATAGCAGAAGTAAGCAACGTTTATGGACAAAAGGTGAAGAAAGTGGCAATTTTCTGGAATTGAAATCTATGGCAGTGGACTGTGATAAAGATACCCTGCTGATTAAGGCGCATCCCCTTGGTCCGGTTTGTCATACTGGAGCAGACACTTGTTGGAATGAAAGAAATCATTCAGAAGATTTTCTGTTTTACCTGCAGGATATCATCAATCTTAGAAGAAAAGCCTCTCCTGAAGAATCCTATGTGGCCAAGCTTTCTGCCAAGGGTATCAATAAAGTGGCACAAAAGGTTGGGGAAGAGGCTGTTGAGCTGGTAATTGAAGCAAAGGATGATAATACGGAGCTTTTCTTAGGGGAAGCTGCCGATTTACTCTTCCATTATTTGCTTTTGCTTAACGCCAAAGGGCATACTTTGCAGGAAGTAATCGAAGTACTTAGAAATCGTCATTCAAAATAACCATGAGAATTATCCTTGTTGTTGCAGCACTTTTGCCATTCAGTCTGATGGCTCAGCAAAACCAATTGAAAGCAACCCTGAAAAACATTCCAGAAGGTGCGGCAGTTTTATTGTCTGATGCAGAGGGAAAGGAACTGTCTAGTGCTAAATTGGTGAAGGGTGCATTCAACGCTAACTTCAACCTAAGCTCGCCTACATTGGTTCAGCTGGAACTGAAGCAACAGAAGAAAATAATCGATATGTTTTTAGCGCCCGGCGATCAAGTGACGATTGCTGCAGATGGTGCTAAATGGAATGCCGCCACCGTAAAAGGTTCTACAGCAAATGATGATTATGCTTTGTATAAGCAAAGATTTACTCCGCTGAAAGATACACTGGGTAAGCTTTCTGCTAGATTACAAAAAGAGCAGGATATGGGTAAGCGACAATTACTCATTGGCGAGTATGAAAAAGCTATCGGCAAAGTATTGATCACTGCTACCAACTTCGTAAAGGAGAAACCTGCATCACCTGTAAGTCCATTTGTACTTTATGCAATCAATAAATTATTCGATTCGCCACTGGAATTAGAAACTGCCTACAACGAATTACAGCCAGCAGCTAAGACAGGCTTCTTCGCACAGTTATTACAAGAAACCATTGCTGATGCCAAGATAGGTGCCATTGGTTTGCCGGCTTTGGATTTTACACAGAACGATACGGCCAATAATCCTGTTTCCCTGAGTTCACTGCGTGGTAAATATGTACTGGTTGATTTCTGGGCGAGTTGGTGCAGACCTTGTCGCGATGAAAACCCCAATGTAGTAGCTACATATCAGCAGTTCAAGGACAAAAACTTTACTGTATTAGGTGTGTCTCTAGATCAGAGTCGCGATCGTTGGTTGAAAGCTATTAAAGATGATAACCTTACTTGGACACATGTAAGCGATCTTAGGTATTGGGACAATGCTGTTGCCAAGCAATATCGTGTGGAGAGTATTCCGCAGAATTTTCTGGTAGATCCCAAGGGTGTTATCGTTGCCAAGAACCTTCGTGGTCCAGACTTAATTAAAACGCTGCAGCAGCTATTAAAATAAGCTACTGTATTTGGCTGCGTCAAATCCTACTGCCAATACTTGTCCATCTTTTTCCAATACTGGTCGTTTGATCAGGCTGGTATGCTCCTGCATCAATTGAATAGCTTTTTTGGTGTTGCTTGCTGATGCTTGTTGCGTTGCATCCAATCCTCGCCAGGTAGTACTTTTCTTATTGAGTACAATCTCTATACCCATCGCATCAATCCAGCGCTGAATGCTTTTGGCTTCAATCCCAGATTGCTTGAAATCGTGAAATTGATAACTGATCTTATGCTGATCTAGCCAAGTTCTGGCTTTTTTCACTGTATCGCAATTGGGTATTCCGTATAAAATGACCATGCAGGTTTATTTGGCGGCAAAAATAGCCGTCCATTCGTCAAAAAAAATAAGCAGAGCCAGCTTTGCGGGTTAATTTTATATCCAGTGATGAGATACTGTTTAGCCTTCTTACTTGCATTGACCCTTATTCAATCAACAGCCCAGTCAGACAATACTGAGCTGCGTAAAGCATTGGGTATTGTAACCGGTGTCTTGGTGGATGGACAAACCAATAAGCCAGTAGGCTTTGCTACTCTGGCACTCATCAATCGTACAGATAGCCTTAAACGTTATCAGCAGGTATCTGATAAGAATGGCAGTTTTGAGTTTTTGAAATTAGACATGGGGTATTACAAGCTTCGTGTACAGGTAATGGGTTATGCTACGCTGGAAATGGATAGCATTTACTTGCGTGCCGAGCGATATGATTTTAATCTGGGCGATATCAAGCTAAATACCGCGTCCAATCAGTTAATGGATGTAGTGGTTTATTCAGAGAAGCCACTGATTGAAAACAAAGATGGGAAAATCACCTACAATGTGGGCGAGAGTGCTTTGAATAGCAGTGCATCTACAGCAGAGATTTTGAAGAATATGCCATTGATCAATAATGATCCAAATGGTAGAATATTGTTGAAGGGAAAGGAACCCAAAATTTTGATTGATGATAAGCCTACTGAATTAACTGCGCAGCAGTTGCAGGACTTGTTGGAAAGTATGCCCGGCAGTAGTATTGAGAAAGTAGAGATTATGACCAACCCGCCACCGCAATATGCAACAGAGACAGGCGGTGTAATCAATATCGTTACCAAGAAAGGTAAAATTGGTTGGATTGGTAGAGTGAACTTAACAGCAGGTACTCGAGGAGAAGCCAATCTCGGTCTTAACCTCAGCTATCGCAATCAAAAAATTTCTTTCACCAATACAGTGAATGTTGGTGCAAGTCAATTTGTGGGCAGTAGCTATTCTCGTCGTGAGAATATCTATAAAGATTCCAGTAATCGATTCCATACGGATGGAAGTTTTGAGAATAAGAATTTACGGCCTAACTGGCGTACACAATTAGAGTATGAGCTGAATAAGCGACAAAACCTGAGTTTTACGTACAATGGCAACCTGAACTTTTTTGATAACAATAGTCGTACAAGATTTACCAATATCAATCGTTTTGGTGATATCTGGAGAGTGAGTAATCGCGAGAATGCTAGTAATGGAATGGGCTATGGGCATGGATTAAACCTCACATATACCTTGCGTGGTAAAAAGGCAGGTGAAGTGTTGCGCTTGATGGCTTTGGCCAATGCCGGCAAGAATGATAATGATCGAGATTTCTTTCAGCAATTTCTGAATGGTAGTTTATTGCCAACCGGTGTAGATTCAACACAATCACAGTTCTTCAATAATATCAGTAATAGTTGGTCATTTAGATTGAATTATGACCGTCCGTTTAAAAAGCAAGGCAATAGTTTTTCTACCGGACTCACTTATACCAAGAGCAATTTTCACAATACCCTTAACACCAATTTTCTACGCAAGCTAGATGGGGTGATGGTACCCAATGATGCATTAAGCAATGATTTCTGGTTTTATCAGCAAGTGTTTACTGTAAGGGCTGGTTTGAATTTCAAGTTGCCAAACGAGTGGCGTATCAATCTTGGTGCACAAGCAGAGTTTACTGATATGTATTTTGATATCGTTAAGGGAAATGCTACCAATACAGCCAATAAATACTGGAATGTATTACCCAATGCAACCATTCGAAAAGAGTTTAGCAAGAGCATGAATACGGCATTGGTGTATCGTGCTACGATTCGTCGTCCGGGTATTGGCGAACTCAATCCCAATATTGATTATAGTGATCCATACAATATTCGATATGGTAACCCTTATCTGCTTCCTTCTTTGGCTGATAATATTGATTGGAATTTTAGTTTGATCAAAGGGAAATACTATATCAATAGCTCATTGGGGTATAACCGCATTAAGAATGTGTTCAATACCATACGTAACCTGATTGGTGGCGGCGTTACCACCATCACTTGGTTGAATATTGCCGACAGACAGGAGTATGAGGCCAGTGCCTGGGGTGGTTATACTTTTAATAAACGCTTTAGGATGAATATGAGCG
>DALYHN010000128.1:0-6879 GCA_031970875.1 Chitinophagaceae bacterium
ATTGAATGTTGCCGCCATGTAGGGGCGAAATTTATCCTGCGTGGTATTCGCTATGTAAGCGATTTTGAATACGAAAAGGTCATCGCCGATATGAACCGCAGTCTGGATCAGCAGATAGAAACTATCTTCCTGACTTGCTCACCACAATATACTTCTGTGGCATCCACACTGGTGCGTGATGTGATACGCAACGGCGGTGATGCTTCTGCATTTTTGCCAGCACCTGTGCGTAAAGACATTTACCCCAACGCGAAGTAGAATTGTTGATTGATTATTGTTAATTGTCTATTGTTGATTATCAATTGTCAATTGTGTTTTGGTTACTAAACAATCATTGTTCTTGAATTGTATTACTAATCATTCACCATTCTATCATTCACTCATCCAATCATTCTATCATTCAATCATTGACCTATGTCTATTTGGTTTCATAAAGGTCTTACCGTAGAACAGTTTCAACACCTTGGAAAAAATACATTAGGTGAACACTTGGGCATGCAGTTCACAGAGATCGGTGATGATTTTATTCGTGGTACCATGCCTGTGGATCATCGTACGCATCAACCTTATGGCTTATTGCATGGTGATGCATCTGTGGCTTTAGCAGAAACCTTGGGTAGTGTTGGTGCAGCTTTAACTGTGGATCATGAAAAGTTTATGTGCGTGGGTTTGGAGATCAATGCCAATCATGTGCGTAGTG
The DNA here is from genome assembly GCA_031970875.1 of Chitinophagaceae bacterium. GTDB lineage: Bacteria > Bacteroidota > Bacteroidia > Chitinophagales > Chitinophagaceae > JAFLBI01. Next base: position 701 of record DALYHN010000128.1, read on the forward strand.
TTAGGAGTGGAGTAGTAACCGGAACCGCCAAGCCCATTCATATTGGTGCTACTACGCAGGTCTGGGATATCCGCATTACACATGAACGTGATAAACTAGTTTGTGTAAGTCGCTTAACTGTGGCTGTATTGAAGCGCAAATAATTTCTATTCCAGCACCCATAAATCATTGCTGTAGATAAATTCTGTATGATCAGGTGTGCCGCCATACTTGCCGCCTGTTAGATAGATTTTCCCTTTAAATACTGTTGCCGCTACACCACCACGAGGCGACCATGGAGCACTTGCAGCCTGCCATTTTTTGCCATCCTTGCTGTACAAGACTTCACTTGAAAATCGACCATTTCTGTTACAGCCCAAGAGCCAGATATGTTCTTTCCAAACAACAGCTGTATAACCGAAGATTTCTTGTCCGGGTACAATCGCATCTGTCAGCTTTTCCCAGTGTATGGCATCTGTGCTAGTCCAAACATCGTTGTTCAATAGATATAATCGGTCTTTGAGCATTACAATTTGACTATTGCTGCGTTTACCAAAAGGGGCATCTTTTATTACCTGTTGCCATTGCACACCGTTACTGCTTTTCCAAATATCTGCATAGCTGGTTTGTTTGTCTTCACCGCCAATGATCCAAAGCTGGTGTTGAAATGCAAATGGATGATAGAAAAATCTCTGTGGCAATCTGCTGGCTTTAGAAAGGGTATCCCAAGTGCGCATATTGCTAGAGCTGAAGATGATGGGCTTGAATTGGAATTGCTCAATATTGCCTTTGAAATAACCTAATCCTAGTAACTGGTTATTGAAGAAAACATAATCCAGAAAAGCATGATTGTAGATAGGATTGCTTAATACTGATGCTGTCCATTTTTGGCCGTCTGTACTATACCATGTGCCACGTGGGTGTAATACCCAGAGTGTATCGCGTATACTTAGTAGTTGATAGTTATAACTTTTGGGCCAAGGTGCGGCGTCGTCGATTTTACGCCACTTTGGACCTTGCTGTGCCATGCTTTGAAGGCTTAGAAAGATCAATAGTGTGGTGAAGGTTCGCATGTTAGTTAGTTAGATACAAATGCCATCATATTCCATAGTAAGCGTATGCCTTTATGATGGTATTAACAATGCTTAAATCAATCCTGCTTCGCGAAATACTTGTTGAATGGTTGGGTAGCTCAAGGCCAATAGTGTTGGCCATTCTCTGGACGATACCCAGCGTATTTCGGTAATATCTTCTTCTGTTTGTGGCACTAATTGCTCTGTATAGCTAGCAAGCATATGATACCAGTGCGATTCTTTGACAACATCTTGCTGTAACCATTTGTCGTAATACTCATGGGAGGTGGTACAAATGAACTTTCCCATGGTGATTTCCTGTATCCCGGTTTCTTCCTGTACTTCTCTTAAAGCACACTCCTCAATGCTTTCGTGTGGATCAAGTTTGCCTTTGGGGAGATCCCACTTGCCCCTGCGGAAAATCATCAGGACTTGTCCTAGCTCGTTTTCAACGAGTCCGCCGGCAGCTATTAAGGTTTTATTGGCCATGTTGAGATGTTGAAAATAAGTCGAATAAGCCAAACCACACACAAAGCTGAAGAATTACCTTCGCAGCATGAAGACCAACGAAAAAGCTATTGCGGAGAAACTCTTACAATCTGGTGCGGTTAAATTGAGTCCGGCCCAACCTTTTACTTGGGCCAGCGGCTGGAAAAGTCCGATTTATTGTGATAACCGAAAGTTATTGTCCTTTCCTTATGTGCGTGATTTTGTAAAAAGTGAAATGTGCAATGTGATTTTTGAAGAGTTTGGCGATGCAGCCATGCTGGCTGGTGTAGCTACGGCAGGTATTGCCTGGGGCGCATTGGCTGCTGATCAGTTGAAACTGCCTTATATCTACGTAAGACCAAAACCAAAAGAGCATGGTTTGGGTAACCAGATTGAGGGTTTTTATGAAGCCGGACAACAAGTAGTGGTGATAGAGGATCTGATTTCTACAGGTAAAAGTAGTTTACAAGTGGTGGAAGTGTTGCGCAAAGCTGGATTAGAAGTAGTGGGGATGATCTCTATCTTCAATTATGGATTTGATGCAGCTGTTGATGCATTTGCGCAGGCTGGTGTGCCATTTATTTCATTGACTAATTATGCGCAATTGGTGCAGATTGGGTTAGAGAAAGGAATCATTAGTGCAGAGCAGGAATCTTTGTTGTTGGATTGGCGCAAGAATCCTGCGGAATGGGCTAAGTGATAAAGGCAAAATTCAAATGCCTGCCTGCCGAAGCCTCGGCGTAGGCAGGGCAAAAGCAAAAAGTGAAAAGCTTGCCTCCATTTTTCGCGGAGGCTTTGAATGATAAATCACCAAGTTAAAAGTCAAAAGCCTGCCTGCCGAAGCCTCGGCGTAGGCAGGGCAAAAGCAAAAAGTCAAATGCCTGCCTGCCGAAGCCTCGGCGTAGGCAGGGCAAAAGCAAAAAGTGATTAGGTTATGAAAAAGATAGTCATGTTTTTTGTGTGTATGCTTTTTGCGTATTATGCTGATGCGCAAGTAATGTCGGCCAAAGCAACATGGGTAACCATCAAGTCGAATAATTTAAAATGCTGGCCTTGTCAGCAAGCGCTAGAGCGTTACCTCACAGTCGAGAACAAATCCAATTTTGAAAGTGGTATTCTGCAATGGAAGATTAACCTGCTGCAAGGAGAAATACGCTTACAATATTTGCCAGATCGTGTAACGGCTGATCAAATTAAGGAAGCCATCACAGGCGCTGGTTTTGATGCGGATGAGTTGAAAGCAGATTCTGTAGCCTATAAATCTATCCCGCCCATTTGTAAGCGTGCGGAAGATGGTGGAGGGCCGCAGAAAGGCAAGCCCTGCCATTATCCGAATAATTAATTGTCTATATTGACAGGGTAGGCAATGGTTATTTGAAATATAGTACCCTTGCCTAGAGCCGATTCAATGGTCATCTTTCCATCCAGACTTTCTACCAAACGCTTCACCAATGGTAATCCGAATCCGTACCCGGCTTCACCGGCTGTGCCCATACCACTATCTTTTACACCATTGAGTATTTCATCAGCAGCAGCAGCATCCATACCGATACCTGTATCAGAAATGGTGATGAACAACTGTTCTTGCTCGGAAGTTTTTTGCGCATTTAGCAAAACATCCACTTTCCCTTCATTGTCTGTGAATTTGATGGCATTGGTAATGAGATTGCCCGCTATCTGTAACAATTTGTTTTTAGGAAATTGAAATTGATCTGCATTGTCGGCTATTTGTACAGATAGCTGAATTTGTTTATTCAAAGCTTGTGGTTCGTATAAGCGAATGAGTTTTTCTTTGAATTGCTGCAGCGTGAGTGTATCAGATTTTTGTTGCGCATTTCTGTCCTCATTATGCAGAATCTCCGTAGAGAGATCCAATAAAGAGTGCCCGGCTTTATAAATCATCTGCACAAAATCGATCACTTCATCAATTTGATAGGTTTTGCCTTCAGTTGCCAGCAGTTGCGCCAAATTGATGATGCCACCCAGCGGACCACGAATATCATGTGCTACTTTCTGTTTAGCCTGTTTAGCTGCTTTTACCTGATTACGCAGGTCTTGTAAAGTTTTTAGGGATAGTAATCTGTTGGCAATTTCATTCGCTACAATTTTCAGCAGCTCAATTTTTTCCGGACTTATATCCTTGGGCTGCTTATCCATCACACAAAGTGCGCCTAAATTGAGTCCGTGACTTGTTTTTAATGGGATGCCAAAATAGTAGTTAAGGTAGGGATCGCCACTCACATAGAATTTATCCTGAAAGCGTTCATCTTTACTGAGCATTTTTATCTCGAAGCTTTCCGGCGTTGTAATGGTATAGGTACAAACAGAATCTTCTCTTGCCATTTGCTCAATCGCCAAACCATGATTGGCAATAGTCCACTGCGTGTAAGTGTCAATCAGGTTTACCAATGAAATTTCAGTGCCTGCAATCCGTGCGGCAAGCCTGGCTAAGTCCTTGAACATATCGGACAGTTCTGTATAGTCCAAATCCAATTCCATAACAGCCATTGCTCTGGCAGCTTCATTATTCGGTCGGGGATAAGTGATTTTCATTGGTGTATTCGATTAGTTATCAAATCCGCCTTCATGTTGATTTATATAGTAATGATAGGGAAAAGATGGATTGGGTTGGGAAGAATGTGATGAATTCAGGGAATAATTAAGAATTAAAAATTATTAATTAATAGTTAGGCAAGACAATCAATAATCATCAATTAACAATAATCAATATTCAATAGCCCTTAGCCATTGGATCACTTCATTCAGATAGACGGATGCAAAAAAAAGATCAGCAATTTCCTCAAGCCTCCTTCTGTGCTAATTTCTTTGTTGAAGCGCGCTGTTTTAATGGCCTTTTAGCTTCATTCTTCAGCCAATATAGCTTTCCCCATTCTGCCATTGATAAAATAATTGGCGATAAACTGAGCCCAAATTCAGTCAGCGTGTATTCTACTCTTGGCGGAATTTCTGCATAAATTTTTCTTTTGATAATGCCATCATCTTCTAACTCTCTTAACTGTGATGCGAGCATGGATTGTGTAATGCCCACCACACTTCTCTTTAATTCTCCAAACCTCGCAGGCGACGTATGGTAAATGGCATTGATGAGTATTGGCTTCCATTTGCCACCCAATACTTTCATTGTGGCGGTTACAGGGCAGGTGTATTCATCAAAAATCTTTTTTTTATCTGAGTTATCTAATTGATTATCAATATTAGTATTGTTTTTCATACTATCACATTTAAAGTGTCCTACTAGATTTATTCGTTTTAACAATGCAAATTTGGACTACAAAAGTAAATTAATCACGAAAATTCAAAGTACAATGGAAAAATTTATGCTTTTATTCAGAGGTGGTAATACCCATATTGCCACGGCAAAATCGCGAGAAGCTATGGACGTCATTCAAACCTGGAATGATTGGATGCAGGGGCTTGCTGAAAAAGGCATGCTTGCCGGAGGTGATGCGCTTCAGGTATCAGGCAAGTATGTAAAAGGCACTCAAAAAATTGTTGCTGATGGTTTGTATGCTACGGGAAATGAAATGGTTGGGGGGTATTTAATCGTACAGGCAAATGATATTGATGGTGCAGTAGAAATGGCAAAAGGGTGTCCAATTTTACTTGAAGACGGTAGCGTAGAAGTTCGTCCAATTCAGCAACGAAATTAACTGCAGACCCACTAAACCTGCATTGTGAAAATGTGCTGCAACTGCATCAACTTGTATAAGGGGGTTGCAGTTTTTCTATTTGGCGAAAGATAAACCTTTTATGGACTTTTTTATACCTCTGCTATGAGTGGGGGGACTGCGCTACTATTAAAGCTAGCAAACCGCTGATGCTATTTGTGTGGCAAACTAATGTAATAAAGCAAAGTGAACTGAGCTACTATCTTTAAGCACTTTGAAGTATCAGAAATAGGCATGAATAAAAGCCAATCAACAATAATCAATTAACAATAATCAATATTCAATAACCTATCATTTTCGCATAATTTTTTCCAGCGACTTACCCTTGGCCAGCTCGTCTACCAGTTTGTCGAGATAACGAACCTGTTGGGTGAGCGGGTTTTCAATATTTTCTACACGAATGCCGCAGATGAGGCCGGTGATGAGTGATGCGTTGGGGTGGAGCGTGGCTTCTTGAAAGAAATCTGCAAAATTAGTTTTGGCGTTAAGGTGTTGTTGCAAGGCTTTGTCTGAGTAGCCGGTTAGCCATTGAATCACAGCATGTAATTCTGCCACAGTTCTGCCTTTCTTCTCTACTTTGGCAACATAGTGTGGATAGGCAGATGCAAAAGACATCTTGGCGATGCGTTCATCTTGATTTGTGTTCATGAACTATTCAGTTAATTTATCTAGTGCTGTTCCAGACGTCTATAAAGCCAGATTTGATTTCTGTATAGTTGGTGATCAACAGGATAGCCAGTATTAATAAGATAAGGCCGATACGGATGCCTTGTTTTGTTTTAGTGGATAGTGAAGACATAACAAGATTGTTTGCCTAAAGATAAGAAACGAAATTTGCTGATCTTGATGAAACGAATAAAAACAGCCAAGAGACATCCATTCATTGGCAAAAATGTTAGTGGTCATAGCTGACGATTCTAACGATTTTCCAGTCTTTCCCTTGTCTTTT
>DALYHN010000129.1:0-6853 GCA_031970875.1 Chitinophagaceae bacterium
TGGCATGGCAATTTCATGCCCATACGTGATACTGCTTATGATTGGGGCAAAGCAGTAGATGGCAGCACTTCCAAAACTGAATGGAAGGGATTGCATCCTGCTACAGCAACCATACAAGTCATTAATCCTAGTAATGGTTGGCTACAGAACTGTAACTCCACACCGTTTACAGTTGCAGGCAGCAATAGCCCCAATCGCAATGCCTATCCACCTTATATGGCGCCTGATGGTGAGAATTTCCGCGGACTAAATGCTGTGCGTGTTTTGAGTAAACAGGACAAGTTTAGCTTAGAACAAATGATTGCAGCTGGTTACGACACTTACTTAACTGCCTTTGAAATTTTGGTACCGGCATTGGTAAAAGCATACGATGGTGCTGATGATGCTACCAAACAAGTATTGGCAGAACCGATGAAAGTAATGCTTGCATGGGATTATCGCAGCAATGAAAATTCTGTTGCCACCACATTGGCTGTTGAGTGGGCGCAGTTTCAATTATCTCGTGCGATACAACAAGTGTACATTGAACAAGGTGATGATGATCAGGTAGCACGTACCAGAAAATTTGCTGCCACAGTTGCACCACAAGAATTGCTCAAGACTTTTCAGAATACGATCAATCAATTGGTAAAGCAGCATGGCACATGGAATATGCCATTGGGCGAAATCAATCGCTTTCAACGTTTGAATGGTGCTATTGATTTGCAGTACGATGATAAAGCAGCCAGCTTACCTGTAGGCTTTGTTTCATCTACTTGGGGTTCACTGCCTTCTTTTAATAGTCGGTATGCAAACAATACCAAGAAACGTTATGGCTTTAATGGCAACAGCTTTATTGCTGCAGTGGAGTTTGGTAAAAAATTGCGAGCAAAATCTGTCTTAGCAGGTGGTAATAGTAGCGATCCTGCATCGCCTTATTTCACCAATCAAGCAGCTATGTATACCAAGGGACAATTCAAAGATGTATTGTTCTACAAGGCAGATGTATTGAAAAATGCAGTGAAGACCTATCATCCATAAATATTGTCAACAGCAGCAGGAATTTGGTAAATTGATTGTCCAAATCAAGACACATGATACCAAAACTTCTGCTCAAAGCCTGTGTGCTATGCACGGGGCTGATGGGTATTCACGCTACGTATGCACAGGGCACTATGTTACTTAGGCAGCCCAGCGCATCCAAAACACATATTGCATTTGTACATGCCGATGATCTCTGGGTGGTTGACCGCAATGGCGGTGATGCACGCAGACTCACTGCTGCTGTTGGTGCTGAAACCAATCCGCGCATCAGTCCAGACGGACAATGGGTGGCATTTACCGGTCAATACGATGGCAATACCGATGTTTATATCGTGCCAATCGCTGGAGGTGCACCCAAAAGATTGACATGGCATCCCGGAGCGGATATCACTCAATGCTGGACGCCAGATGGTAAAGCAGTGGTATTTACATCCGCAAGAGAAGGCTATCCTACTGCCAATACCAAATTCTTTAAAGTCAGTGTGAACGGTGGTACGCCAGAATCATTAGTACTGCCCTTCGGTAATGTAGGTAGTTTGTCTGAAGATGGTCGCTACATCGCATACCAACCTTATCAATTCTGGGATCCTGAATGGCGCAATTATCGTGGCGGACAAGCACAACCTATTTGGATTCACGATTTCAAAACAAAGGAGACAGTCAAAACAGTACAAGGCAATCGCGAAAGACATACTGCACCTGTTTGGGTGAATGGATCGATCTTCTTTATTTCTGAACAAGACTATGCGGCCAATGTTTGGTCTTATGATCCAAAAACCAAGCAACAAAAGCAGTGGACTTTCCACAAAGATTTTGATGTAAAGAATATTGCAGCTGGAGAAAAATCTGTTGTGTATGAACAAGGTGGTAGGCTACACTCACTAGATATTGCATCAGGTAAAACCAATCCACTTGTAATCAATGCAGCAGCTGATTTAAACTGGGGCAGACCAAGATGGAATAATGTCACACCCAATGCATTAATCAATGCAAGCTTATCACCAACAGGCAAGAGGGCATTGTTTGAAACACGCGGTGAAATATTTACAGTACCTAAAGAGAATGGAGACTGGCGTAATATCACGCGTTCACCCGGATCAGCAGAACGTTATCCTGTTTGGTCGCCAAATGGCAGTAAGATTGCTTATTTCTCTGATGCGAGTGGTGAGTATCAGTTGATGGTGGCAGATCAATCCGGATTGCAAGCGCCAAAAGCCTATGCCATTCCAAACAAGAAGTTTTATTTCAAACCAACTTGGTCGCCAGATGGAAAATACATCGCATGCACAGATACTGATTACAATATTTGGTTGGTTGATCTAGCAACCGGCACAGCGAAAATTGCCGACACTGATAAACTGGCGCACCCCAATAGAACCATGAATCCTGTTTGGTCGCCCGATAGTAAATGGCTGACTTATGTACAGATTCAGGAGAATCAGTTTAAAGCGGTGAAAGTGTACAATATTGAAACAGGTAAAGCCAGTATGATCAGTGATGCACTTTCTGATGCAATCGATCCACAATGGGATGAAAGTGGTAAATACCTTTATTTCCTTGCTAGCACAGATTATGGTTTAGCATCCGGTTGGTTGGACATGAGTAGTTATAATTATCCGGTTAACAGAAGCTTGTATGTAGCTGTGTTAGCAAAAGAAACCACTTCGCCACTGGAACCCAGATCTGACGAAGAGCCTGTAAAATCAACAGATACATCGAAAGCATCGCGACCTGCTGCACCAGCTGCAAGCGCAGTAAAAGTGAAGATTGATTTCGATGGCCTATCACAACGCATCTTGGCCCTGCCCATACCAGCAAGAGATTATGCTGCTTTATATCCCGGACCTGAAGGCACTATTTTCTATGCAGAATCTGTTGCCAACGAGCCTGGCGCGGTTCTATCTCGTTATTCATTCAAAGAAAGAAAGGCAACAGAATTCTCTCGCGGCATATTGTATGCATCTACTGCGCACGACAGAAAAAATATGCTCATCAGAAATGGTGGTGGTTGGTTTGTAGTGAATACTGCAGCACCGCCCAGACCCGGCGAGGGCAGATTAGCCACAGAAGGTATGCGTGTATATGTTGATCCCGCTATGGAAGCTGAACAAATCTATCGGGAAGGTTGGCGCTATCAGCGCGATTTTCTTTATGTTGATAATGTGCACGGTGCACCATGGGATAAAATTTACGATTGGTATAAGCCTTGGTTGCAGCATGTAAAACATCGCTCAGACCTTAACTACATCATCGATATCCTTGGTGGTGAAGTTTCTGTGGGACACTCCTATACTTCCGGTGGTGATTTTCCCGAAGTGCCAAGTATTCCTGTTGGCTTATTAGGTGCTGATTATGAAAAAGACAATGGTTATTTCCGCATCAAAAAAATCTATACAGGTGAAAACTGGAATCCGGAATTACGTGCACCATTGAGCGGACCAGGTATGGATGTAATAGAAGGCGAATATCTCGTAGAAGTAGATGGTAAGCCTTTGACTGCAGACATGAATCTATTCAGTTTGTTTGAAGGCACTGCTAACAGACAAGTGAAAATTCGCGTAAATAGTAAGCCGGGTTTGGATGGCTCGAGATTGATCACAGTTGTACCAGTTGCCAATGAAGGTGGCTTACGTTCTCGTGCATGGGTAGAAAACAACCGCAGAAAAGTGGATCAACTGTCTGATGGAAAACTCGCCTATGTATATGTACCCAATACAGGCAATCCAGGTTATACTTATTTCAACAGATATTATTTCTCGCAACAGGAAAAACAAGGTGCTGTTATCGACGAAAGAAACAACGGTGGTGGTTCTGCTGCTGACTACATGATTGATATCCTGAACAGACAACTCTTCGGTTATTTCAACAATCGTGTGGCTGGTCATAAAGTATCTACAACACCAATGTCTGGTATTTGGGGACCCAAAGTGATGATTGCAAACGAGAACTCAGGATCGGGTGGCGACTTGTTGCCTTACATGTTCAAGAAGGCCAAGATTGGTCCGCTCGTGGGTACCAGAACATGGGGCGGATTAGTGGGCACTTGGGATACACCTCCTTTTATTGATGGTGGCCGAATGGTAGCACCACGTGGTGGCTTCTTTGATACAGACGGACAGTGGGCAGTTGAAGCAGAAGGTATTAGTCCAGATATTGAAGTGGCCTATGATCCTAAAGCATTGCTGGAAGGCAGAGACCCACAACTTGAACGTGCGGTTCAGGAAGCGCTGAAACTGATGCCTACAAAAGGTATTGAGTTGAAGAAAGAACCAGCACCACCTATTCGTTACAAACGCCCAGGCAGTAAATAACGAACTAAAAAAAGCGCATCAATGATGCGCTTTTTTTATGCTAATACATTGAGGATAGCTTCATCAATCCGCTTGGGCTTACCTATTTGTTGATCAATCAATATCCACACACTGGTTGCAGTCAGTATGGTTTGATTATCTACCACACGAGTGATAGTAAAATGTCTGTCCCAAGTAACAGCGCTATGATTTCCTGTCCAAGTATCGATGCGCAATACATCATCAGGAAAAGCTTGTGCTTTGTATTCGATTTCCCATTTACGCAACATCCACACAACAGATGCATTGATATCAGCAGGCACTTTGCTGTTCCAATGTGCCGCAGCAATATCCTGCAACCATTGCACATAGACCACATTGTTCACGTGCTGCAAGGCATCGCAATGTGCTTCTGTAACAGTGATCAATTGTTCAAAGCGGCCCATCTTAGTATTGCATCAATTGTTGTACGGTTGCATGCAAGCGTGATTTAGCCAAGAAATTTTTCTCCAAATCCATATTAAATGGAATAGGTGTATCCAAAGAAGCGCAACGCAACACAGGTGCATCCAATAATTCAAAACAATGTTCGCTTATCCATGCACTGATTTCAGCACCGATACCACCAAACAAATTGTCTTCATGCAGAATCAGCACCTTACCAGTTGATTGCACGGCAGTGCGGATTGCGTTATAATCCAATGGTACCAAACTACGCAGATCGAGAATGGTTGCACTGATTTCCGGATGAGCAGCCACATATTCTTTCGCCCAATGCACAGCTGCACCATAGGTAATGATGGTAATATCAGATCCTGTTTGTATGGTTGCTGCTTTGCCGATGGGTACTTCATAATATTGTTCGGGCACCAAACCACTCACACTTCTGTACAAAGCTTTGTGCTCGAAGTAAAGCACGGGGTTAGGATCGTTGAAAGCGGCAATCAACAAACCTTTTGCATCATGCGGATTGGATGGATACACAATCTTTAATCCCGGCACATGTGCAAACCAGGCTTCATTGCTTTGCGAATGAAAGGGACCAGCACCAACTCCTGCGCCTGTTGGCATACGCACAACAACATCAGCGTTTTGTCCCCAGCGGTAATGAATCTTCGCCAGATTATTCACGATTTGGTTAAAGCCTACACTCACAAAATCTGCAAACTGCATTTCCACCATGCTCTTGAATCCTTTTAGACTCAAGCCTAAAGCAGAACCAATGATGGCACTCTCACACAAGGGTGTATTACGCACACGTGCTTTACCAAATTCTTGCACAAAGCCTTCGGTGATTTTGAATGCCCCACCGTATTCAGCAATGTCTTGTCCCATCAAAACCAATTCAGGATGTTGCTGCATGCTTTGTCGCATCGCTTCCTGAATGGCATCCACAAAACGCAATTCTCTTCCTTCGCTATTTGCTTGATCACGTAGGATGGCTGCAGTATTCGGCACCACAGGTGCAAACACATCAGCTACTTCTTCTGCAGTATCAGGTGTTAATGCTTGTGCTTGATAAGCAGTCTCCAATTCAGTTTCAATATAGATACGCAGTTCATTGCGGATGTCGGCAATCTGCATTTCAGTCAGTACCCCGCCAGCGATGAGTTGCTGCTCATAATTTTTCACCGGATCTCTTCTACCCCATTCTTCAAACAATTCTTTAGGTACATATTTCGTACCACTGGCTTCTTCATGTCCGCGCATGCGGAAAGTCATGCACTCAATCAAGTAAGGTTTTTGCTCGCGAATACAATAATCACGCACACCGCGAATTGTATCAAACACCGTCAGCAAATCATTCCCATCAATGCGAATACCATCCATGCCATAACCCTTTGCTCTCTCCACCAGGCTTTCGCATTTGTATTGTTCATTCACAGGTGTACTCAAACCATAGCCATTATTTTCAATGATGAAGATCACCGGCAGGCCCCAGACAGCAGCCACATTCAGCGCTTCATGAAAATCACCTTCACTGGTACCACCATCACCTGTAAATGCCAAGGATACTTTTTGTTCTTGTCTTAATTGATGCGCCAATGCAACACCATCAGCAATCGCTAACTGCGGACCTAGATGCGAGATCATGCCACAGATATGATGCGCCTTCGTACCGAAGTGAAAACTTCTTTCGCGTCCCTTGCTATAACCGTCTTTATTACCCTGCCATTGCATGAAGAGTTTGTGCAGCGGCATTTGACGAGATGTAAACACCCCAAGATTTCTATGCAGTGGCATGATCCATTCATCGGTTTCCAGCGCTAGCGTAGCGCCAACAGCAATGGCTTCCTGACCAATACCGCTGAACCATTTACTGATTTTTCCTTGACGAAGTAGTACCAGCATTTTCTCCTCAATCATGCGAGGCAGCAAAATGGCTTTGTACAAATTGATGAGTTCTGCGTTGCTAAGTCCCTTCCTGTCCATACCCTTGGATTGAATGTGTCTAAGATAGTATGTTTTGCGGGGAGGATGTGCCGAACCACCCGTACAACTCCTGAATACATTTGGTTCAACCCCTCCGGGGTTGGTTA
>DALYHN010000130.1:0-6834 GCA_031970875.1 Chitinophagaceae bacterium
ATTCTCCCAAGTATTACGATTTTAGAGACCTAGTTGTGCACAACAGATTGGATACTAAACAAAATTGGTTGCTAAGAAAAGAGGTTTGCTTAAAAAATGTATATACCAATCTATCTAAGTTAATAGAACAATCTAAAGCCCCTACGAATATATCCTTAGCCACTTTTAAGCCAACACAAATAGTCGGATTTGATATAGAAGAAGACGAAAGAGAATGGAAAGATGAGTGGCTTGATTTAAGGAAACAAGGTGACCTATTTGCAACAGAAAAAACTCCCGAAACTTTAATACCGAAACTACCTTATAAATTCTTTTATCGTTTTAAAGATGATGAAGGCAGGATAAGTCGTTTGATGATTGAAGATTGGGAAATTGGAGCCTTATTTTGGAACTGTTTAAGAACTGCTGGAGGAGATGAATCCATAGCGTTAGAAAAAGTGAGAGAGCAATATGAGGTTAATTTTATCGATAGCAAAGAAATATATCTTTTCCTAGGAACAACTAAAGAATGGCACACAAGAAGATCTAAGAATCCATTTGTTATAATTGGTGTGTTTTATCCTAAGAAAGAAACCCAAGGAAGCTTATTTTAAGTGCGTACCTACGAACATCCTGCAAAAAAGGGTTAATCGCACCCTAAAGTTTTACCTATGTTTTACCCATAAAAAGAAAGAACGCCCAACATATTGACTATGTGGACGTTCAGTTTTTGCTTGTGATCCCGCTGGGACTCGAACCCAGGGCCCATACATTAAAAGTGTATTGCTCTACCAACTGAGCTACGGAATCTCCATTACCCGCTAAATCAAGTATTACCTTGTTTTTTGGGACTGCAAAAATAGGTGAAAACAAAAACGCACCAAATTTTTCAGGGATTATTTTTAGAAAGCATTGAAACTGTGTTGTGTATAACTATTACACTTAATCAAACAAATGCCAGATTCGTTTCAATACAGAGTTGGAATCATTGTTGCCATTTTCCTCGCGAATGCATGATAGCACTGCATCTACCTGCTGCGCAGGTGTCCAATCCGGTAGTCCTTTGTACCAGATCAGGTCATACTTATGCAGTCCCTTCTGCTTCAGGGCATCCACAGTATAGGGGCCCCGCAACAAGTTTTTGCGCTTCAGTATGTAGATTTTATCCATGGGGTTTCAACAGCCTTGGTCGTAAAAGTAAAGAAATCCCTAGTTTTTCGCCTGTAATACCTGCAAAGCCTTCTGCACAGCCATATCCTGCCTGTTCATAATCTCGAAATAACCTTCATTGCGCCAGATTTGTCTGGCCATCAGGGCCTGCATACGTTTTAGCAATACTTGTTTGTCTTTTGCACTCACTGCGTCCATAGCTATGCTATCGCGCGCAGCGAAACTTTTCAAAGCCATCCATTCAGCATCGCCGGGTACAAAACCAACTGCCATGGTCAAAGGATCTTTGAACTGCGCAAAAAAGCCCTGATGCTTGGTATAGTAATCATACACAAAATTCACCAGTGTATTTCTTCTGTAGAAACGCATGGCCGGTGCATCCAAGCTGGTGGTATCCAAAGGCACAAACACATCGGGCGTAATGCCACCACCACCATACACTGTTCTGCCTGCCGGCGTTTTATAAGCCTTACCTTTTTGTTTGATGCTATCGGCTTTCAATACTTCTCCATTATGAAAACGCTCGGCCAATTCTTCCTGATATTTCTCTTTTCCTTGTTCATAAGGCTTCTGAATATTGCGGCCCAAAGGTGTATAATAGCGTGCAATGGTTAAACGCATGGCGCTGCCATCACTTAACTGAAACTGCTGCTGCACCAGGCCCTTACCAAAACTTCTGCGGCCAATAATGGTGGCCCTGTCCCAATCCTGCAAAGCACCCGTCAATACCTCACTGGCAGAGGCGGAAGTCTCATCAATCAATACCACCAGCTTGCCTTTTTCAAACAACCCTTCTTTCTGACAACGATAATCATATCTGGATACCTTATCGCCCTGCGTGTACACAATCAGTTTATCACCATCCAGAAACTCATCAGCAATATCTGTGGCTTCGTTCATCAGTCCGCCTCCATTGCCACGCAGATCCAGAATCAGTTGCTGCATACCCGCTTTCTGTAATCGCTCCAGATTGCTCATAAACTCTTCATACGTACGCTCGGCAAATTTATTGATACGGATAAAGCCAATACCCGGTGATACGATATAAGCTGCATCTATAGAAGATACCGGAATGGTGCCACGGGTTATGTTCACAGCATTCAGCTTGCCATTGCGCACAAAACCCACTTTTACCAAGGATCCACCGGGACCGCGCAAATATTTACGCACCTGATCGGGATCGATCTTCACGAGTGAGATAGAATCATTCACTTTTACCAGCCTATCGCCCACTTTAAGACCAGCTTTTTCAGATGGACCACCCTTGATCACATTCAACACATGCACGGTATCATGAAACTGCTGAAATTCTACGCCAATACCCTGAAAATTACCCATCAATTCCTCGTTGAAGTCCTTGAGGTCGGCAGGCGGAATATAGACCGAATGCGGATCGAGATTGCCCAGCAATTCTTCCATCGCCAGATTGGTGAGGCTATCGCCTTTTACCGGATCAACATATTTATTGGTAATGATATCAATGGCTTCCTGAATACTGCCCCTGCGTTGTGTGCCGAAAAAGCGTACACCGGCTGTTTTATCGCGCAGCTGATAACCAATCAGCATGCCCACCACCATCAATCCGGCCAGCAAAAGAGGCAACCAAACCTGCATTTTTTTACTTCCCATAACTCAGCTTCTTTGTATCTTGTCGCATTCAAACACGAATATCTGCATTAATGTTGAATGGGGCAGGTTGAAATGTTTGCCAAAACCCATCTGTATGGCTGTGAAACTGATTGCAGATAGTGGTGCCACCAAATGCGAATGGTGCCTGCTGCAGAACGGCAAGAAAAAGACCCTCTACACCCAAGGTATCAGTCCCTATTTTCTGAACCAAGCCCAGATTGTGGAACTGCTCAACAAAGAGCTGCTACCCAAACTGAAAAAAGTGGCGGTTGAGGAAGTGTATTACTACGGAACCGGACTCAGCAATCCCAATAACGTAACCATCATCAAGAAAGCCCTGAAACAATTGTTTCCCAAAGCCAAGCTGGAAGCCAATACGGATTTGGTAGCTGCTGCACGCGCTTTGTGTGGCAAGGAAAAAGGCATCGCCTGTATTTTGGGTACAGGTTCTAATTCCTGCTATTTTGATGGAAAAAAGATTGCCAAGAATAGTCCGGGCATTGGTTATGTGCTGGGCGATGAAGGCAGTGGGGCTTATCTGGGTAAGAAAGTAGTGCAGTACTATCTCTATCAAACATTTGATGAAGACCTGCGCGCTCGTTTTGATGCACGCTTTACCACTACCCCGGTGGAAATTCTGGAGAACGTCTACAAAAAGCCTTTGGCCAACCGCTACCTCGCTTCTTTTGCCATTTTTCTCGCAGAGAACCGCGGGCATTATATGATTGAGAATATCATCGAAGACGGACTAAACGATTTTTTCTTTAACCACCTCTATAAATACCGCGAAAGCTGGACTCTGCCGATTCATTTTGTAGGCAGTATTGCATTTGGTTTTCGCGATGTATTGCAAGACCTTTGCAACACTTATGAATTGGAGTTAGGCAAAGTGCTGAAAGCACCCATGACCGGACTGATTGCATACCACCGTTAAGCGACGAACATGAACAATTTTGTTAAGGTAACCGAACAACCCTCGAAATACCGACATCTGGAGAAAATGACACTGGATGAAATTCTGGTGAACATCAATACCGAAGACAAGCTGGTGCCGCAGGCTGTAGAGAAAGCCATTCCGCAGATTGAAAAATTGGTGGCTGTTGCTGCAGATAAAATGCTGGCCGGTGGCCGATTGTTTTATTTGGGTGCCGGCACGAGCGGTCGTTTAGCGATTGTAGATGCGAGTGAATGTCCGCCTACCTACGGTGTACCCTATGGTTTGGTGATTGGTTTGATTGCCGGAGGCGATAAAGCCATTACACAAGCTGTAGAATTTGCAGAAGACAGCAAGGAACAAGGCTGGGCCGATCTGGAGAAATTTTTTGTGAGTGATAAAGATGTGGTGATTGGATTAGCTGCCAGTGGTACTACACCTTACGTGATTGGTGCATTGGAGGAATGTCGCAAAAGAGGCATTGCAACCGGTAGTATTTGTTGCAATCCAAATAGTCCCTTATCAAGAGTAGCGGACTACCCCATTGAAGTTGTGGTAGGACCAGAATTTGTAACGGGCAGTACCCGAATGAAAAGTGGTACTGCACAGAAACTGGTACTAAATATGATTTCTACTGCGGTGATGATTCAGTTAGGCCGTGTAGAAGACAATAAGATGGTGAATATGCAGCTGAGCAATGTAAAGCTGGTAGATCGCGGTGTGCGCATGGTGATGGAACAATTGGGCTTGACCAATTATGAAGAAGCTAAGGATCTCTTGTTGACGCATGGCAGTGTGAAGAAAGCAGTTGACGCAAGGAAATTGGAACAGTAATGCATCATCTGGAACCATTTTACAACTGGCGTCATATTTATGTAGCGGAAGAAGATCCCCGCTCCCCTTTTTACGGAAGAACTTATAGTGAGTTTGAGTTTTCTCAAACGGTGTACAATTACTATATCCACCCACAATGGGATGATTTTGGCAGCAAAACGCTTTATCTAAAGATAATCTACGTTGATTACGAATTACACTTCGCTATTATTGAAATGATTGGCGAGTGGAATGATGCCATTGAGAATGATATCATGGAGCTGAAGCGCGAAGTAATGGAAAAGCTGGCGCTGGAAGGCATTTCTAAATTCATCTTAATTACAGAGAACGTACTCAATTTTCATAGTGGTGATAAAGATTACTATGAAGAATGGTATGAAGAAGTGAGTGATGCTGAAGGCTGGATTGTTGCACTCAATATGCCGGAAGCTACACAATACGATTTTCGTAAACGCAAATTGAATTACTTCATCGAGTTGATGGAGATACTAGAATGGCGTACCTATAGGCCCTATCACTTATTCAAGAAGATTGATGAACAGCTCACCAATCGTTTAAACTAAGCGCTAGCCAAAGTTTTTAATGCAGTAACAAACGCATCCAACTCTGCGGTGGTGGTGTACACATTCGGCGTAATGCGGCAACCATGCACATTGCTATAATCAATGGCCACCGTAAATATCTTGAAGCGATCCATTAACTGTTTTGCCAAATCAGCCGGCTTCATGCCTTTAATGCCAACATTCGCAATAGCACAACTACGTGCCGCATCCAATGGTGTGTTTAGGACAATATTTGGTATGTCTTTCACGCGGGAAGTCCAATAATCTTTTAGGTAGCGTAATCTGGCTTCTTTTCGCTCGGGACCAATCATTTGATAATAGTCGATCGCATCTTCTATCGTTAAATCAGTATGCACCGGATGCGTGCCAATATGGTTGAGGCGAGAGATATCGCCGGGCTTGCGTTCGCCTTCGGCAATCAGTGGCCAAACATGATCGATCTCTTCACGCTTTACATAGAGAATACCTGCGCCCAATGGTACACTCAGCCATTTGTGTAAGGATGCACCGTAATAATCACAATGCAGATCAGGAATATTATAACGGAAATGTGCAAATGCATGGGCACCATCTACCAATACTTTCACGCCACGTGCATGCGCCATGTCGGAAATCTTGCGAATAGGCAAAATCTGTCCGGTAATATTCACCATGTGACAGACCATCAACAATTTTGTTTTGGGGGTGATGGCATTGGCGTAGAGTTGCACAATCTCCTCATCATTTTTTGGATGTGTAGGAACGGAAATGATTTTATTCACTACTCCATGACGCTTCGCTACTTGTTTGAACATATCCAGCATCGCACCATAATCCTGCTCGGCCATTACCGCTTCATCACCGGCCTGCCAGTTTTGTCCCGCAATGATCATATCCAGTGATTCTGTTGTATTGCGTGTGATGATCAATTCATCAGGTGAACATCCCGCAATAGCGGCCAGCTTTGCTGCCATGCGTTTTTTATTATCCCATTGCACAGTACGCATGTAATAAGAACCTTGGTAATTGATTTCGCGAATATGTGCGATGTATTTCTCCAATGTTGTTTCAGGCAAAAAATTGTAATAGCCATTTTCTAAGTTGATATAATCAGGCTTCAAACGATAGCCTTTGCGAATGATGGCCCAGAAGTCTTCTTCACCTGCCAATGCAGTTGCAGGAATATCTTTCGCAGCAGCCATTACTGCATTCAACTGACTAACACCTGTTAGCGAACCTGCGCCTAACAAGGAAATTTGCTTGAGAAAACGACGTTTGTCCATGCTTCAATTTAAGAAGATTCAACAAAGAATCGCGCATTTTCGCGGTTTTCCACAAGTTCTACAGAAATCTGCAAGTGCACAGAAAAAATCGTCATTTCGCCGGGTTACTTTTTTCCGAAGCCTGTATTAAGGTGCAAGCAAGCAACCCATTTTTCACCAAATCATTACACATGATTCAGAAAACATATTACAAAACCAAAGACTACTGTAAAGTAAAATTCTCTTTTCAAGTAGAAAACGCAGAAACAGTAGAAGTACTTGGCCTCAACAGCGATTGGGAAAATTCCATCGTTCTGAGCAAGAAAAAAGATGGCAGTTTCACTGCTGATGTGCAATTGCCTAAAAACAGCACACACGAGTTCAAGTATTTGGTGAACAAATCTGAGTGGTTAAACGAACCGGAAGCTGACAGCCATGCACCAAATGTTTACGGCGGCAGCAATAGTGTGATTGTATTGTAATA
>DALYHN010000131.1:0-6818 GCA_031970875.1 Chitinophagaceae bacterium
TTGTGCATTGGCAGTCTGCACATAAACCACACCTTCTACTCGATCAGCAGGCATGCTTTCACACACAATAGCACTTGCACCTTGCTGAATAGCTGTTGCAATAAACTGATGGCCGTCTGTCTGCACACCCTTAATGGCAATAAACAAATCGCCAGCCTGCACTTTTCTAGAGTCGATATGCACAGCCTTGATCTCCAGCTGTGTGCTACCGATCACCTCTTGAAGGCGCACTCTGTACAATATGTCTTTTAATATTGCCATATCAGTTTAACTCCAGTTGAATCAATTGTCCTTTTGCAATAGTTTGTCCCGCCAATACCGATTGTTGCTGCACTTTGCCACTTCCACGCACCTGCACTTTCAAGCCCATATTCTCACAAGCGTAAACAGCGTCTTTCAGCGCCATACCTTTCAGTGCCGGCATTTTTTGCTGCTGCATGGGCAACTTACCAGCATAGACTTGCTTGTTCACAGATTGCAGTTGCATCCACTCATCTGCTCTACCGGTAGAATCTTTGAATCGGATATTCAGCTTATTAGTCACGAGCTGTAAATCCTGCTTGTATCCCGCATAGCGGAAAAAGCTGCTATCAGATTGATTACGGTTTGTCTTCTTATCGACACCACGCACATAGGTTGCATAGAGCCTGTCGGCGATTTCTCTGAATACCGGACCAGCCACATCTGCACCGTAAAACTTCAATGCTTGCGGTTTATTACGAATCACCACGATACAGCTGTACTGCGGATTCTCCGCTGGGAAATAACCTGCAAATGATGATTGATAAATTTTATCGGCATAACCACGATTGCCATCCGCTACCAATGAAGTACCCGTTTTACCCGCTGCTTTATACGCGGCATTCTGGAATAACCTTCTCGCTGTACCATATTCAGAATGACAAACACCTTCTAAACACACTTTCAATTGCTGTAAGGTTTGTGCACTTACTAATTGATCATTTAATACGATTGGTTGAAACTCGCGCACCGTAACACCTTGATCTTTTATTGACTTCACCAGATATGGCTTTACCAGTTTACCATTGTTGGCAACTGCGTTGTAGAGCATTAAGGTCTGGAGCGGACTAACAGATAAGTTATAACCGAAAGCCATCCAAGGTAAAGTAGTCGCACTCCAATAACGCGTACCTGGTTTGAAGATAACAGGATTACGCTCACCGCGCAGATCAATACCAGTTACTGTATCCAAGCGCATTTTGCTGAGGTGACGAATAAACTGTGATGGTGTATTACCATAATGTTGCAATGCCAACTTAGCCATACCCACATTAGAACTCAATTCAAATGCTTGCTCAACAGTTACATTGCTACGACCATGCTGCTCACTATCAAATACAGTTCTATCAGCTACCTGCCATTTACCACCTTCCAGATTCACCTGATGATTCAAACCAACTTTTTTGTCTTCCAACAAAGCCATCATGGTTGCCAGCTTAATGGTAGAACCAGGCTCAGAAGGATTGATGGCATAATTGAAATCTTCCCAATAAGTACCGTCTGTTCTGCGACCAAGATTAGCAATGGCTTTAATTTTACCTGTAGCCGTTTCCATCACGATGGCACAACCATGTACTGCTTCGTTAGCAGTCATCATTTTCAATAATGCATTCTCTGTTACTTCCTGAATGAATACATCGAGTGTTGTTACCACATCTTTGCCATTCTCTGGCTCAATCTGCATTGACTCATCTTCAACAGGCACACCTACACCGCCAGCAATTCTGCGCACCAATCTTCTACCGCTTCTGCCTTTCAGCACCGTATCATAAGACAATTCCAATCCTACTTTAAAAGAATCTCTCGCTAAACCAATTGTTCTGAAAGCGAGCATGGGATAAGGATTCATGCGCACGCTTCTGTTCTCAGGAATAAAACCACTCTTGTTTCTACCTTGACGCACCAGCGGAAATTCCATGATCTGTTGATACTCGCGATATGACACTTTCTTACGCAGCGGGAAATAACCCAATTGCTCTTTATAGCCCTGCTGCAGCATACGCTTGTATTCAGCAGGTGTCATATCCTTGAAGAGATTGGATAAGCAATAGCTTAATGAATCCAGATTTTCGCGGAAACGCTTGCCGTTATTTTCACGCAAACCTTTTGCGCGGAAATCAATATAAAAATCAAACTCTGGCACACTGGTGCTGAGCATTTCACCATCTTCACTATAAATGGTACCACGCTCAGCTTCGATGATTTCTACACCCTGATGAAGGCTATCACTCAGACTTCTCCAGTAAGCACCCTGTACCTGTTGAATGTAGAATGCCTTGCCAAAAATGAACAAGCATACTACAATCACCAGGATAAACACCAGGTACACGCGCCAGAGTATGTCTTTTTTTACCTCCATTCCTCAGAGACTAATGCGTTTTTTCGAGTTGTAATCTTTGCGGCATTTCTTTTGGTATCTCCAAGCCCATTGGTGTTACCGCTTTCACCAATTGCGCTTCTTCTGTTCTGAACATCACTTCACGCTTCACTGTCTTGTATTCAAACTGCAGTTGCTTGATCTCATCTTCTGTTCTATCAATATCGCGCAGCATCTTATCTGCTACATGTCCGTTCGCGATATACACTACCGCCAGCACTGCGAGGAAAAGAAAGAAACCGGTGTTGTCAACAATCCACTGTCCGCCCAAACCCTTGAGCGGATTGAGCTTCGTGCGCTTTTGTTCTGTTGATACGGTTTCGTTCATCCTTATTTTTTTTCAGCCACACGCAGTTTAGCGCTGCGACTTCTGGTATTTTGTTTTTGCTCTGCATCAGTAGCCACCAAAGGTTTTTTGGTAATCACTTGCAGCGGATTGTGCTTCTCCACAGACAACAGGGGGTTATCAGGCAATTCATCAAAACTGCCCTGACGGAAAAAGTTCTTTACGATCCTGTCTTCAATGGAGTGAAAGGTGATGATGGCTGCGCGCCCACCTTTCTTCAGCACAGCAGGAAGCTGCTGCAGCATTTCCCTTAAAGCACCCATCTCGTCGTTTACCTCAATCCGCAATGCCTGAAATACCTGGGCCAGATACTTGTTGGGATTTCCCTTTACCACTGGTGCAATCATTGCTTTGAACTGATCAATGGTTTGCAACGCATGTGCACCTCTGCTTTCTACGATATGCTTAGCGAGTGTTCTGGAATTGCTGACTTCACCATACTGCTCAAACAATTTGTGCAATTGTTGCTCTGTATAGCTTTTCACCACATCAGCAGCACTAGTTTCCTGACGCTGATCCATCCGCATATCAAGCGGACCATCAAAACGGGTAGAGAAACCGCGCGCTCCTTCATCAAACTGATGACTGCTAACACCCAGATCGGCCAGCACACCATCTACCTCCGTGATTTTATATAAACGGAGAAAGCGCTGGATATGTCTGAAATTCTGCGGCACAAAGAGCACACGTGCATCTTCGGGAAGATTGCGCTGCGCATCTGCATCCTGATCAAAAGCAATCAACTTTCCATCAGGGCCCAGTTGTTCCAGAATACCTCTGCTATGACCACCACCACCAAATGTGCAATCCACATACACACCCGCTGGTTTGATCTGCAAGGCTTCCAGGCTTTCGCGGTAGAGGACGGGGATATGATAAGTAGATGAGGCGGCTGACGAGTTAGCGGTTGGTTTTGGTTGCTGCATCATGTCAACTTTTCGGTGCATCATCTTTTTTGGTCATCACATCCTGCGCCAGGTTACTGAAAGCTTCGGGAGAGAAATCCTCAAAGAGCTGTTTGTACTTACCGGCATCCCAGATTTCGATTTTATCGAGGGCAGCCACAAGGATGATGTCCTTGCTTAGGCCAGCGAACTCCTTCAGTGTAGGGGGCAACAACAAACGGCCGGCTGCGTCCAGCTCGATCTCGGTTGCGCCACCCAGAAACTGGCGACGGAATTCGCGTACTTTTGGGTCGAAATCATTTAACTGGTTAATCTTATTCATGATCGGTTCCCAACTTTTCATCGGGTACAGGGTGAGGCATTTTTCAAAACCTCTGGAAATAATGAAGCGGTTCTCCCCTTCTGTCAGCTGCTTTTTAAAGCCGGCAGGCAGGAGGAAGCGACCTTTCGCGTCAACTGTTGCTTCATATTCTCCGAGGAAACCGATCATGTGAATAAATTCAATTAAGATTTACCATTTATTGACACAAAATAACACTTTTTACCACTTTTACCCCAAATCTGGGAGCACTGTATTTTTCCACAAAAAACAGTGAGCTACAATGCTTTGTAGGCTTGATTTTGCTCGATTTTATTGCGTTTCACTCGTTCAATTCATGTGAATAGCTGTGGATAACCCGTGAAGAAGCCGAAAACATTGGTGGATTAGCGCCAAAATCAACCCAAAAACAGCCAAAATCGGTCATTTGAGCTGTGCATAAGCTACATCGATTAGAAAGCCCAGCCCCTAGGCTGTGGGTTACTAGATGACCACTTGACCCTTAAAAAAGGGCTCAAAATGTCTGATTTCCTGTTTTTGTGGTAAAAAGTGGAGGATTATCCCGCCTCGTTGTAGCTAACCACCTTTGAAAGCAGCATTGGCCCCTTTACCGCCCGTATCTTTGCGGCCCATGCATCCAAAAGACATCTCCATACAGGATTTTACCTACGATTTACCTGAAGAAAGGATCGCCAAATACCCTTTAGAAGTTCGCGACCAGAGTAAACTCCTAGTATGGAAGTCGGGACAGATCACCGAAAGCATCTACCAACACTTGCATGAGCAATTACCTGCAGATAGTCTATTGGTTTGTAATAATACCAAGGTGGTTGAAGCTAGACTACTATTTCAGAAAGCAACTGGTGGACAAATTGAGATTTTCTGTCTAGAGCCCGATGATCGTTATAGCGATATCACCAACGCAATGCTCTCGCGCGGAGAAGTGTATTGGCGCTGCTTGATTGGTGGTGCGAAAAAATGGAAAGAAGGAAACTTGGTATTAGACGTTTCTTATCATGGGCAAACGCTCACCATTCATGCAACAAAAGAAGCAAGCCTGCATGATTGCTTTTTGATTCACTTCACATGGACTCAACCTAGTCTCAGCTTTGCAGAAGTCTTGCATGCTGCAGGGTCTATTCCGCTTCCGCCTTATTTAAATAGAGCTACAGAAGCAAGCGATGCAGAAAGGTATCAAACAGTGTATGCACAACATGACGGCTCAGTTGCGGCACCTACTGCGGGACTACACTTCACAGAACGTGTACTCAATAATCTTGCAATAAAAAATATTCATCCTGCATTTGTTACACTGCATGTTGGTGCCGGCACATTCAAACCTGTAAAAGCAGCGAAACTGGAAGATCATGATATGCATGCTGAATGGATTGATGTAGATGCATCGCTCATTCAACAATTACAACAGGCTTCCAGAAAAATTATCGCCGTAGGCACAACATCACTGCGGACCATTGAAACATTGTATTGGATGGGGGTGAAAGTTGTACATCATACACAACAAAGTGCAATCACAGCTATTACAATAGATGATTTGATGATGCACCAATGGGATGCGTACGAATTACCACAAGACATTAGCAGAACAAATGCACTGCAAGCCTTACTTGATTGGATGCAAGCCAACAACACCCAAAGACTGATGTGCAAGACACAAATCCTGATTGCACCAGGCTATCGTATTCGTATGGCAGATGCGTTGATTACAAATTTTCATCAGCCTCAATCTACTTTACTCCTATTGATATCAGCCGTTGTTGGGGATGCATGGAAAACGATTTACGCCCATGCGCTTGCCAACAATTTTCGCTTTCTAAGCTATGGAGACGGAAGCTTATTGTGGTGCAAAGACTAATGCTTTGCTTTTAATGGAATTTCTACAATAAAGGTAGAACCTTTGCCAATCGTGCTGTCTACTTTGATACGGCCTTTGTGTGCATCAATCACTGACTTTACATAGCTCATACCCAGTCCGAAGCCTTTTACATTGTGTACATTACCAGTATGTGCACGATAGAATTTTTCAAAGATTCGCTTTACAGTCTCCTTATTCATACCAATACCATTATCCTCAATTCGAATGACCATATGCTTATGGGTACTATGTGTACTGATACGAATTAGTAATTGTTCTTTAGAATACTTAATCGCATTATCCAGCAGATTGGAAAGCATATTGGTGAAATGTGTTTCATCAGCCTCAACTACATGTGTTGCAGCATTCAATTTCCATTCTATATTACCTTGCTTATCTGCCAATTGTAATTCGTAATTATCTACCAGGCTATGCAAGAGTAAGTGTACATCAATTTCAATAGGCTGTAGACGCAACTCCTGCCTATCCATCAATGCTGATTGCAGAATGGTTTCCACATGTTTATTCATGCGCACATTCTCTTCCTTAATAATCCCGGTAAAGTAATCTAGCTTCTCCTTATTGCTTTGCACTTTCTCGTTTCGCACGGCATCTACTGCCAAAGCAATGGTCGCTAGCGGCGTCTTGAGTTCATGCGTCATATTATTGATGAAATCACTTTTGATTTCACTCAATTTCTTTTGATTTAATAAAGCAGATAAGGTGATATAAAAAGCTGCAAATATGATGAGCATGAACACCACTGCTCCAGCAATTACCCAACGCAAAGATTCCCATACCTGCACATTAAAATCAGGTACAATTAAAGCGAGATTCTCATAACTATTCATCGCATCCAATTCCATCAAGGATTCTGGAATGATGGCATAGAATCGCAACTTGTTGTGTGTGGTATCATAGAATTTCTGTGCGAAATTATTTGACACCATTTCTGCATTTCCATACATATTGATGAT
>DALYHN010000132.1:0-6777 GCA_031970875.1 Chitinophagaceae bacterium
AGCGGAAAGCCTTGGTTTGGTTATCCGCTATACTGTAAAAGCTTTGGTAAGAAACCATCAAGCCGTTTGCGGGTCTTGAAATGCAAGACCTTGTTTACGTGCAATCATGCAAGCTTTGATCTCATCCAGTATGGAAGGATCATCTATGGTGGAAGGCACGGTATAAGGATTTCCATCTGCCATCATGCGCATGGTTTTACGTAAAATTTTTCCGCTGCGTGTTTTGGGTAAGCGCTTTACGAGTAAAGCATTACGGAAATAAGCCACAGCACCAATCTTATCACGCACCAATTGCACCAATGCAGCTTCCAAAGATGCTTCATCAATTGACCTACCGTCTTTCAACACTACTAGGCCAATGGGTCTTTGTCCGCGCAACTCATCTACAATACCAATAACTGCGCATTCAGCTACATCCGGATGTTGCGCAATGATCTCTTCCATTTCGCCCGTGCTGAGTCTATGACCAGATACATTGATGACATCATCGATCCTGCCCATGATATAGAAATATCCATCGCTATCGCGATAGCCCCCATCACCGGTGAGATAATAGCCTGGGAACTGACTGAGATATGCTTGGTGATAACCCGCAGCATTTTGCCACAATGTGGGCAGACAACCCGGCGGTAAAGGCAGTTTCACCGCCACTGCACCTTCCTGATTATCTGGTACGGGCTGACCATCTTCACCTAAAATTTGTACATCAAAACCGCAGATGGGTTTGCCTGCAGCACCTGCTTTAGGTGGCATCTGCTCTAATCCCATCATGATACCCAGCATGGGCCAGCCACTTTCTGTCTGCCACCAGTGATCAATTACTGGAATTTGTAAGAGATCACTGATCCAGTGGTAAGTAGCTGGATCGCATCGCTCACCAGCGAGGAATAAATGTTTCAATGAACGAAGGTCTTTCTGCTGTAGCAATACACCATCAGGATCTTCTTTCTTGATGGCACGAATGGCAGTTGGTGCCGTGAACATCACTTTCACTTGATGATCTTGCACCACACGCCAGAACTCACCTGCATCCGGTGTGCGCACCGGCTTGCCTTCAAACAACACTGTGGTGCAACCGTGTAACAGCGGACCATACACGATATAACTATGCCCTACAACCCAACCCACATCACTCGCAGCCCAAAACACATCGCCGGGTTGCACATTGTACACTTCTTGCATGCTATACTTTAGCGCTACAGCATAACTGCCATCGCGTACAATACCTTTTGGTTTACCCGTTGTTCCGGAAGTATATAACACATACAATGGATCAGTAGATAAAACAGGTACAGGACTAACCGGATTGGCTGTTTCCATCAACTCCAGTAAATCAATATCCCTGCCCTGTTGCATTTCTGCACGCAGGCCTTCTCTTTGATACACCACTACATGCTTGGGTTGATAGGTAGATTCCTGCATAGCCTGATCTACCAATGGCTTATACGGAATCTTTTTATCGAACTCAATACCATAGGAAGCAGTGATGATAATTTTAGGTGCAGCATCTTCGATGCGAACAGCCAGTTCATGTGGCGCAAATCCGCCAAACACAACGGAATGAATGGCACCAATGCGCGCGCAAGCTAGCATCGCAAATACGGCTTGCGGAATCATGGGCATATAGATCACCACACGATCACATTTACCAACACCAAGTTGTTGCAAACCACCGGCAAGTTTGGCTACTTCATCACGCAGTTCTGCATAATTATATTTACGAATGGTTTTGGTAACAGGCGAATCATAGATGAGTGCCGTTTGTTGTGCAAGTCCGTTTGCAACATGCACATCCAAACAGAGATGAGAGAGGTTCAATACACCATCCGTATACCAGCGATACAAACCGGTTTCATCCTCATCAAGAATGGTTTGCGGAAAACGAAACCAATCAATTGCTGCAGCTTGTTCTTTCCAAAATGCGGTGCTTGCGCTGATACTTTCTTGATAAGCCAGCTGATACGGTGAAGAAAGTTTTGGCGGTGTTTTCTTCAATAAATCCTGCACCTGTTGCATGAGTACACGCGTACTAAATGGCTTGGTGATGAAAAGCTCTGCACCTGCTTCATAACCTCTGCGGATATCTGCTTCCTTGGTCTTGGCTGAAAGAAATACCACACGCGCATGTTCCAATGAAGGTGTGGTCTTGATATGCTCACAAATTGCATAACCATCCACATCAGGCATCATGATATCCAATAAGACCAGATCAGGATTGTATGCATGAATGGTATTCAATGCTTCTGTACCATTGCGCGCCACCAGCACATCATACCCGCTTTTCTTCATCAGAAATTCCAGCGACATCAGGATGTAGGGATCATCATCCACTACCAATACCTTGTGTTGTACAGCAGTCATAACACTTGTTTTAATCGTTCAGCAATACCGGCAACTGCACATGAAAACTGGCGCCTTTGCCGGGTTCACTATCCACCCAAATTTTTCCGCGATGCATTTCAGTAATGCGTCGCGAAATGGCCAATCCCAACCCGCTGCCTTCCGGCTTTTTGAGGGTTTGATTTTTGGCCTGAAAGAATTTATCGAAAATCAATTCGTGCACTTCAGGATCAATACCTGCGCCATCATCCGTCACAACAATATGCAGCCAATCTGCTTCCTGTGTTGCCATTACCTGAATATGCGATTTGGCAAACTTGACGGCATTACTCAACAGATTGGTGAATACCTGTGCGAGCAAATCTCGATCGCCTTGTAACAAAGCCAAAGGCGCAAGTTTTGTCTGGATCTGTATTTGTTTTTCCTGAGCAATGGGTTCGATACCAGCTATGGCATCTTGCAGCATTGTTTCAACAGAGAGCTCAGCGATATTGAGTCTTGCGCGACCACTCTCATAGCGTTCGAGATTCAAGACCCGTGTAATCAAATGACTAAGCCTGACAGTTTCCTTCACCACAGCTTCGAGGTATTGCTGTTGATCTGTTATGGGCAAATCAGGATTATCGTATAAAATCTCACTCAAAGCACGAATGGAGGTCAAAGGTGTTCTCAACTCATGCGTTACAGTATAGAGAAATTCATCCTTGATCGCATCCATCTGTTTCATCTGTTCATTCGCCTGTTGCAATTCATCAGTCACTTTACGCAAAGCTTCCTGCTGCTTCTTCAATTCCTTGTTACTCTCCTTCATCACTTGTGTCTCACGCAGAATCTTCATTACTTCATCCACACTCAAGTCTGCTTCCTTCACCACACTACGTATCATGATGCGTGCTGAAGCAGAGCCAATAGCCCCGGCCAATATCTTTTCACAAAAACCTACCAGGTGGGCATCAGCTTTGCCCGTTAACAACATTCGATGTTTACCCGCATAAGATTGCAGTATCTGTTCTGTACGTTCTGTACCGATAAAATTATTCAGCAGGTTACGCAAGTCTTTGATCTCTGCACTACCCTTCCAGAATTGTTGTGTTTCATCAAGTGGCAATGCATATTTGTATACATCCACAAAAGTTTCTGCTGCATACACTTCCTGCGGACGTGGTTGTGTGAACAAGGATAGCCCAATAAAAAATCCGGTATTGAAAAATAAACTCCAGAATGTACCATGACTAATCGTATCCCAACCCTCTAAGCCAAATAAAGCATGTGGTTTCAGGAATGACCAGCCGAATAAACCCTCTTCCATCAAACCGGGCTGCAATAATCCAGCACCTGCCATAGAAGGAATCACCATGGTATAGAACCAAACTGCAAAACCAATCAGCATGCCGGTGATGGCAGCAGTTTTGTTGGCCTGCTTCCAATAGATACCACCAATAACGGCCGGCGCAAATTGTGCCACTGCCGCAAAAGAGACCAAGCCAACGGAAACAAGAGAAAAACTACCTGCAATCAGTTTGTCATACACAAGCGCCAATGCAATGATGAGCAGAATACTAATGCGTCTTGTATACAAAATAAATTTTCGGATGCTTTGATCCAGCCCTTCTTTGAATGCATCAATAGAAAACAAGCCGGGCAGAAGTATATTATTACTCACCATGGTACTCAATGCAATGGTTTCAACAATCACCATAGAGCTGGCTGCTGAAAAACCACCAATAAAAACCAACATCGTGAGCCAGTCTTTCCCTGCTTCTTTGGGAATCGCTAAAACATAGGTATCAGGATGAAAGGATTGTCCGTCTAACAACAAAGTACCGCCAAATGCAACGGGCAAAACAAATACATTGATGAGCAATAAATACAAAGGAAATAACCACATGGCTTTCTTCAAATGTTGCTCTTTGGTATTCTCCAATACAGCTACCTGAAATTGTCGTGGTAGTAGAAAAATTGCCAGCATACTGAGCAGCATCACCATGAAAAGTTGCACATAAGTATTGCCCGACTGAATCGTAAAGAGCTTATTCAGTTTTGGATGTACAGCCGCTTTGGAGAAAATATCTCCGAAGCCATTGAAGAGTGTATAGGTAACAAATAAACCAACTGCAGTAAATGCGATGATTTTAATAATGCTTTCAAACGCAATAGCCGCCACCATACCCTCATGCTTCTCCGAAGCATCAACTGATCTGGTACCGAATAAAATCACAAAAACCGCCAAGACTAGTGCGATGTACACAGTGCTATCCTTCCATAAAGGCAATCCCTGTTGCGGAACTGTACCCAATAAGATGTCTAGTCCGCTACTGATGGCTTTGATCTGAATCGCGATATAGGGAATAATACCGATGATACACAAAAGTGTCACAATCATACCCAATGTGATATTCTTTCCGTATCGTGTAGAGATGAAATCAGCAATACTATTGATGCGCTGCATTTTTACGATGCGAATCAATTTGCGGAATACCACCCAGAAAAGCGGCGCCATAATGGTGGGACCGATATAGATATACAAAAACTCAATTCCATGTGTTGTAGCCCTGCCTACGCTGCCAAAGAAAGTCCAGGCAGTACAATACACAGCCAGACTCAATGCATACACATATGGATTATTGATCAGGCTCTTACCGATGGCTGAACGCCATTCAGCATAATAGGCTACTGAAAAGAGCAAAGCCAAGTAGAGTAAAGAAGACAATATGATGATCCAGTTATTCATATTCCTTCTTTCGTTTATGACTGCGCATCACAAAAGCGATGGCGAGAATCAGCAATATCCACACCACAAAGAGATAGGCAAATAATTTCGGGATGCCCAGAATTAAGTCTGGGGCGCTGGCCATCTGCAAAAAAGGATAGCCTGTCAGTAGCGTAAATAAAACAGCGATAAAAACCAGTTTTGGTTCCCGCTTGCGCTCTTTCATGTGGTAAAGGGTTATACAGTTAATATACGCAAAAAGCACGGAGTTCAAGACTCCGCGCTTTAGCATGTTCACCCAAATTGTTTATTCATACAATTCACCATGATCCATATCATACTCTCCCTTCATGGCATAGTAACCAAAGATCACAAAGCCAATGGCGATGGGTGTGAAAATGGTGATGATGATGACCCAAGGCAGGTACACATCCTGCGTGGGTTTTTCTGCAATCTTCTTGGCAGCTTCATAAATCAGGAATACAATAGCAGCCGGGCCAAGCAACATCCAGAAAGGGCCTAATAATCTTTTAATCGCATTCATATCTTTTTATTGAGTGGTGAAGGAATTTATTCGTGTACGTAAACGTTTTGTTCATCGCTTACATCGGTATCAATCTTATTACTCAGGTAGAGTGTGCCAATAACCAAACAAACTGCTGCAATGGCAATCGGATACCAGAGACCAGCCAATGGGTCACCGGTTGGATTACTTGTTGTCTTGGAATATTCGTAGATAAGTGTCCCAATAAAAGGTACCAAACCGCCAAACACACCATTACCAATATGATAAGGTAAACTCATGGATGTATAGCGAATCTTGGTGGGGAACAATTCAACTAAGAAAGCAGCAATAGGGCCATAGACCATGGTTACAAATAATACCAGGATAAACATATAACCAATAATCTTCCACTTATAGCTTTCAGCTAAAGTGATGGTTTTCTTGGTATCAGATTTAATGGCTTTTGCAGGATCGCTTACGGCAAAGGTTTCAGTCTTTATTTCCTTATACGTTGAACCATCTGTGAATGATTTATTGGTGGTAGTTACTTTCTTCAGCTTGGTTGCATCTTTGGCGTCAGGTGCTTCTGTTGTAGCCACTTGTGTATTGGCAACGATCTCTGTTTTTTGTTTCACATCAGCCATATCATACATGGCATTGAAAATAGGTCTGTAAGATACAATGGCTACCAACATACCTACCATCATGATGATCTTACGACCAATACGATCACTCAATGCACCAAAGACCACAAAGAAAGGTGTTGCCAGCAACAGGCCGATACCAATCCAGGTATTTACCTGCACATCATTGATATTACAAGTCTTGAGCAGGAAGGTCTGCGCATAGAATTGTCCGGTATACCAAACCACACCCTGACCCATGGTAGCACCAAACAATGCCAGCAATACCATGCGCAGATTGGTTTTATGACCAAAGCTTTCCTTGATGGGGTTTACAGAAGTTTTACCTTCTTTCTTGAGTTTACTGAACATGGGTGATTCTTTCATCTTCATGCGAATCACGATAGAGACAATTACCAACAGTATGCTCAACAAGAAAGGCAGTCTCCAGCCCCAATCGCTGAATGCTTCAGACGACATAGACTGGCGTGTAATCAGGATAACACCCAGCGATACAAACAAACCCAGTGTAGCAGTAGTTTGTATCCAGCTAGTGAAATAACCTCTTCGGTGTTCAGGCGCATGTTCTGCCACATAAG
>DALYHN010000133.1:0-6739 GCA_031970875.1 Chitinophagaceae bacterium
TCGAGGAATTGTTGTTCAGTCAATACATCCAGAAAAACTTCTTTCAATGCGCTATTGCGTTCCACCGCATAATCGTCATTGAGTTCTTTGAGTTTTTCGTCAATGGCTTTTCTTAACTGTTCTGCATCTACCGCATCGTTGCAAGCAACATACCAGTGGTGTGCAAAGAAATTACCGTGGGGTACACCCGCAACAGTGAATTCGGGTATCGACACATTCAAATCTTCGCCTACCAGCTGAATGGCTTTATTCATATTGTCTACGCTCAGGTGTTCACCCACCAAACTCAAGAAATGTTTGGTTCTGCCTGTGATGATGATTTCGCAATTTTCTTTATCTACAAAACGAACAGTATCACCAATCAGGTAACGCCATGCGCCAGCGGCTGTACTGATTAGGATTGCGTAATCTTTGTTTTCCTCCACCTCATGAATCATCAGCACTTCCGGATCGGCCACCATCTCGCAATCGGGCGTGAAGTTTTTCTCATCAAAGGGTACAAATTCAAAATAGATATGCTCATTGGTCACCAAGCGCATGCCTTTTGTAAACTGTTTGTCCTGATAAGCCAGAAATCCTTCGCTCGCCAAATAGGTTTCAATATACGTGAGTGGCTTGCCCAATAATTTCTCAAACCCTTTTTTATATGGCTCGAAGCTCACACCACCGTGTACAAAGAATGTGAGGTTGGGCCAGATATCGTGAATATTGTTCAGCTTGTAGCGCTCAATGATTTGCTCGATGCATAACTGAATCCAGGCGGGCACGCCAATCACAAAGCTGATATCCCACTCTGGTGCTTTGGCTACAATTTCTTCCAGCTTACGGTTCCAGTCGCGCTGCTTGGCAATTTTCTTACCCGGCTTATAAAAAGGCTGAAACCAGAACGGAGATTTCTTCGCAGTAATACCACTTAGATCGCCGGCATAATAACCTTCACCCTTTTGTAAATCTGTACTGCCACCCAGTGTTAACCAACCTCTGCCTAGTGAGGAAAAAGGAATGCCTTCATAGTGACGCAGACTAAACAGCTGTTTAATCATGGCATTCTTATTACCCTTGAGTAAATCGTTGGTAATGGGAATGTATTTGCTGGCAGCGCCACTGGTGCCACTGCTCAATGCATAATATTTGATCTTGCCCGGCCAACACACATCTACATGGCCTTCCAGTGTTTTATGCCACCACTCTTTGTAAATACGGTCGTAATCATAAGTAGGCACCAATTCCTGAAACTTTTTGCCGGGGTGTTTGCTCAGCAGAATGCTATCGAATCGGTATTGCTGTCCAAATTCTGTGAACTGCGCTTTGCGCAGGAGTTTTTTCAACACCCTAATCTGCTGCCTACGCACATTGTTCTTCGGCAAGCGAAGCACTTTGGCAATCGAGTTAGGTATTGTAATGTCGAATATGGGCATCGATAACAGCGGGGTTCAAAAATACGAAGCTAATTAAAAGCCTGTATAGAGCTGCGAATATCCGGTCTTTGTGTATAAGAATGCTGTTAAAATCAATGCATTGTGTAAAACTTATTTACTCAATGTGTGGCCGCTGCTGTCCTTAGAATCGCTGCCGATAATACTCCTGCTGCCCGCATGATGAAAGCGAAGGGCGGTCTTTCCTTTGAGCTTATCTGCAAAAGCAATCAACTGATGCATAGAGAGGTGGCCCGATACCAGTATTGTTTCATGTGCTTGATTTGCCACAACTGCTTGCTCACAATCAGACTCATTGTTACACCACTGCACCACACGCGTATCCAGTTGCATGGATTGGAAGAAGGATTGTGCTGCTGCTTGGTCGTGCGCATGAACCAGAACCACAGCCCGGTCAATGACCTGACCCGTTGCATCTGGTTTCAGCCAGCGAATGCGTAAGAGCCACCATCGGAATAACCAAAGCCCAAGACCGGAGCCGATACTGCCTAATAATATCACCGCCCTGGAAAAGCGCCAGCCTTCAGGCAATAAAGCATAGGCGGCTAATGTGCTTAGGAGTGCAATGCCAAGGGCCGACAATATTTTTTTTGGCGCATAAATGCGATTGTATAAACCCGAGAATGCCGCTGCTAGCCAATAGACCAATACGAATGCGGGTACTAGAATAATAATTTGATCGTGCACGAAAGGAAACTGCTTGATATTGGTTTCCCAATAATGTTTACTGAGCCAAAACAGGGAGAAGATGATCAATCCATCAATCAAGGGCATGCCGATACTGGTAACAAATCTTTTGATCAGCGAAATGCCAGCACGTAATACAATAGCTATTTGCAAGCCTTGTACAATCAACGCAGACTTGCTACCGCTGTAATGCTTACGCACAAACTGTTGCATGGCTTTGTAAAAAAGCTGTACATAGTTGCTGCTGCCCTTTCTTGTGCTCTCACCCTTGAAATGAATGATGCTGGTGTCTGCACAATACCAATTTTGATAACCCGCTTGCTTGATGCGATAGCTCAAATCAATGTCCTCTCCATACATGAAGAATTGCTCGTCAAAACCATTCAGCTGTTGAAACAAATCACGGCGCACCAACATACAGGCGCCGGCCAAAACATCCACAGGATGGTTTTGGTTTTCATTCAAATGTCCCAGCGCATATGCATTGAAGAATGCAGAACGAGGAAATAATCTTGCAAAGCCCGTTAGTTTGAAGAAAGCTGGTATCAGCTCCGGAAAAGCTCTTTTGCTTTCTGGTAGAAACTGTCCTGCCCCGTCTAACATGCGCACACCCAGCGCGCCGGCTTGGGGTTTTGCTTCCATTAGTGCCAGCATTTTCTGCACGCTGTCTTCTGCCAATAAGGTATCTGGATTTAAGAAAAGCAAGTGTTGACCCTTCGCTAGTTTAGCCGCATGATTATTGGCTTTGGCAAAACCAAGATTATCCTGCAGTGCTATAAATTGTACCTGAGGAAATAATGGTTGCAGGTATTCCAGGCTGCCATCGGTAGATGCATTGTCTATCACCAATACCTCCGCGCTAAGTCCTTGAATAGCATGATAAACAGCATGCAGGCATTGCTCCAGAAAGTGGCGCACATTATAATTCACGATGATGATGGAAACCTGCAAAAGCGTTGGATTGAAACAGCAAATTAGCAAATTGCAAGCGCTACAAACAACTACCTTTGCGCATGCTTAAAGAAACACTGATTCAAGCCACGGAAAAAGGGGCTGCTGTGTTGAAAGAATATTTCGACAAACCCTTTTCAATTTCCAATAAAGAGGGCATGAATAACCTCGTTACAGAAGTAGATCACAAGAGTGAAGAGGTGATCATGGCTACTATCCGCGAAACCTTTCCGGATCATTTTATCCTGAGTGAAGAAGCCGGTGAAATGGCGCAGTCTTCATCTTATAAGTGGATCATCGATCCTATTGATGGTACCGTCAATTATGCAAATGGCATTCCCATTTGCTGTGTGAGCATTGGTGTAGAGAAAGACGGACAAATGGTGCTCGGTGCAGTGTACAATCCTTTCATGAATGAATTCTTTTTAGCAGAGCGTGGTCAGGGTGCTACACTGAATGGCAAGCCTATCCGCGTAAGCGAAAAAACGGAAGTGATCCATAGCTGCATGGTAACTGGTTTTCCATACACTTACTTAGACATGCCCAACGGTCCCTTGGACGTGTTTGAACGTTTTATCAGAAAGGGTATTCCGGTAAGAAGATTGGGTAGTGCGGCGATTGATTTGTGTTGGGTAGCTGCAGGAAGATTCGATGCATTTTACGAACACAAATTGCAGGCATGGGATAGTGCAGCAGGTTTTCTGATGGTAGAAGAAGCGGGTGGTAAGGTGACTGATTTTACCGGCGCATATTATTCACCTTATCAGCCACACTTGGTGGCGTCTAATGGAAAAATTCACGACGAATTATTGGCGGTCATCAATAATCAAAAAACATTATGAGCGAGAATAGAACAGAAATAGCTTCTTTGGGCGAGTTTGGTTTGATTGAACAACTCACCAAGAATATTGAATTGCAAAATGCCTCTTCTATTTTAGGTGTGGGCGATGATGCTGCGGTGATTGATCACTTCGGCAAACAAACAGTGATTACTACTGATCTTTTGTTGGAAGGCATTCACTTTGATCTGATGTACACACCACTCAAACACCTGGGCTACAAATCTGTGGTGGTAAACCTGAGTGATATCTATGCGATGAATGCAGAGCCAACGCAAATCACTTTGAGCATTGGTATCAGCAATCGCTTTAGTGTAGAAGCGTTGAATGAATTTTATGAAGGTGTTTACGCTGCGTGCGAAAAATATGGTGTTGATTTAATTGGCGGCGATACATCCGCATCGCAAAAAGGATTTGTGATTTCGGTGACCGCGATTGGTGAAGTAGCGCCTGATAAATTTGTGAAGCGCAGTACAGCACAAAAAGGCGATTTGATTTGTGTGAGTGGCAACCTGGGCGGTGCATTTCTGGGCCTCACGCTGATGGAGCGCGAAAAGCGAATTTATTTGGAGAACCCACAATTGCAACCAGATCTGGAGAATGAATCATATATCGTTGGGCGCTTATTGAAACCGGAAGCACGCAAAGACATGATTGCGTTTTTTGCAGAGAACGAAATTGTGCCCACATCCATGATGGATATTAGTGATGGGTTAAGTAGCGAAGTATTACACCTCTGCAAGCAGAGCGGATTGGGCTGCAGAATTTATGAAGAAAAGCTGCCTGTCGCGGACGAAGCGCGAAAAGCAGCTTTCAAATTCGGTCTAGATCCCACCGTATGTGCTCTGAATGGTGGGGAGGATTATGAACTGATCTTTACCTTGAAGCAGGAAGACTACGACAGGATTACGTTGAACGAAGAGATCAGCGTTGTCGGTTATATGACCGACGCGCATGAAGGAACTAAGCTGCTCTCCAGAGGAGGCAACAGCTTTGACCTCACCGCGCAGGGTTGGCAAGCTTTCCATGTTTGAGGATTGTAGCGTTAGAGAATAGTAGCGATTACTCGATGATGATGGTCATCGGCATATTGGTACGCTCTTTCTTCTGCATGCTCACTTTTGAAAGACGCATATCTTTCAACACAGAGAAATACATGACAACAGCTGTGGCAATGGCTGCTAAACCGCAAACAATAGATGTGGCCATGTCGCTTTTAGAAATTGCGCTGCTGAGGTCTGAAATCATGAGGAAGAAAACGGCGCCGAAGAAAAGTGCGAAGACGAGCTTCAGTGTGAAGGTTCTGTAGTTCATAAATATTGGATATTAGATTTTACACCTTTTTACAGGTGTTTTGGATATTGTGGTATAAAAGTATACGGTATTGATCAAAAAAAAGATGATTCCAAAAGCAAAAAACCCGTTTCAAGCTGTTTTTAAGGCCATGCAAATGGGTGCGATTTTGCTTATAACTAGCTCAATACTAGTATCTTGTGCGGTTTTTACTCCCGCGAAAACCAGTCCCGAAACCAAGTTGGCACCCCAATTACTTAAGGAGGATTTAAGCCTACTTAAGCGCATTTTGGAAGCCAATCACCCCTCTTTATACTGGTATAGTTCTAAACAAAGTCTGGATACAGCTTATCAGCGTGCTTTTGGGGCCATCAAAGACTCTATGAGTTTGGTGGCATACAAGAATTTGCTGGCACAATGGGTGGCGCAAATACAATGCGGACATACACGCGTGTTGTTTCCAAGCAATTTTTCGCGCAATGCAGATAGGTTTCGTTTTCCATCATTTCCACTCACACTGAAAGTATGGAATGACACAGCCGTAGTGACAGGAAATTTTGATCGCAATGATTCTGTTTTGCGCAGAGGCATACAGCTCTTATCAATTAATGATCGCAGCATAGCTAATATCACTCAAACCATGTATGCATACATGAGCACAGATGGCCATGCACTCAATCATAAAGCGCAAAACATCAGCAGCAATTTCCCAGCATGGTATAGAACAGTGTTTGGTACGGATACACTGTATCGATTTGTGTATAGAACAAAAGAAGGGAATACCGACACTGTATCACGCAAAGCGTTTACGCCCGTACGCGTAGCTTCTGCAAGCAGCGTTGATAGTAGTCGCAATACTGGCCCAACACTTAGCAAGCGTGCAATTAGACTATTATCCAAGCGTGTGTTGCTGGTGGATACGGTTAATCGATTTGCTGTAATGCGTTTGAATACGTTCAGCAACGGTGCGATGAAAAGATTTTTTCGCTCTTCTTTTCGTTCCTTGAAAAAATTGGGCATTCAAGATCTGGCGGTTGATTTGCGTGAGAATGGCGGCGGTAGAGTCAATAATTATATTCGCTTAACACGTTATCTCGCACAACAACCGTTTAAAGTGGGTGATACGGTTGCGGCAACCACCAGAAATATTCA
The DNA here is from genome assembly GCA_031970875.1 of Chitinophagaceae bacterium. Lineage (GTDB taxonomy): Bacteria > Bacteroidota > Bacteroidia > Chitinophagales > Chitinophagaceae > JAFLBI01. The sequence goes on from DALYHN010000133.1 coordinate 6,359, forward strand.
GTACAAGCAATACATCAAACCCGCTTGGCCTTTCTGGATTGCGATGCAATTGAGTGCGACAAAAATGGAGGATGGTAAATACCATTATCGGCGATATGAGCGCCACTACTTTCAACCTTATTCGGCCGATAAAGCTTTCAGAGGAAATCTGTACCTGATTCAAGCGGGCGCTACTTTCTCTGCTGCATCTATGTTTACGGCAACACTGAAGGGACAATCCAATGTGTTGGTTGTTGGCGAAGAAAGCGGGGGCGGTTATTATGGTAATTCGGCCATGCACATACCAGAAATTGTTTTGCCCAATAGCAAACTACGTGTAACACTTCCGCTCTATCGTTTGGTGATGGATAAAAACAGGGCAAAAGGAAGAGGTGTTATGCC
>DALYHN010000134.1:0-6734 GCA_031970875.1 Chitinophagaceae bacterium
TACCCAAGCCCTTTTCTGCAACTACTGCAGCCAGTGTACCAAACACACCGAAGGGAGCGAAATTCATGATATAGCCTACAATCTTCAGCACAATATGCGCCACAATATCCAGGGCCTTAATCACAGGCGCAGCTTTATCACCCATGGCCGCAGCAGCCACACCAAAGAATATGGAGAACACAACAATCTGCAGAATTTCATTGGTAGCCATGGCTTCAAAAGCACTGGAAGGCACCACATGCTCAACAAATTTCTGCAAGGAGAATTCAGAGGTCTTGCTCATCAGGTCTTTTAATCCTGCCTGATCGCCCTGACTTAGATCAATATAAGAACCAGGTTGAAACACATTCACCAACACCATACCCAGTAACAAACTCACCAATGAAGCGGAGATAAACCAGAGCATGGCTTTACCACCAATACGACCAACCGTTTTCAGATCGCCCAGCTTGGCAATACCTACCACCAGCGTAGAGAATACCAGCGGTGCAATGATGGTCTTCACCAAACGGATGAAAATGGTTCCCAGCAGTTTGATGTTTTTAGAAAAAGCCTTAATGCTTTCGGGCTCTGCCTGCTCATGCACCAGATAGCCAACGGCAATGCCTAGAAACATGGCGATAACGATATATAAGGTTAGCCGATTTTTCTTTGGGGCAGTAGCAGCTATTTCCATGCAAGCATTGAATTAATGCGGCAATATAATGATTAAGGGGCAATGAGGGGGATAGCACTGATCATAAAAGATTTCCCTGCCAAGATGAATAAATCCTTATTTTTCAGCCCCAAATCAACTAACTATCCAACGCACACGTATGAGTTTATTTGTCAAAAAACCCCTCAATGAACTGCTTGCTCAGGCAGCAGATAGTGAGAAAGGATTGAAGCGCACATTAGGTGCAGGCAATTTGATCGCATTGGGCATTGGTGCCATCATCGGCGCAGGTCTGTTTGTAAGAACAGCTGCAGCTGCTGGTCAGGCTGCAGGCCCTGGTGTAACACTGTCATTTATTCTCGCAGCCGTAGGTTGCGCTTTTGCAGGTTTATGCTATGCAGAGTTTGCTGCCATGATTCCTATCGCCGGTAGTGCTTATGCTTACTCTTATGTAACCATGGGCGAATTGATTGCCTGGATCATCGGCTGGGCCCTGATCATGGAATATGCGTTAGGTGCTGCAACGGTTTCAATTGCATGGAGCGAATACTTAAACAAGCTGTTTGGAGGCGGCATTCCTTATGAATGGTGCCACTCGCCTTTTGAATCCTATACAGATTCTGCCGGTGTATTGCATCAGGGTATGATCAACGCACCAGCATTAGTGATTCTCTTATTATTAACCATGTTGCTGATCAAGGGTACACAGGAATCTGCACTGGTGAATGCGGTGATCGTATTCATCAAAGTAGCTATTGTACTGTTGTTCATCGCAATTGGCTGGCAGTTTATTAAGCCTGAAAACCATACACCATACCTGATTCCGGAAGGAACAGCTGCTGTAACTGATCAGGCAGGTAAAGTAATTGCCGACTATAGTGGCTGGAACAAACATGGCTGGGGTGGTATTCTCGGCGGTGCCGCGATTGTATTCTTCGCCTTTATCGGTTTTGATGCAGTAAGTACAGCAGCACAAGAAGCCAAGAACCCCAAGCGCGATATGCCCATTGGTATACTTGGTTCTCTGGTGGTATGTACCATTTTATACATCCTCTTTGGTCACGTATTAACTGGTGTAGCCAACTGGAAAGATTTTGTAGATCCTGAAAAAGGCCGTGAAGCTTCTGTGGCTTACGCGATCTCTACTTATATGATCGGCTATAGCTGGCTAGCACAAGCGGTAACCATCGCTATCTTGGCTGGTTTCTCTTCTGTTATATTGGTGATGTTGATGGGACAGAGCCGTATTTTCTACACCATGAGTAACGATGGCTTGATTCCAAAAGCATTTGGCGAACTGCATCCTAAATTCAAAACACCTTATAAGGCTAACTGGATTCTCTTCTTCTTCGTGGGTGCATTTGCAGCTTTTGTGCCCGGACACGTAGCAGGTGACCTAACCAGCTTCGGTACCCTCTTTGCCTTTGTGCTGGTAAGCATCGGCGTTTGGATTCTGCGTGTAAAAGCACCCAATATCGAGCGTCCTTTCAAAACACCGGCTGCACCTGTAGTGGGCACTTTAGGTGCATTGATCTGTACAGCAATGATTGCAGGTCTGGACAAGCAAACCCTGACCGTAGCCTTTATTTGGATGGGCATAGGCCTGGTTGTTTACTTCCTATATAGCAAACACAACAGTAAACTCCGGAATCCATCGGATATTATTCCAAAAGCATCTGACTTCGAATAAAGAAAAAGCCCCGTTTATACGGGGTTTTTTCTTGTGGTGTACAAAACCTAATTTTGCCACCCCAACAAAAACAGGATTATGGGTAGGATTTTTGAAGTACGTAAAGCCACCATGTTTGCCCGCTGGGATCGCATGGCCAAGCAATTCACACGAATTGGTAAGGAAATCGTGATTGCCGTTAAATCTGGCGGCCCCGACCACACTACCAACCCGGCACTACGTCGTTGTATGCAGAACGCCAAGAGTGTGGGTATGCCAAAGGACCGTGTAGAAGCGGCCATTAAGCGTGCATTGGGTAAGGATACCAGCAACTATGAAGAAATCTTGTACGAAGGATATGCACCTCATGGCGTAGCTATTCTGGTAGAAGCTGCTACTGATAACAATACCAGAACTGTTGCCAACGTGCGCAGCCATTTCAACAAAGGTGGTGGCAGCATGGGCACCAGCGGCAGTGTAAGCTTTCAGTTCAAGAAGATGGGCGTTTTCAAGCTCAAGCCTGAGAATGTCAATATTGAAGAACTGGAATTAGAACTGATTGATTTTGGCTTGGAAGAAATGGGTGAAGGCACCGGCGAAAATGGCGAAGCCATCATTGTATTACGTTGCGGCTTTACCGATTTCGGCAATCTGCAAAAAGCGCTGGAAGACAAAAATATTGCAACGATCAGTGCTGAATTGGAATGGATTCCTACCGTTACCGTTCCGGTAAGTGATGAACAAGCCGAGGAAATCAGTAAATTGATTGAACGATTAGAGCAGGATGATGATGTAAGTAAGGTATTCCATAACATGGGTTAACCGATATCAGTCCCGCAAAAGCGGGACTTTTTTATGCAACCACCTAACACACATACCGGCCCTGTACTCTTGTTTGATGGTGTATGCAATCTCTGTACCAGCAGCGTGCAATTCATCATCAAAAGAGATCCAAAAAGGAAATTTCGTTTTGCTTCTTTGCAAAGTGTATTCGGTCAGCAAGTGCTACAAGCACACCAACTCAATACAGAAACATTTGATTCATTGGTGTTGCTGGAGAATGGAAAAATTTATCAGCGCTCAACCGCCGCACTCCACATCGCACGACAATTATCCGGTGCGTGGCCTTTGTTTTATGTATTCATCATTGTACCAGCATTCATCCGCAATGCTGTCTATGATTTTATTGCGCGCAACAGATACAAATGGTTCGGTAAAAAAGAAGCCTGCTGGTTACCGACTCCGGACCTGCAGGCTTTGTTCTATAAATAATCGGTTAATTACTCGTTGGCCATTGCTCTGGCAACACGAATCACATCTTCTACATTCGGCTTACTGAAATAATCACCATCGCTGCCATAAGCAGGACGATGATCTTTTGCCGTTAGTGTTCTTGGCGCTACATCCAACCACTTATAACCACCTTGCTGTTCAATCACCTGATTGTACATAAATGCAGCAGCACCGCCGTTCACATCTTCATCCACAAACAAAATCTTATTGGTCTTCTTCAATGAAGCCAAGATGCTTTGTGGACGATCGAATGGTAAGAGTGTTTGTACATCAATCAATTCACAGCTAATGCCCTCAGCTTCCAAACGCACAATGGCTTCTTGAATAATGCGTAGTGTAGAACCGTAAGAAACAATCGTTAGGTCAGTACCTTCTTTCAACACTTCAGGCACACCCAGTGGTACCGTATACTCTAACAAATTAGCCGGCATTTTCTCCTTTAGTCTGTAGCCATTCAAACACTCAATCACCAATGCAGGATCATTCGAAGCGAGCAAAGTATTGTACATACCTACTGCCTGCACCATGTTTCTGGGCACACACACATACATACCACGCAGTGCATTGATGATCATACCCATGGGCGAGCCACTATGCCAGATACCTTCTAAACGATGGCCGCGTGTACGAATGATTACAGGACAGCTATGCTGACCTTTGGTACGATAGTGTACTGTAGCAACATCATCACTCAAAGGCTGTAAGCCGTACAACAAATAATCGAGGTATTGAATTTCAGCGATTGGTCTTAATCCGCGCAAAGCCATACCAATGGCCTGCCCCATGATGGTTACTTCGCGAATACCTGTATCTAAGATGCGATTAGCGCCATGCTTTTCTTGCAAACCAGCAAAGCCCTGGTTCACATCACCGATATACCCCACATCTTCCCCAAATGCAAATACACGAGGATTGGATGCAAACAATGCATCGAAATATTTATTGAGCACTTCATAACCATTCACGGTTGGTGCATCAAAAGAAATCAAAGGTTTTACTTCAGGCACACGCAATGCCGCTTTCGGACCTTCATTGTATAAATGCGAACTAAACAACTGTGTATTTTCAGCAACCAATTGCTGATAGTATTGTTCTAGTTCATATTTGGAAGGAGAATTACCAGCTGTTTCCAGCGCCAATGCAATATGATGCATCACATCTCTGCGCAATGGTTCTTTCATCGCACGCATATCCGCAGCAATTTTCTGCAAGCGTGTGTATGCATCCATATCATTCACCATCATGCTACCAATCAGTGTAGCTGCATGATCTAATTGCTGCTTAATAGGGGCCTGATATTTTTCCCAAGCCAGTTTGCGGCTTTCTTTCACATGTTCTTTCGCCTCATTCCAAATTTGTGTCAACTCCTCTTCTGTTGCAATTTGATTGCTCACAATCCATTCTTGGTATTTGCGAATACAATCCCACTCGCGCTCCCACTCCAATCTTTCGGGACTCTTATAACGCTCATGACTACCACTGGTAGAATGTCCTTGCGGTTGCGTTACTTCTTCTACATGGAAGACTGCTGGCACATGGGTATCGCGCACACGCTGTAATGCTTGTTCCAACACTTCACACATACCGGCATAGTCCCAAGCTTTGAGGCGATAGATATCCAAACCATTGGTACCCTCTGCTTTCTGCATGCCTTTCAACGCAGTAGAGATGGAACCTTTAGTGGTTTGATATTCTTTCGGTACAGATATACCATAACCATCATCCCACACGAACACAGCCAATGGCACTTGCAATACACCCGCAGCATTGATGGTTTCCCAGAAATGACCTTCGCTGGTACTAGCATCACCGATGGTACAGAAACAGATTTCATTACCATTATGACTCAGTTGATCAAAGCGATGCAACTGATGTGTATTGCGGAAACATTTTGACGCAAAAGCAAGACCTAATGCACGTGGCATTTGTCCCGCAGTTGGTGCGATATCTGAAGAAACATTTTTACGATTCGCGAGATCTAGCCAGTTGCCATTATCATCCACCATTCTGGTAGCAAAGTGGGCATTCATTTGTCGGCCCGCACTGAATGGATCATTGCGCAAATCTGGATCTGCATATAACTGTGCAAAGAATTGTTCTACGCTTGCCAAACCTGACGCAAACATGAAGGTTTGATCGCGGTAATAGCCTGAGCGAAAATCACCCGCACGGAAGAATTTGGCCATGGCCAGCTGGGCTACTTCCTTACCATCACCGAAGATGCCAAACTTAGCTTTTCCGGTGAGCACTTCTCTTCTACCCAACAAACTGGCTTCGCGACTGGTTACTGCGATGCGAAAATCGTGCAGTACTTCATTGCGGAAGCCTTCGAAGGACATCATATCGTTGGCAGCAGCATTTTGTAAACTTGTTTCCATACAGCTCAAACTTATTGGTTACCGACAGAATGCCTATCGGGAATTTGTTGCGAAGTACTGAAAATAGCGGGACTGCACCCATTTTTACCCGAAAATCTTTTTCACCATCCATTCAGGTTAAAGCCCTGTCAAAAAACCACAAATTTCGGAGAAGTTGCAAGGGCTTTTCTATCTTTAGTGCAGAAAACAAGAACCATGAAAAAGATGCTCGTATTATTGGCCGCACTGTTTACCGGCTTAATGACCATGGCACAAAATCAGCCTGCCAAGGATATCACCAAAGTATTGGAGTTTAAGAATGCCGAATACAATATGGGCAAAATCCCTTTTGGCAAGCCATTAGAATATGAAGTAGAAATCAAAAATATCAGCACAGAAACAGTTGTGCTGGAAAGAATAGAAGTAGGCTGCGGTTGTACTACGCCTAAATACGAAGCTGGTCATAAAATTCTGCCGGGCGATGTGTACAAAGTAATCCTGGGCTTTAACGGCGGCAGTATGGGCACATTCACCAAATTTGCTACCCTTTATTTCAAAGATGGCCTAAGCCGTCAAGTAAAATTCTTTGGCGAAGCTTATCAGGAACCTGCTAAAACAAACGGAAAACGCTAATCAACATGAAACAATTCGTCGTTTTATTCATCGCATCCCTGTTTACTGTAACAGCTTTTGCACAAAAGCCCCCTGTGAAGTTTACTGCAGAAACCCACAGCTTCGGCAAGATTAAACTCAACAAGCC
>DALYHN010000135.1:0-6714 GCA_031970875.1 Chitinophagaceae bacterium
AACAACACCAATAATGATTTTGCCTTCTTTCAGTTCAGAGAGAAACTCACCAGCAGAGGTGCAGGTATTGGTGCCAAATTGGGCATGATTTATAAGCCCCAGGAATCATTTAGAATTGGTGTTGCTTTTCATACACCACAATTACTGGGCTTCCGCGATGAAATACGCGCATGGCTAACAGCCAACACAGAAAACTATGCAGGCCTACGTTCAGAAAGCAGCGATCGCTTACGCGATAATGCGCCAGGCAAGCGTGAATACAATGTAATTACACCATTACGCGCCATTGTAAGTGCCAGCTATGTATTCCGTGAAGTGAATGATACCAGAATGCAGAAAGGTTTTATCAGTGCAGATGTAGAATATGTACAGTATAATGCTACTCGTTACAATGCAATTGATCAAACTAGCCAACTAGTGGAATACTACAATCTTTTAAACCAGACCATCAAGGATTATTATAAGGGTAATATCAATGCGCGTATGGGTGGTGAACTGAAGTTCAACACTTTTATGGTACGTGCTGGTGCAGCTTATTATGGCAGCCCCTATAGAAGTGCTGACTTAAAAGCAGACAGATTCTTAGTATCTGGTGGCTTGGGCTATAGAAACAAGGGCATGTTTATCGATCTGTCTTATGCGCATCTCTTTAACAATGCAGTACAAATGCCTTATGCCTTGAATGACAAAGCCAACACTTTTGCTGTACAGAAAGGCAGCATCGGTAATTTGGTGATGACACTTGGCTTTAAATTCTAATTCCTTTTTCGGATAGATAGGCAAGCACAGCTTCAACACCATCTGGTGAAAACCACTTGTACTTCTCATCTTTTTTAAACCAAGTCATTTGTCGCTTGGCATAATTTCTCGTATGCTGCTTGATCTTCTCTACGGCAAGATCAAGCGTCCATTTACCTTCTAAATAATCAAATAATTCAGTGTAACCTACTGTCTGCAATGCCGGCAAGTTTGCATACAACTGAACGGCTTGCACTTCTTGCAATAAGCCTGCTTGTATCATCGCATCCACTCTTTGATTGATTCGTTCATATAGAACTTCTCTAGGCAATTCAATACCAATGTAGACGATATTGAAATCGTGTGTTGCCTGACCGCCTTTTTGAAAACTGGTAATCGATTGTCCTGTTGCTTCCAAAACTTCTAATGCACGTTGTAACCTACGCGGATTTTGTTGTTCTGCAATCGCCCAGAAAGCCGGATCACGCTTGGCCAATTCATCTTGCAACCACCCTATTCCCTCTTGCGCAAAACGCTTAGTAATAGCATCGCGGATAGATTGCGGCACGGGGGGTATTTCATCCAATCCCTCACACAAGGCTTTGATGTATAAACCAGTTCCACCAGCCATTACCACTACTTTGTGCTGTTGGAATAATTGTTTGAGTTGATTTGACGCATACAGCGCAAAATCTGCAGCAGAGAGATTATCCTGGACACTGTGAGAAGCAATAAAATAATGCGGTACTGTTGCGAGCTCTGCTTCACTTGGTCTAGCTACTCCTATATTGAGTTCACGATAACACTGACGAGAATCAGCTGAGATAATCGCTGTCTGAAAATATTGTGCTAGACGAATAGCCATAGCGGTTTTTCCAACAGCTGTTGGGCCCGCAATGACAATTAATGTATGTTCCTTATGGCTCATGCACAAAAAAGCCACCCTGCGGTGGCTACAGTTTTAATCTTCATCGCCGCCTACATCTTCTAACCCGGCTTCTTCTCCTTCTTCACCAAAACCATCAGCAGCTTCAGATAAATCATATTTCTCTTCAATATCAGCAAAACGATCGCCCAGCAAACTCTTGGTACCGTATTGCTGCGGACCGATGCCTTCTTTTCTGCTAACAGATGGATAGCTGGTCTTAGCACTCTCTTCCTTACTCACGTTAATCAATTCTACCAGAAAAGTCCAATTCTTCGCAAAATCATATACATAGATAAACTTCTGGTTGGTATCTCTGATCTCACTACCAATAGTCGTGTCTGCCATTAGCAAAGGCTCTGCTACATAATCCTTATCATAACGCTCCAAACTAATTTCGCGACCACGTTGCCAATGATCATTACTACGATAGAAAGTTGCCTGATGCTTGGAATCAAATTCGTATCCTTTGAGAATGGTCTCGTGTAATTCTTTAAACGACTGAGTATGTCTGATTACCACATCGCGGTAAACAGCGTCGTCTTCTTCCAGATAAACCCTGAATTTAAGAATGGCCATGTGTACAGGTGGATTAAAGCGGCAAAATACAACTATTCAACCGGATAGAGATTCAATTCGGCAGCTTTCTGCACCATGAAACTGTGTGCAGCTGTGTATTCATTGGGAATATCGCCATCCAGAATCGCTTCTCTGATAGCATCTTTGATAATACCTACCTGCTTACCCGGAGTTAAGCCAAAGGTCTTCATGATTAACTCACCTGTAATAGGCGGCTGCCAATTACGTATACGATCCTTCTCCTCCACTTCCTGCATACGAGCACGTACCATTTCAAAGTTGCGGAGATAGCGAACTACTTTCACTTTGTTCTTACTGGTGATATCAGCTTCGCACAAAGTCATCAATTCGTCTACATCATCGCCGGCATCAAACAATAATCTGCGAATAGCACTATCAGTGATATTTTCTTTTGTGAGAGAAATAGGTCTTAAATGCAATTCTACCAGCTTCTGTACGAATCGCATTTTCTCATTCAATGGCAGCTTAAGTTTTGCAAATATTTTGGGCACCATCCGCGCACCAACCACTTCATGACCATGGAAAGTCCAGCCATGCCCTTCTTCAAATTTTTTGGTAGCAGGTTTACCAATATCATGCAACAATGCTGCCCAACGTAACCAAAGATCATCCGTATTGACAGCAATATTATCCAGTACCTGCAGTGTATGATAAAAATTATCCTTATGGCCTTTCCCGTCGATATATACTGCGCCATGCAAATCCATCATCTGCGGGAAAATGAGTTTGAGTAAGCCTGTCTTGTATAACAAATCCCAACCTATGGAAGGCTTAGGCGCTAACATGATTTTATTGAGTTCATCGGTAATACGCTCCTGCGATACAATGCGTAAGCGCGCTGCATTTTCTTGAATCGCCAGATAGGTATTGGGTTCAATACGATAACCTAACTGTGTGGCAAAACGAATGGCACGCATCATGCGCAAAGGATCATCACTGAATGTTTGTGCAGGGTCTAGTGGCGTTTGTAGTTTTTGCTCCTGCATGTGTTGCACACCATTGAAAGGATCCACCAGTGTACCATAATCGGCATTGTTCAAACTGATGGCCAAAGCATTTACCGTAAAATCGCGACGCAACTGATCATCTTCCAATGTACCCGCTTCTACTGCTGGTTTTCTGCTATGTTCGGCATAGCTTTCTTTTCTAGCACCAACAAATTCAATCTCCAGATCTGGCAGTTTAATTTGTGCTGTACCAAAATTCTTGAAGAACGATACATGTGGTCTTGGCTGAAAACGATTGGCCACTGCATGTGCAAGGGCGATGCCATCACCCAAACAAACAATGTCTGCATCCTTGGTATTTCTGCCGATGAGTTTATCGCGTACAAATCCCCCAATCAAATAGGCCGGCATCTGCAATGCAGCAGCTGCTTCGGCTATTTGCCGACAAATAAAGGCTTCTCGCTCTGTCAGGGGTATCTGCATGTGTGCAAATGTAGTTGTGAAAGCGGGTTAAGACAAAACAGCCAATAACTGACTGGTTTGTATCTGCATCGCACAATTGAAATGACCTTTGGGACAAGCTTTTAGTCCGTGCAAGCCGCAAGGCCTGCAATCCAATGCTGTAAGCACTTCTATAATATGGCTCTGACTGGATAATGGCCCAAAACCAAATGCCGGAATAGTAGAACAATAGACAGCCGTAACTGGCGCATCTACAGAGGAAGCAAAGTGCATGGGCGCTGAATCATTTACATAGTTCATCAAAGCGCCTTTCATCAAAGCTGCTGATGCCAAAAAGCTGAATTGTCCGCACAAATTGGTGATGGCTTGACCGGAACAAGCGGCTATCATCTCATCACACATAGCTTTATCGCTAGGTGCACCAATTAGGTAGACCTGTACATGATCAGGTAGTGCCTGCATCAGATCAATCCATTTGGATACAGGGAATTGCTTGGTAAACCATACTGAAGCTGGTGCAATACACACATAAGGTCTTTCTGCATAAGGAGCAACTTTCGCTTGATCTGCAACTGTGGGATATAATCTAGGTTTAGCTGGCTGATCATCTGTGCAAAAAGCAATGAGTTCGTGATTTCGTTGATACTCATGTAAGGGTGCTTCAGCAGTGCTGATGCGATGTTTGATTGTTTTAGTAAACATCCAGCTGAGCGGATTCTTATCAAAACCCACAGTCATTTTCGCACCTGAAAAAGCTGTCAGAAAGCCTGTAGCAGCAAAGCGCTGTACATTTACGACCAAATCGTATTTACGTGCACGAATCTGCTTCAATAATTGCCAGAGATGGCGGTATTTGTTTTGCTGTTTTTGCCAGATCAGTACTTCATGCAAGAATGGATGCTGCTGAAACATAGCTTCATTACCCTTACGCACAAGAATATCTATGGCTGCATCAGGATGGTGTTGATGCAACTTCTCTACCAGTCCTGTTGCAAGGACTGCATCACCAATAAAAGCTGTTTGAATAATCAGGATGCGTTGCATCGCGCAAAGCTAACCAAATATGCGGCAGGCATATTTATTCATATTCCAGTTCATTGCTGAAAAACTCCCAATCGAATAACAATACTGATTCCATGAAACGATGTGGAGATTTCCGCTTTCTGGGTTTATCACTATGCATCCGCTGAGAAGCAATGGCATGTCTGTCAATACCCAATTGAAGAATCGTCTGGATAAAGCTGGTCATTTTTTCGGGTGGTATGTCAAGTATAACCTTGGTCATAATATGCATGACAAATGCACCATTAATTTGTTCAAAAAAGTTGAATTTTCCAATTAAAATAGTTAAACAACTGTTCTTCAATCTTTTAGTATAGAATTTGGCGCTGAGGGTATAATCTATTGGTGCTACACGTATGTTTGCACAAATTTTTTTACATGGAATTACAAGCATTAATAGCTGCCGCATGGGCTGATAGGGCTTTACTGAAAGAGGAAAACTATAGCAATGCCGTTCGCGCTGTTATTGAGGAAGTGGATAAGGGCAGATTGCGTGTTGCCAGTCCGACAGACAATGGCTGGGTGGTGAATGAATGGGTAAAACAAGCCATTCTGATGTATTTCGGCATTCAGCAAATGCAAACATGGGAGCTCCCCCCTTTTGAATTTTACGATAAAATGCTGCTGAAGAGCAACTATAAAGAATTAGGCGTAAGAGCTGTACCACATGCTGTAGCACGTTATGGTGCTTATTTAGCTAAGAATGTGGTATTGATGCCAAGCTATGTGAATATTGGTGCGTATGTTGATGAGGGCACCATGGTGGATACATGGGCTACCGTGGGCAGCTGTGCACAAATTGGCAAAGGCGTTCACCTAAGCGGTGGTGTTGGCATCGGCGGTGTGTTGGAGCCTTTGCAAGCTAGTCCGGTAATTATTGAAGATGGTTGTTTCCTCGGAAGCCGTAGCATTGTGGTAGAAGGTGTAGTGGTAGAAAAGGAAGCTGTACTGGGCGCCAACGTGGTATTAACACAGTCTACAAAAATCATTGACGTAAGCGGTGCTGAACCGATCGAGTACAAGGGCCGTGTACCAGCAAGAAGCGTTGTTATCCCAGGCACTTATACCAAGAAATTCCCTGCGGGCGAATACCAGGTGAGCTGTGCACTGATTATTGGTCAGCGCAAACCTAGTACCGACTTAAAAACAAGCTTGAATGATGCACTGCGTGATTTTAATGTGAGTGTATAATCTGCTTTAATATTCTGTAAAAAGCCCTGCATCAATATGGATAGCGGGGCTTTTGTTATTCGATACATTCATTTTGATAGCTAATCGAACTCGCTTGTACTGAAACCTCACTCACTAAAAACTAGAATACATAAGCATAAAAAAAGCCCAAACCAGACAATCATTTAAACCTTGCTTTATCTATTACTAACTGTTTCAAGATGGCTTTCCAGTCTGGGTTTGTTTTGTCCGGTATTGCTTCCAGAATATGTTGAACTATCTTTTTGCAATAATCAATATTAGCAGCAGACGCGCATTGTACACAACTGGTATGACTTAACAATACAAATTGCCCGATGCGGAAAACACTCCCACCTTTATTGAGACTATCACATGTGGAACCCGCATATATGCTTCTTGACAAGGCTTCAACAGCTTCAATACTGCTTTGCGGATACACCGTAAGTGCTATTGCTGGATTCCAATAAGCTTTAGCAAAAGGATCGAGTATACCCTCAGTTCGCCAGAAAATAATTTGACCTAGTGCACCAAGAGAATCAATGCCTGGGGTAAACTGATAGCGCCATGGCTTGATGGTTTTATTGAAATAAGTTTCTTGTGTGGAACGAAAATAATTGCCCTGCGATATTTCTCCAGAAGATTGCGCATGCACTATATTCCATCCACAAACCAATAACAGTACCATTATGATCTTTATGCTCATCCAGTTTAACTTTCAAAGTTTGTCCTATACAAAGTACAAAATTCTCTACCATGGTAATACAATACATCATGTCTTTGAATGATGTC
>DALYHN010000136.1:0-6669 GCA_031970875.1 Chitinophagaceae bacterium
AAACACTTGGCACCAAGGTGGAAGTAAAAAACCTGAATTCGATTCGCAACCTGAAAAAAGCGATTGATGTAGAGATTGCACGATTGATCAAATTGGTAGATGCAGGTGAACCCGTGATTCAGCAAACCCGCAGTTTTGATGCTGATACTGATACCACTTTTGCTATTCGCGATAAGGAAGACGCAAATGATTATCGTTATTTTCCTGATCCGGATCTGGCACCATTTCAGCTCACAGATACTTTATTGAATGATATCAAGGCAGCAATGCCTGTATTACCAAATGTTTTACTGCAGCAATTACAAACAATCTATGGACTAAGTGCTTATGATGCTGCACAAGTAAGTGAGGAGAAACCAGATGCAGATTATTTTCTTGCCGTTGCTGCACACACCAAAGCGTATAAAGCCATTGCCAACTGGATGATGGGGCCATTAAAGCTATTGCCCGATCAACAAGCACTTACACCGGAAAGGTTGGCACAGCTGATTGATTTGGTAGAATCAGGTGCCGTAAACTTTTCTATTGCTGCACAAAAGCTATTGCCTTTGGTAATGCAGCATCCTAATCATCCGGCTGATTTAGCCAAGCAATACCAATTGATTCAAGTACAAGACAACCAGCAATTAGACCAATGGGTGAATCTTGTTTTGGAGAAAATGCCAGATAAAGTAGCAGAATATAAAAAAGGTAAAAAAGGACTGATAGGCTTATTTGTTGGTGAAGTAAAGAAGATGAGCAAAGGACAAGCAGATCCCAAAATAGTTACGCAATTGTTAGAAGAAAAACTATCTCAATAAATACAAACAACGATACATGAAAAAAACAATGCTGATTGCAGCTGCTGTTTTAGCAATAGCAAGCTGTAAGCAAAGAGAACATGGTTCATTTGTGGTGCAGGGAAAAGTGAGTCATGCACCAGCTGCTGCAAAAGTAATATTGCAGGAAATTCCATACGGTGGAGAAAATCCACTCAATATCGATTCTACCACACTAAAGAAGGATGGTAGCTTTACTGTGCGCGGCATGGCACTGGAAGAAAAAATTTATCGCGTCATCATTGCCAATAGTTCCTTTTTTGTTGTGAATGATGAGAATGATATCCGCATCACACTGGATATGGATCAGTTCAGGCAGTATAAGGTGGAGGGCTCTCCCGCTTCTGCTGAAATGCATGATTTATTGGATAACTATTCCAGAAAAGATTCTGCACTCTATGTAACCTTCATGCAACTGGATTCACTGCAGAAAAACAAAGCCGGCGATAGTGTACTCAACATAGTTCGTCAGCAGCGTGATCAGCAGATTGCAGACATGAATACATATGTAAAGAATTTCATCAATCAATCTAAAAGCCCAGCCAACCGTTTTTTTGCTATAGGCAATTTTGCTTTGCGCAGTATGCCCATGAATGAGTCTAAAGAACTGGCAGAAACCTCTGCTGCCAAATTCAAAGAGCACAGTGGTTTAGCGAAACTGAAAAGCTTATTTGCAGTACAGGCAGCACAGCAACCAGCAGCACATCCGCTGCTAAACAAACAAGCTCCGGAAATCAGTATGCCTGATATCACTGGCAACACATTTAACCTGAGCAGTCTTCGTGGTAAATATGTATTAATAGATTTCTGGGCAAGTTGGTGTAAACCATGTAGAGAGGAAAACCCGAATGTAGTAGCTGCTTACAATCAATTCAAGGATAAGAACTTCACCATTCTTGGCGTATCATTGGATAGTGATAAAGGTTCTTGGGTAAAAGCCATTCAGAAAGATGGCCTAACCTGGACGCATATCAGTGATTTGAAAATGTGGGAAACTAGTGTGGTGAACACCTATCAGTTTGAAGGTATTCCATTTAATGTACTCATCGATCCTCAAGGCAAAGTGATTGCCACCAATTTAAGAGGACCAGCTTTGACGCAGCAACTAAGTCAGCTCCTAAAATAAAAGGTCATCAATGAAATAAAAATCCCCCCACGGCTCTGTGGGGGGATTTTTATTTGTATTGGTGTATCTATTATTGATAACCAGGGTTTTGCTTCATGGCTGGGTTGGCAACCATTTCAGGCAAAGGAATTGGTAATACAAAACGGAAGTTGTTTGCTTCCAAAGTAGTACCAGCTGCACTTGGTGCATCTGCAATTGAACGTGTTACAGGCAGACCTCTACGCTTCAAGTCAAAGAAACGATGGCCCTCATAACAAAGCTCTTTATAGCGCTCATTCAATACTTCATTAATAGCCTGAGCTGCAGAAGTAAATGTTACGTTAGTATAACCATTGATACGCGCAGCACGAAGTGTGTTGATATCAGCATCAGCACCAGTAGCACCACTGAATCTACCTTGCTCTGCTCTTGCTTCAGCACGAATCAAGTACATTTCTGCTGTTCTGAAAACTTTTGCGTTAGCAACGTTTTCATTTGGTGTTGCATATGTTGTACCAGCATATTTCTGTACAAGTCTTGAACCTCTACCTTGTGCAGTTAAGAGGGGCTCATTCAGGAAATAGGCGTTAAAACGAACATCATTAGCCTGATCAAATGTGCTCCACAGTTTTTCAGCCGGTCTCCAAGTTACCTGACCAATATTGGTTGTACTTGCTGAAGTAGCGCGGAAGAAAGAACCAATACGGCCACCCAATGTATTGGTACGAACCAGACGGAAAGACTGCTCAGCAGTATTCACATCAGTCCAAATACCAGGGAACTGAGCACGTGTTGCCAAAGGAACGGCGTTGATGTATTCAGTAGCGAAAGCTTCAGCATTAGCCCACTCACGCAGGTACAATGCTACACGAGCTTGCAAAGCAGCTACTGTAGCCACGTTTGCTCTGTTTACATCTGTCAGGTTGTTGGGAACCAGTGCTTTTGCTGCAACCAGATCTGCTTTCAACTTGGTGAAGTATTCACCCATGTTAATTCTAGAAGCAGGAACAATAGTAGGGCGCTCCATATACACCATACCCAAACCAGCAGGATCATAGTTACCGCAATAGTAACGGAACAATTCAAAATGCGCGTAAGCACGCAAGAAGAGGGCTTCACCCTGCAGGCGAAGCTTCTTCGCATCATCACCAGCTACAGTACTTGAAGCTTTTGGCAAAGCTTGCAATACGGTGTTTGCTCTGGTAATAATTGTATAGTTTGGACCAATACCAGTGTAGCTATCGCGCAGACCAACGTCAGCAGCCCCATATTGCCATTCATGAGTAGTGGTGGCGTTATAGAATTCTGCTTTTGTTACCTCATCAGCGAACACTGCATTCAACTGCATGGTCATTTCTGTACCCAGTGCTGCATAAGTACCGATTACTGCTTGCTCAGCATAAGTAACTGTACTCAATGCGATATCACCGGCAATCAAATCCGTTTCTTTTACATCAATCACTTTCTTACAGGAAATAGTACCTGCTGCAAGAAACATGGATGATGCAAAAATTATGTTCTTAAGTTTCATCTTATCAAGTTTGAGTGTTGATTAAAAATTGATATCCAGACCAACTACGAAAGCTCTTGGGTTGGGGAATTCTGCAAGACTGATGTGGTTATCATCTTCAGGATCCAAACCACTCCATGGGCTCCAAATAATCAGGTTCTGAGCCTGCATGTAGAAACGTCCGCTCTTCATCAGTTTTACGTTACCTACACTCAAAGCACCCAGGCTATAAGAAACGTTCAGGTTTCTGAAACGCAGGAACTTCGCATCAGCAATATCCAATGACGTAAACTGACGGCTGTAAGCAGGTGACTGAAAAACTTTTACATCACCAGGCTTCTGCCACTGATCTGTCAACAGTCTACGACTTTGTGTTACAGCACCAGTATATATTGCATCACCCTGTGTTACCCAGTTTTGTACGTTGTTGTAACGTCTAACATCAAACTGATAAGAGAACAATGCACTTACAGAAATCTTCTTGTAACGGAAGTCTAAAGAGAAACCGCCTGTATGCTTAGGCAGCCATGTACCAAACTCGTGGAACTGACCAGCTTCGTTGATATTGGTTGTAGCAGTACCATCAGGCTTCTTATATCTAGGACGACCAGTTGCAGGATCAGCACCCAGATAATAGTAAGAATAGTGCGTACCTAAAGGTAAACCCTTCTTGATGATACCTGTACCGGCAGCATATTCAGTAACTGAACCCAGATCTTCAATCTTGTTGATATTGATGGCATGGTTGGCACTAAATGTCAAATCCATATCCTTCTTACGAATGATATCTACTGCCAATGAGAATTCAAGACCCTTGTTTGACATGGTACCAGCATTAACATTCAAACTAGAATTATAAAAACCAGAAGTAGCCACCAGACGCTGACTTACAAACAAGTCTTTTGTCAGGTTTTTATAAGCATCTACACCGAGTCTTATTCTATTTTTCAACACAGCCAGTTCAATACCAATGTTTGTTTTCTCTACTGTTTCTATCCTAAGGTCAGTATTTGCGACACTAGGTATCAATCCAGTAATTGTTGATCCAGCATAGTTTGTAGGTGAAAAAACTGAAAGCTGAGAGAAGTTATATCCTGGAACCGAATAAAACTGACTATTTATACCAAAGGTTGAAGAACCAGTAGCTGGGTTAAGATTTGGAATTGAACCAATGTTCGGTACTTTACCATAAGTAGCTCTGAATTTCAAATCAGACAACCAGCTAGCATTTCTCAGGAAGTTTTCCTTGATCACATCCCAAGTAAAACCTGCTGCCCAAGTTGTGATTTCTTTATTTGTAGGATTCACAATTCTTGAAGTACCATCGCGACGGATGCTACCTGATAAAGTATACTTATTATTATAAGTATAACGTGCGTTTCCAAAAAATGAGCGAATACCAAAACCAGACTTCGCACTGTTTGCATTTTGTACCATTGTTGCTGCACCACCAGTAGTTAATGTACCAGCTCCCTGACCAGACATATCAAGACGTGGATCCAGGTTGAACAAACTCATACCAAAACCTTTGTTCCACTGACGAACCACCTCGAAATATCCACCTACTTCTACATCATGAAGATCACCAAAGCGCTCATTGTAGATAATTGCTGAAGTATTGATTAACTGAATTCTACTGCTGATAGACTCGTTCAGGAAACCAGCTTGGAATGACTGTAGAGAACCTACATAAGAAGCAGCTTTGATATAACCTGTACCGAAGTTAGCAGATGCATCCACACCTGAAGTGTTCTTCAAAGTAACTGTTGGGAGAATCTTATAAGACAGTATCAAACCAGTTACAGTCTTTACCTGCTTATCAATCCACTTAGAGTTATCAGAACGCTCAATCAGGTTACCAATTGCTCTTGGAACCAAGGCAGAAGATGTACCAAAGATGAGTGAACCATCCTGACGGAATGGATTCTCATAAGGCTTAGCTCTCCATGCCATTGCAAATGGGTTAGCTGTACCGTTACCAGCATAGAAAGAACCTTCATTATAATCAACAATGGAATAACCAACAGTTGTATTGAATTTGATGTTAAGGTTACCAACAGTATTATCCAAGTTGAAACGTGTGGTATAACGCTTGATTCTTGACTTTCTATCTGTACCATCCTGCTGGAAATAGTTAATAGACAAGAAGTACTTAGTTGCTGCACTACCACCACTCATATTCAGTTCATGTGTTTGAGAAACACCTGTTCTGAAGAGTAGATCATAGTAGTTTACATTATTGTTAGCCAGAGAATCTCTCATGAAATCATATCTGGCTTTAGAAGCAGCAAATGGGTTATTGGCAGGAGAAGTTGCAGGTAAAGCTGCGTAGTTGGGGTGCTTTCTAGAATAAACCCAACCCGGAGCAGTAAGAGCGGGTGCAAAACCACCAACAAACTCTTCATAATCCAACATTTCTCTTGCGCTCATTTGCTCGAACTGAGAAGGATTAGGTTTCTGTGTAAAACCTGTTTGCGTTCTGTATGAAAAATTAGTTTGACCAGCTTTACCAGACTTAGTAGTAATTACGATAACACCAGTACCACCACGAGCACCATACAAAGCCGCAGCACCAGCATCCTTCAATACAGTGATAGATTCGAAATCGTTAGGGTTCAATGTCTGGAAATCGCCAGTTGCAATGGGAATGCCATCTACAACATAAAGTGGTTGTGTAGAACCAGCTATTGATTGGGTACCGCGAATTCTTACACTTGCACTTGAACCAGGCTGACCAGAACCAGAGTTAGCCAACAAACCGGGCACACGACCTTGGAAGTTCTGATCGAAAGAAGAAACAGGAACGTCCTGAATTTTCTTTGATGTAACTACAGTAGCAGCACCAGTAAACTGACTTTTCTTTTCCTTACCATAACCAGTTACCACCACTTCTTCCAAAGCTTTGCTCTCTGAGCTCATCAGCACATTCACTGTACCTGATTTAGGTACTGCAATTTCGCTACGCTCAAAACCAACATAAGTGAATACGATGTTCTTCACACTCTGATCAACAGAGATTTTGAAAGTACCATCCGTATTAGAGAGCGCGCTAGCCTTGCCTGCAACAATCGTTACACCTGCAAGAGGCTGCCCATTCGACTGATCAGTTACTTTACCTGTAACTGTCTTGCTCTGTGCAAAAGCATGTAGTGTCATCATGCTCGTGCACATCATAAGAAATAGGAGTTTTCTCATAACACAGTTTTAAATTTTAGGATTCGCAATATATTAACCAA
>DALYHN010000137.1:0-6610 GCA_031970875.1 Chitinophagaceae bacterium
TGGGTGCATCTACAGGAAACTTACTGGTAGATGATCCTTTGCAATTAAACGGCTTATTTGAGCGTGTGGAAGTGTTGATTGCTACGCATTGTGAGGATGAAGCCATGATTCGCCATAATCTGGAGCAAGCCAAAGCATCCGGCAGAACCTTAACTGCAAAGGACCATCCCTTCATTCGCGATGTGGATGCCTGCTTTGAATGTTCGCTGCGTGCGGTTCAGCTGGCCAAGAAACATGGCACACGTTTGCACATACTGCATATCACAACAGAAAAAGAATTGCAGCTTTTCAGCAATATGCTGCCACTGGAAGAAAAACGCATCACCAGCGAAGTGTGCGTGCATCATCTCCATTTTACCGATCAGGATTATGAGCGATTGGGCAATCAGATCAAATGCAATCCGGCTATCAAAGCGCCGCACAATAGAGAAGCTTTATGGAAAGCACTGAATGATGATGTAATTGATGTAATTGCTACCGACCACGCCCCACATACTTGGGCAGAGAAGGATGAAGATTATTTGCATGCCCACGCAGGACTACCACTGGTGCAGCATCCTTTACTGATGATGTTGCATTATGTGCAGGAAGGGCGCATCACATTGGAAAAGGTAGTTGAGAAGATGAGCCATGCAGTGGCCAGATGTTTTCAAATCAAAGACAGGGGCTTTATACGAGAAGGCTATTTTGCTGATCTGGTATTGGTAGACATGCAGCAACCTTATACCGTTACCAAAGAGAATATTCTGTACAAATGTGGTTGGAGTCCGCTGGAAGGTTTCCAGTTTCTGGCAACTGTTACCCATACTTTCGTAAACGGACACATGGTTTATGGAAATGGGGCATGGGATGCATCTCAGTATGGCATGCGTTTACAGTTTAACCGCGATTAATAAGGGTTCAACTGTTTTTGCTATTTTACTGTTCAAACCAAAACCATCATGCAGGCAGATAAGACCACTTTGGCCGATCTTTCGATATTTAGTTCAGAAGAAGACCACTCTGTCTTTCATGCCTTGAATTTCACTGAAACCAATGGTGGCAGGGATTATTTGCGACAGCTATTGGCACGTCCATTAAGCTCCACGAAAGAAATCAGGGATACCCAAAAAACCATCCAGCATCTCTTAGCTGTATTACCCAAATGGAAGAGCCGTATTTCCAACGGCACCATTATGGTAGCGGAGAAGTTTTTTGAAACACAGCTCACCAGCATTCCCAAAGGCGCCAATATCTACTCCGCCTATATCTACAAATGGCTGAATGCTTCTGACTTTGGTATTTGTCGCTATTCTGTAGAACATTTTGTGCATCTGGTACAAGGCATGCAGGAAATACATGACCTACTCGATGGTACTGATAGCAGTATTCAAATCAGTTTATGGTTACAGCGTATCAGCATGTTACTGAATAAACCCGGCGTGCATGATATCCTGCACATAGACAATCCTAAAAAGATCAGCATCATCCAAATATTGGATATCGCATCTTTCATGCATGGGCATTATAAACAAGCCGCTTTTGAACTGATTGATATCTTCAGCAAGATTGATGCTTATCTCAGCTTAGCCAAAGCTTGCCAGCATTATCAACTCTGCTTTCCTGAAGTAACCGATGCAGAAGAACCATCTATCCACGCAGAACAATTGTATCATCTCTTATTGCCTACGCCGGTATCTTATGATGTGCAACTCAATAAAGAAAGCAATTTCTTATTTCTTACTGGCGCCAATATGGCGGGTAAAAGCACTTTCATCAAAGCCGTAGGCGTAGGTGTGTATCTGGCACAGCTTGGCATGGGTGTGCCTGCTAAAAGCATGCGTATTAGTTTCTTCGATGGACTGCTTAGCAATATCCATGTGATGGACAATATTGTAAAAGGCGAAAGTTATTTCTTCAACGAAGTGCAACGCATTCGCAAGACCATCGAAAAAATTAGTGATGGTAAGAAATGGCTCATCCTGATTGATGAATTATTCAAAGGCACCAATGTACAAGATGCGATGAAGTGCAGCACCACGGTGATTGAAGGCTTGCGCAGGATGCAAAATGCCGTATTCATCCTATCCACACACTTATACGAAATAGGCGAACCACTGCAACAATACCCCAATATCCAATTTCGCTATTTCGAAACCCATGTACAGGATGATCAACTGGCCTTTAGCTATCAATTAAAAGAAGGCATCAGCAATGATCGTTTGGGTTATCTCATCTTAAAAAGAGAAGGCGTGGTAGAGCTGCTGAACAAACTCTAAATCGATAAAAAAATATTTGTTTAAGAAGCCAAATATTTTAAATTTGTCTCATACCCCCAAAGTATAAGCTTTAATGCCAGTAAGTACTTTTAAAATACTTACATCAAACTAATTGGAGACCAGAAACCAATCAAACGGGGCGTATCCGAAAAGCCATACGAGTAGGAATCATTCAAACCAATTTTGTATTATGAGAAGTTTAAAATTTTTAAGCTTACTGCTTGGGTTATCTCTCATCACCACAGTGCTTACATCGTCTATTCCTGTTGATGTGGCTAATCCTGAAGAAAAAAAGACTTTAGTAACAGAAAGCACTAAGGTCGAAAAGAAAGGACTTTCAAAAAAAGAAATCATTGCTGCAGCAACAGAGCTAAAAGGAGAGAAACTGACCTTTAAAGAAAAACTAGCTTTAAAGATTTTTAATAAAAAAATTTCAAACTATTCAGAACAGAGTGCTAAATCTGCAGGTAACAAAAGTCAATTAATTGCATTATTATTAGTTATCCTTGTTGGTAGTTTAGGAATTCACAGATTCTATTTAGGCTATACATGGCAAGGCATAGTTCAGCTTTTAACAGCAGGAGGTTGTGGCATTTGGTGGTTAATTGATCTGATTAGAATAATCACTGGCGACCTTAAGCCTAAGGATGGCGAATATGCTTCTAAATTGTAATATTTAATGAAATATTCTAAGGCTAAGTTTTTACATACACTTAATTTATCTCTTTTAGTGTTTTATATTCTTTTTCCGGTAGTAATCATTTTACTACCGGAAAATTACTTTGATAGCGGTGAATCAATTTGCCTTTCAAAGTTGCTTTTTGATTTTGAGTGTTATGCCTGTGGACTAACGAGAGGTTGCAAACACCTACTACATTTAAATTTTGAGAAAGCTTATGAATATAATATGCTCAGCTTCGTTGCGTTGCCTGCGATTTCTCTAGTTTGGCTGAAATCTGCATATGAACAATTTAAAAAGGTAAAAAAATCTGCCACTAAATAAAAGGAGAAACTTGCGTTCTCCTTTTGTATTTATATGCAAAAACTTAAGCTATTACTCTTCAGCATATTTATGATTAATACTCTTTATTGTCAATCAATAGAGGGTATTTGGCGAGGTACTTTTCAGCTTGAAAACAATTCAAAAAATATTTTCAACTACGAATTAATCATTAAAAGAAATAGTTCAGGTAAATACATTGGACTGGCTAATACCTTTCTAAAAAAAGAGTACAGCGCCTCCTCGAACACATCCATTATAGAAAAAGGCAGTTCAGTTATTGTCAAAGAGCAAAATATATTGAATGTCAAAAAGAGGGAGAATACAGACGTTTGTCTAATGACATGCATTTTGAAACTAGAAAACAGAAAAGGAATACAAGTACTGAAGGGCACATTTACAAGTAAAAAAAAGGATGCAAATTGCTTTTCTGGCCAAATGACCTTAATTAAGGTCGAGAAAAGTTTTTTTTTCACAGAGAAAAAGTCGGTCGAAAATGATACGCCAAAAACTATTATAGCGACCCCATCCAAAGAACAAAAAAATAATTCATACAATATAGTTTACCCAAAGAAAATAATACTATCAGATACCGTAATCGAAAAAAGAGAGAACAAGCTGATATATAAAATTGAAACAAATACCGAGAAAACCGAAATATGCATCTTCGATAATGGCATAATCGATGGTGATTCAATAAGTGTATACATTAATAATATGCCAGTAATAACAAATAGTACACTTTCTCAAAAGCCTATTTGTTTTCCTGTTAGCTTTCAAGAAGGAACAGAAACAAATCGAGTGCTAATAAAGGCAGAAAACCTAGGCAAAATCCCACCAAATACAGGTTTAGTAGTATTTGAACTAGGCAAAAAAAGATACGAACTGCCTGTATCAGCGGATTTAAAACAAAACGCACTTATTGTTTTTATATTTAATCCGCAAGTATCAGTAAAAATTGAACGCTTTTAAACCAAATTAAAGCTGTATTCCTTAAATTAGATCTCCTCAATGAAACCCGGCATTCGCCGGTGTCATTACATCAATTATAAATGAATTTGTATGCTGGTGAAAACCTTTGGCAGCGCCGTGTATGGCGTGGAAGCCATCACCATTACCATTGAGGTGAGTGTGTCTAACGGACAAAATTATTTCATCGTTGGCCTGCCAGATAGTGCCGTAAAAGAAAGTATTCAACGCATTGAAAGCGCTATTAAGAGCAACGACTTTCACATGCCACGCACCAAGATTATTGTGAACCTGGCCCCTGCTGATATTCGTAAGTCTGGCTCTGCGTTTGATTTACCCATAGCTGTTGCGGTGTTAGGCGCTAGTGAGCAGATTGAAGAACCCGAAAGACTCAAAGACTATGTGATCATGGGTGAGCTGAGTTTGGATGGCACCGTACAACCGATCAAAGGTGCTTTACCCATTGCCATACAAGCCAGAAAAGAAGGCTATAAGGGATTGATTGTACCCAAAGAAAATGTGCGAGAAGCTGGCATGGTGAATCAATTAGATGTCTATGGCGTATCGCATCTGAAAGAAGTCATTGATTTCTTTCGCGATGAACAAAGTATGCAGCCGGAGATCGTTCATACACGGGATGAATTCTTTGCATCGCAATATGATTTTGATACCGACTTCACCGATGTAAAAGGACAAGAACATATCAAACGCGCATTAGAGATCGCCGCAGCAGGCGGACACAACGCCATTTTAATCGGCCCGCCCGGCGCAGGTAAAACCATGCTGGCTAAAAGACTACCTACTATTCTGCCACCGCTTAGTTTACAAGAAGCACTAGAAACCACCAAGATACATAGTGTGGCGGGTAAACTACAAGGAGGTACGGCACTCATCAGCAAAAGACCTTTTCGTTCGCCACACCACACCATTTCTGATGTAGCACTGGTAGGTGGTGGTGGTATTCCACAGCCCGGTGAAATTTCACTCGCACACAATGGTGTTTTATTCCTAGATGAATTACCTGAATTCAAGAGAACGGTTTTAGAAGTGATGCGTCAACCCATGGAAGAAAGAAGGGTGACGATATCACGAGCGAAAGTGGCCTTGGATTTTCCGGCCAATTTCATGCTCATTGCTTCTATGAACCCCTGTCCTTGTGGCTTTTACAATCATCCCGAGAAAGAATGCACTTGCGCGCCCGGTGTGGTACAGAAATACCTCAATAAAGTTTCGGGCCCTTTGCTCGACAGAATAGACTTGCATGTAGAAGTAACACCTGTTCCTTTCAGCGAGCTCAGCAATCAGCAAAACGGCGAATCATCTGCACATATCCGCGAACGCGTGATACAAGCCAGGGATATTCAAGCAGAACGATACCAAGCATACCCGGGCATTTACGCCAATGCACAAATGAGCAGTAAACAACTCCGTGAGATTTGTGTGATTGATGGTGTAGGCGAAGCATTACTGAAAAAAGCCATGGAAAGATTAAACCTGAGTGCTCGTGCATATGACCGAATTCTGAAAGTGAGCAGAACCATTGCAGACCTGGCCAATAGCACCCATATCAGACCAGAACACCTGGCAGAAGCCATACAATATAGAAGCTTGGATAGAGAAGGCTGGGCAGGTTAAGACCTTGCAGAAAATTCATTTTAACAAAAGATTGCGCGGGCTTGGCGCAGTTTTGGTATTCATTTAACTTTATTTGACTCAACAAACGCCACAACATGGAAGACAAAAAGAAATACCGCATTCTTCTTTGCGAAGACGACCAGAATCTGGGCATGGTATTGAAGAACTATTTAGAGCTGAACGATTACGACGTAACATTGGAAAGAGACGGTCGTCTGGGCTTGGCTGCTTTTCAGCGTGAGAAGCCGGATATCTGTTTGTTAGACGTGATGATGCCCAATATGGATGGCTTTACATTGGCTGAAGAAATCCGCGATGTAGATCCAGATATTCCTTTGTTTTTCCTGAGTGCCAAGACCATGAAGGATGATATCATTCAAGGGTACAAACTCGGTGCCGATGATTATATCACCAAGCCTTTTGACAGCGAAGTATTGTTGCTGAAGATTAAAGCGATACTGAAGCGTAACGAGGAGCAGAATGTGGTGAATGAAAATATTGAGTTTGATTTGGGTGGTTACCATTTCAACCCCAAACTGCGCGAACTGAGCTTTGCTGGTAAGATGCAAACCTTATCGCCCAAAGAAAATGAACTGCTGAAAATGCTGGCAGAACATAAGAATGATTTGCTGCCACGCGAACGTGCACTGAAAAAGATTTGGGGTAGCGATACCTATTTCAACGGCCGCAGCATGGATGTATATATTGCTAAGCTGCGTAAATACCTGAAGGAAGATAGCAATATCGA
>DALYHN010000138.1:0-6542 GCA_031970875.1 Chitinophagaceae bacterium
GATAAAAAATGGGCAATCCGAACCCAACTGTAATGCATAATTGATCAATTGAGCTTGGCTTAATTGCAGCTGAAACTGCTCATTGAGTAAACGGAGCGTAAAAGCACCATCGGCACTGCCGCCACCCATGCCAGCACCCATTGGAATAACTTTATGCAGGTGTAATTCGATAGGAGGCAGGTTGGGGAAATCAGTTTTTAAAAGGCGATAAGCTTTTACGCAAATATTATCGTCGGCATTTCCTGCAACAGCCAAGCCTGTGCTGTGTAAAACCACTTCCTCTTTCGCATCACGCTGTTGCTGTGGTACGATCTCTAAAATGTCTTGAAGAGGAATGGGGTAGAAAATGGTCGACAAGTCATGAAAGCCATCAGCTCTTTTCCTGAGAATATTCAGGCCCAGATTGATTTTGGCATTGGGAAAAACCACCATAATTGGGGTTATTTACGCTTATTGATCTCGTCGCGGATTGCAATAGCACGGATATAGTCTTCCTGTTCCAGCACATCATTCAGCAATTGCTGCAAATCTTCTAAACTCATGCTGTGTAAGTCTTCTTGAGAGGCACTAGCCGCAGAAGGCTCTTCTACATCACCAAAAGCTTCTTTCTTCTTTTTGCCTGTATTGCCGTCTTCCATTAAAATACCGGCACTTTCTAAAATATGCTCGTAGGTATAGATTGGGCAACCAAAACGCACAGCTAAAGCCAATGCATCGCTGGTACGGCTATCAATCTCAACAGTGTCATGTTCACTAACACAAACCAGCTTGGAGTAGAAGATGCCTTCTTGTAGATCGCTGATGATGATTTCAGTGAGCTCTACATTGAAAGCATTCATGAAGTTTTTCATCAAATCATGGGTAAGGGGCCTGCTGGGTTGCATACGCTCCAAGGCTACGGCAATGGCTTGAGCTTCAAAGCCACCAATAACAATAGGCAGTCTTCTCAGACCATCTACTTCTCCCAAAACCACCGCATACGAATGCGTTTGTGTGATACTATGGCTCAGGGCCACTATTTCCAATTCTAGCTTCTTCATAAACTGGTGCACGAAATTAGTTGAAAATGCCTCAAAAAGAACAGCTGGTTTTTTGACTTTGGCTTTAGTAACTTAGGCATCCTTAATGCCCAATATGAAAAAGTACCTTTTCCTCCTTTTTTCGGTAAACAGCCTATTCCTTGGCGCTCAAAAAAACACAGTTGTAGCCGTTCCAGCAGTAGAAATGCCCATAGCCGGTGTACAAACTACTGTTACAAAAGGCAGTGTAACCATTGCCGGTAAAAAGATTGATTATACAGCCCATACAGGCTATTTGGACCTAGAGAATGATACCGGTAAGCTATTGGCTAAGGTGTTTTTTACCTATTATAAGAAAGATGGGGAAGCCGATGCTAAAAGGCCTGTCACATTTACTTTTAATGGAGGCCCCGGATCTTCTTCCGTATGGCTTCATATGGGGGCACTTGGGCCAAGAAGGGTGTATTTGAAGGATGACGGAACAGCAACCGCGCCACCATACGACGTCATTTCGAATGAATTTTCATGGTTAGATAAATCCGACCTCGTTTTTATTGATCCAGTATCTACGGGTTTTAGTCGCGCAGCAAATGGTGAAAGCCCAAAACAGTTTCATGGCTACGTAGAAGATATCCAGTCTGTGGGCAGTTTTATCCGCCATTTCTTGTCTCGTTACGAGCGCTGGGGATCACCTAAGTTTTTGGCAGGTGAAAGTTATGGTACTACCAGAGCGGCCGGACTCTCTAAATTTTTACAAGACAGCTATCGAATCTATATCAATGGTATTTTCCTGATTTCGCCTGTGCTCAACTTCGGTACCAATGATTACTATGTTGGTAATGATTTACCACGAGCGCTGTATATTCCTTCTTACACTGCTGCTGCATGGTATCATAAGAAATTGGCATCAGAGCTGCAAGCCGATTTTAAAAAGGCGTTGAAGGAAAGTGAGGCTTTTGCCATTGGTGAATATGCTAGTGCATTGATCAAAGGAGCTTGGCTAACTGATACTGAAAAAGACCGTATTGCACAGAAGATGAGCTATTATACTGGCTTAAGTAAGGAATATTGTCTGCGTGCGAATCTGCGTGTAGAAGAAAATCGTTTTTACAAGGAATTGAGAAGGGGAGATGGTTTAACGGTTGGCCGATTGGATGCAAGATTTGTTGGTAGAGATTTGGATGATGCCGGCGAGTTGGTAAGCTATGATCCTTCTTTCACCAATATTGATGGGCCATTTACTTCTGCGATGAATGATTATTTCCAAAAGGAATTGAAGTTCAAGGAAACAAAACCCTATAACATTTTCGGTAGCGTGTATCCATGGAATTACAATAATGTGCAGAATCAATATTTGAATGTAGCTGAAAGTCTGCGCGATGCAATGGCCAAAAATCCTGCATTAAAAGTATATGTTGGTTCAGGTTATTATGATTTTGCAACACCTTATTTCACGGCACAGTATGATGTAGCACACATGTTCCTCAGACCTGAAGCGCAAAAGAATGTCCGTCATTATTTTTATGAATCTGGCCATATGTACTATATCCATATGCCCTCTATGATTCAGTTTAAAAAAGATGTTGACAGCTTTTTTGAATGGTGTCTTAAATAGTTCTCAAAAGTAATCTTGAATAATCGTGAAGCAGCAGGAAAGCTGTAACTTGTATCTGATCAGTTAATCCTGCTTACCTATGCAAGAACCTGCTGCTATTGATAAATTATTGGCACTAATCAATCACCTACCTGCTGCGGTATATCATTGTGCCATTCAGGAGGATAAACTGATACTTGATTTTATCAGTGATGGGTTTTCAGACATCACAGGCTATCCGGTTGAGGATGTCGCAGCACAAAAAGTAGAAGTCTACAGGCGTGTAGTGTATCCTGATGACCGCGAGCAGCTAAGCGCTACAATTCAGCGAAGCCTACAGGCAAGAGAAGATTTTACAGTTGTCTATAGAATCCAACACCAAAATGGCGGTATCAAGTGGGTAAGAGAAAACGGCAGGATATATAGCGATACGAATGGCGTGGCTCATTTATTGGGCTATGTATTTGATATCACAGCAGAACAACAAGCTGCTGAGCTGCTTGAAGCAAGTAGGCAGGAATTGGATTTACTATCACGAGTTGCCAGAAATACCAATGATTCAATCATCATTTCTGATCCATCAGGCGTTATTGTTTGGGTAAATGAAGCTT
Source organism: Chitinophagaceae bacterium (assembly GCA_031970875.1). GTDB lineage: Bacteria > Bacteroidota > Bacteroidia > Chitinophagales > Chitinophagaceae > JAFLBI01. The sequence continues at coordinate 3,225 of DALYHN010000138.1, forward strand.
TTGAGCGCATCTCTGGTTACGCTAAGACAACAATCATTGGTAAAAAGCTTGGCTATTCTTTAGAAGAGCAATCTGCGCAGCATGAAGTACGGCTGCAGCTGGAAACGGCTATTGCTGAGGCTAAGCCTTTTCAAATAGAGACACAAAGTGTTACTGCATCAGGTAATAAAATCTGGTTAGAAGTAGCTATGCAACCGCTTTGGGACGAAGCGCAAAAGCATATTGGGTTTTTACTGGTGGAGAATGATATTACGGCTAGAAAGCAAGCCGAGGTAGAGTTGGCTGAGCAGGAAGCGCGTTATCGAATGCTGTTTAGTAATAGCATTGATGGCATTTTGTTATTAAGTGAAAAACTTGAAGTATCGGATGCCAATGAAGCTGCTTACAACCTTTTGCAACATCATTCTGGTAGCTTAATTGGTAAGCCACAGACTGCAATCATTGATGTGAAGGATGAACGCTTTCGCTTTTTTACAGAAGAGTTGGAGGATGATGGAAAAGCGAGGGCTGAACTGCATTTTATCCGAGCCGATGGGAAATTGATAGAAGCAGATCTTACTGCATCTAAGTTTTATGATAGCGATGCAAGACTTCATTACGTGTATATTTTCAGGGACATTACCGCACGTAAGCAGGAGCAGGTGAAAATGGAGCAGTTATTGCGTCGTTTGTCACTGGCTACTGGATCATCCGGTACAGGTATTTGGGAAGTAGATGTGCAAACTGGCGCTATTGTTTGGGATGATATGATGTATGTATTATTCGGTTATCCTTCTTATTCACCTATAGCTGCATTCAGTATTTGGAAACAGGCCATGCATCCAGAGGATGCGAGTTTGATGATGAAGATTATAAGTGATTTGGTTAGTGGAGAAAAAGAAGTGGAGAAAGCTTCATTTCGTATCATCAGGCCAGATGGAGAAATACGTTATCTCGATTCAAATGCTATTGTGCAGCATGATGCAAATGGGCATGTGCAAAAGTTGATTGGTACAGTTAGGGATGTAACGGAAAGTGTGGTTTCAGCTCAAAAAATCAAGCAGCAGTACACGGCATTGCGCGAGATTGCCTTTGCACAGTCGCATGAGGTTAGAAGACATGCGGCAAATATTATTTCCGTTATTGAGTTGTTGCAGTTAGATCCGGCTTCTTTGAAAGATGCTGATATGATTCAAATGCTGCAGCACAGTGCGACAGAAATGGATAAGCAAATTCGCTTAGTGGTGAGTAAGATCAATCAGATGGAAAAAGATCAGTCTAAGTAAATGGTTTATTTAACCAACATACCCGCACTTAATGAGGCGATAATTTTCTTGATGCGCTGATCCAGTTTTCTTAATAATTCTTCATGGCGTTGTAGTACCGCTTCTTTTTGCTCCATTTTTTGTTTCATAAATGGGTCACCCTTTCGGTAGCCTTTGTAAACGGCAGTGGCATCAAATCTTTGTCCGGCTTTAATCAATGCCAATTCATTGATTTGATAGCGTAGTCGGTCGTTAATCATGGTGATGGTAATCGTGAATCCTCCGTCAACAGAGCGATAATCGCCTTCTTCTGGATCAACTCGAATAATCCCATTGATAATAGTGGTACCACCAATCAGGGTAGATTTTCTGGATTGCAGTTTCCAATTTTTTTGATTATCCGCTACCCATTTTTCCAGATTGGCGGATGCTTTTTCCTGATTGATGCCATCGCCAAAAAGGATAATGTCTTCGTAATGAAGCATATCTTCCTTTATAGGCATTTCCAAAGTTTGTGCGGATACCAATAAGTGAATTAGGCCGCATATCAGGCTAAGCCCTAGTTTCATCAAAAAAGCGGTTGCAGGATGTTTACGCATCTCGGGTTTTACTTATTTTGTGAAGGTACGTTATTCGTATGGCTGCACCATTTGTTGCAGTACCTGTCCTCAAATTTTAAATATATGAAACAAATTGTCTTCGCAATATTACTGCTGATTGGCGTTCAATCATGCGAGATCATTGGTAATGAACGTGTCAAAGGAAATGGGAATATCGTAACAGTAGATAGAAATATGGAAGATGTTTCCAAAATTAAGCTGGCTGGCAGTTACGAGGTAGAAATTACGCAGGGCAACGCACCATCGTTGCGTATTGAAACGGATGAGAATATCGTTCCGCTAATTAAAACGGAAATTTCAGAAGGCTGGTTGAATATCCGGACGAAGAAAAACGTAAGCATTAGTACTACCAATCAAATTAAAGTATACCTCACTGTAACTAGTCTGGAAGCTTTGCACGTTGCTGGTAGCGGTAATATTACTGGTAAGGGCAAGTTTACGAAAGGGGATAAGCTTTCTTTAAAGATCGCAGGGGCGGGTTCTGTAACATTGGATGTGAATACGCCTGAAGTGAAAACAGATATTGCTGGTAGTGGTTCTGTTTACCTCAGCGGCGAAACGCGCAAGCAGAGTATTGATATCGCAGGTTCGGGCGATTATGTGGCAGAACAACTCAAGTCTGAATCAGCCAAGATTGATATTGCCGGATCAGGTGATGTGAAGGTGTTTGCTGATGATGCAATTGATATACGTATTGCCGGCAGTGGCAACGTGTATTATAAAGGAAATGCCTCCGTTAATCAAAAGATACTCGGAGGCGGTAAGATTGTTAGGCTGGATTAATTATTGAACTAACCTGTACACCGGATAGCGTAAGTGTGCCGGCTCGTAATAAGGTGAGTTTTTGTAAACAAAGTCCAGCTGTGCATTTGCATTGGCTGCAAATTTTGGGTCGGCCAATTTCTTTTCCTCTAATTGCTTTCTGAGGTTGGGGTTTTTGTTCAGCCATTCAGCTGCTACGTCTTCCCATCTATAGGCGCTATAGCCTTCTTTTTGTTGCAGAATGGCATCAAAGAAATTCCAGCTGAAATAGCTATCATCCATTGTTGGCTCTAATACTTCCACCAAAAAGCGATCAGCTCTCTGGCCTGTTGGAATAAGATAGTCTCCTTTAAGGAATCGAATCTGCTGCTGGTTATTGCTGAGCTTTACATCACCTTGGCGATAGTGTTTTTCAAACACACGTGTGGATGTTTTATACTCTTCAATACGATAGGCTTCAACAGTAATAGTTGTATCCTTTTCCAATCGTTTCATGTCAACCTTGTTGAGTTTAAGCAAGTCAATTACTGCATGCCAACCCTGAGGAATTAAATATGCTTTCGGCTTCACAACAGGTTTTACGCCATTGAAATAGTTGAAGAACTTAACCTGCTTGTCAAACGGTTGGGTGCGGTCGTAAAACAATCTATCCATGCCTGTTACTTCACTCGTTTTTCTACCTGCCTGATAAC
>DALYHN010000139.1:0-6507 GCA_031970875.1 Chitinophagaceae bacterium
ATGAACAAATGCGTTATGGACAGGCGGGCTTGGGGGTGAAGGAATTACAGAGCAGTAAGGTGTTGATTGACTGGAATGGATCTATCGGATTGGCGCCGGCTAGTACGCAGAAAATCTTTACAGCAGCTGCAGCCTTGGATCAGTTAGGTGCAGGTTTTCAATACAATACCTCGCTTTTGTACAACGGAAAGGTGCAGAACGGAGTTTTGTATGGTGATTTGATCATACAGGGTAGTGGCGATCCTAGCTTTGGCAGTTGGCGATATGGGCAGACAAAAGCACAACAGTCATTAGATGCATGGGCAGATGCATTGAAGCAGTCCGGCATTAAAGAAGTGCGCGGACAAATCAAAGCCAACCAAAATGGGTTTAGTCAACAGCCCTTGCCCGGAGGCTGGATATGGGATGATATGAGTAATTATTATGGTGCAGGAACCTGGGGCATTAACTGGCGGGAGAATCAATTTGATTTGACCATGGTGCCGGGCGATAAAGTAGGCGATAGTCTGAAGGCTTGGCGCATGGAGCCGATGATTCCTTATCAGCAATTTCAAAACAGTATTACAACTGGTAAGCCCGGCAGTGGGGATAATGGCTATATCTATTCGCCACCTTATGCAACGCATGGGTTTGCAGAAGGCACCATTCCCGCTGGTGTCATCAGTTTCACGATATCAGGTGCTATGCCCAATCCTTTTCAAGTGTTGCAACAAAGTTTGGAGCGCAGGCTTCAGGCGAGTGGTATTACCATCAAGAATGAGGTTGTTGTGTCATCCAATAATCAAGAGCAGGTTTTACATAGTTATGCATCACCAAACATGGATAGTTTGGTGTATTGGTTTATGCAGAAAAGTATCAACCTCTATGGAGAAGCTTTGCTGAAAACATTGGCTCAACAAAAGAATGGTATTGGTAGTACAGATGCTGGTGTGCAATGGATGCGGAAGTATTGGCAGGAGCGGGGTATTGATGTAAACGCGTTACGCATGGTAGATGGGAGTGGTTTGTCTCCATTGAACAGAAATACAGCTTATACGCAGATAACCGCATTAGAATTTGCAAGCAGGCAAACCTGGTTTTCGGCTTATTTGCAGTCCTTTCCCATCAATAATCAAATGCAATTGAAAAGCGGTACGATACAAGGTGCTAAAGCCTATTGTGGGTATTATACCAATGCTTCAGGCACAACATACCTGATTTCATTTCTCGTCAATAATTACAACGGTAGCGCATCAGCCATTACACGTAAGATGTTTACGGTGCTGGATGTATTAAAGTAATTATCTTCATCGTAAACACTGCATATGAGTAAAACACAGAATTTTCAGAACCACACGCGTCTTGTTCGTGGATGGCATTTTTACACTTTTGCCTTACTACTTGCAACCTTAATTGGTTCATTTGTGAACTTATATCATGCGGCTCCTGAAGTGCATTATAATGCTGCTTTGATTTCCTGCATCACGCTGGTCATGGGTACTTTCTTCTGGTATATCCGTGCATTTGCATTGAAAGCACAGGACAGAGCCATTCGTGCAGAAGAAAATTTTAGACATTTTATATTGACCGGTAAGCCGCTGCCGAGTGGTCTGCGACTGAGTCAGATTATTGCTTTGCGTTTTGCTTCAGATGCTGAATTGCCTGCTTTGGCTGAGCGTGCTGTAAAAGAAAAATTATCGAACAAGCAAATCAAGCAAGCTGTTCAACATTGGCGTCCTGATTACAATCGTGTTTAAGCATTGAAATAGGGTAAGAGCTTTGCCTTCAATACTTCCGGCATACTGGTTTTTTGTTTGGTGGAAGCATCGATGAAATAAAGCACCACCCTCCCCACAGTTAAGAGTTTTTCCGACTCATTATATACTTCCTGATGAAATTCTATCCGATGATCATCAGGAAGTTCTTTTAAGATGGTTCTGATGGTGAGTAGTTCATCATAATGTGCCGGTCTTAGGTATTTGGCATGCCATTCTACAATCGGCATCACCACACCCATTGCTTCCATGTCTTTGTATGTGAATCCCAGTTGGCGAATGCTTTCCGCTCTGCCTACTTCAAAGTATTGGGCGTAATTGCCATGATACACTACGTCCATCTGATCTGTCTCTGCATATCTCACGCGAATCTTCGTCTCGTGTTGGAACATCTTGCTTGCTTTGTTGACAAAGTTAGCGGGGTGGGATGTTTTTCCACAAATGCACGCCTGCTCAATATTCACGGAGTGCTAACAGTAACTTTAACTGGTTTTGCTTTTCCTTAAGAAAGAAAGCCAAATATTTGCCCAAATACCTACCCTTAACCATGAAGCATTTCCTGACGATTGGTCTCCTGTTGATATGCACTGGTATGCTGACTGCACAGTCGACCTTGCAGTACAATGATCCAGATGCCAGATTCAAACAGGCAAGAGAACTCTTTCAAAAAGAACAATACAGCCTCGCTTGGCCGGTGTTCCGAAGCATGTACAACAATGGCATTCCACAGAGTACGATGCCCATTACCACTGCGGAAGAGGTGAAGTATTATTATATCATCAGCGGATTGAAACTGCAAGACGCTGTAGCAGAACCCTTGGCCAAGGACTTTTTAGTGCAGGAACGCAACCTGCTCCGAAAAGAAATGATGGCTTTTGAACTGGGTGAATATTACTATCGGAATAAACAATACGCCGAAGCCTTGGAGGCTTATGAAAAAGCAGGCATTGGTAATTTGACCAATAGACAGATTGCTGATATGAAATTCCATCAGGGCTATGCCTATTTTGCACAATTGCAATTTGATAAGGCAAAGCCATTGTTGAATACGGTGCGTCAGTTACCCAAGGATCCTAATTATCCAGAAGCCAATTACTATTATGCATTCATCGCATTTAGCGAAAAGGATTATGATGCTGCTTTGCAGGGATTTCGTGTAGCAGAAAAATCTGCACCTTATACGACCATTGTGCCGTTCTATATCGCCGAGATTTATTATTTCACCGGCAGACGCGATGAAGCGATTGCTTATGTGGATCAATCGCTGCGTGTAGGCGGACAGTATTACGATAACCAGCTGCGCCAGTTGATGGGGCATATGTATTTTGAAAAGCGTATGTATCCACAGGCTCTTCCTTATTTAGAGCAGTATGTACAGAAGCAGGATAAAGTGCGACGTGAAGATTTGTATGAACTGGCCTATTGTTACTATGAAGCCAAGAGTTGGTCCAAAGCCATTGAAGGATTGAAGCAAATTGGTGGTAAGGAAGATTCGCTTGGACAAAATTCTATGTACTTGCTGGCGGATGCTTATTTGAAAACAGGGGATAAGTCAAATGCTCGTAATGCCTTCTTGTTCTGTGCATCGAACAATAGCAATCCATCGCAAAAAGAGATTTCATTATTCTCTTATGCCAAGCTTTCTTATGAATTAGGTTATATGGATGTGGCGTTGAAGAGCTTTCAAGATTTCCTGAAGCAGTATCCTGCATCTAGCTTTATCAATGAAGCAAAAGAATTGGAGATAGCCGCATTGGCCAAGACAAGCAATTACAAAGATGCATTGGTACGCTTTGAACAGCTGACCAATCCGGGTGAAGATGTACGTAAACTGCATCCCGGTATTTTATATGGCAGATCTGTTGAGTTGATTAACGACCAGCGCCTTGCTGATGCAGCCCCTTTATTGGATAAAGTGTTAGAGCTGCCTTACAATAACCAACAATTGCCTTTCACCTTGTTTTGGAAAGGAGAGTTAGCATATCGAAACGGTAAAACAGAAGAAGCATTAGAGTTCTTTATGCGTTATCTGGCCAATCCACAAATAAGCGGGGAAGTAAATCCGGTGAATGCCAAGTATGCAGTTGGGTATTGCTTGCTAAAGAAAGAGAGCTATAAAGCTGCAGCAGGTTTCTTTGATCAGATAGCAGCCAACCTACCATATAATGCCACTGCATTAGAGCAGGATGCTTATCTGCGTTTGGCAGATTGTTATTTCATGAACAAGGATTACAAGCGCTCAGCAAAAATGTATGATGAGATATTGGTGCTGAACCAGAAAGGAGCCGATTACGCTTTGTTTCAAAAAGCCATTATTGCTGGAGCGTTGAATAAGCCTTTGGAGAAGCTGAGTTTATTACAATCTGTAGAATCTCGTTTTCCAACTTCCGATCTTGTACCCGATGCACAATTGGAAGTGGCCAATACGCATTTAGCAGAAGAGCGTTTCAATGAAGCCATCAATCCGCTGCAGAAATTATTGAAGAATAATAAAGCTGCAACCTTAAAGCCTCAGGTGTATTTGAAACTGGGTGTTGCCTATTTCAATTTGGATAAGAATGATGAATCGCTCACACAGTTTCAACAATTGGTGAAAGAATATCCCAATGCACAAGAGAGTGATGAAGCGGTGGAATATATCCGTAACATTTTTGTAGAAAAGCAGCAGCCCGGTGATTTTGTCAATTTCATGCGTCAGAATGGTAAAGCGGTTTCGTTTAGCGAAGAAGATTCGCTTACGTATAAATCTGCCATGCTTCGGTATGAAGCCAAAGACTTTGCGAGTGCAGAAGGCGGTTTTACGGATTACCTCAAGCGCTTCCCTGAAGGTAAATACCAGATTGAAGCAGCTTATTTCGCTGCGGAAATTGCTGTATTCAATAAGCAGCCGAACAATGCTTATCCTTTCTATCAGCAAGTAGCTGCTAAAGCGCCCAACCGTTATGCAGAGCGCAGTGCATTGCAAGCTGCACGTATTGCTTATTTCGATTTGAAAGATTTTGCTGCTGCGGAGAAATACTTTGCACAGTTGAAAGCCATTGCTACCCAGCAAGAAAATAAATTGGAAGCCATGCGTGGTTTACTGCGTTGTCAGTATAAAGCACAGCAGTGGAACAATGCTTCCACCAATGCAGCTGAGCTCTTGATGGAAAAGGGTGCTGCTACTGATGATCGAATGATGGCCAATATGGTTTTGGCGAAGAATTATCAGTTGAATAGTCAGCCTAATGAAGCAGCCAATGCCTATAAAGCTGTAGTTGCGTTAGGTCGTTCAGAATATGCAGCTGAAGCATCGTATCGCTTAGCGGAACTCTTGTATCAAAAAGGTAGTTATGCGGAAGCAGAGAAAGCAGCTTTTGAGGTGATCAAGAAAAATGGTTCCTATGCTTTCTGGGTAACCAGAAGTTATATTCTGCTGGGCGATGTGTATTTCAAACAAAAAGACCTGTTCAATGCGGAAGCCACGTTCAAAAGCGTAGCAGAGAATGCTTCAATTGATGAATTACGTCAGGAAGCTACCCAAAAACTGGGTATGGTGGTAGAAGAAAAGAACAGAGTAAACAAAGTAACCCAATAAGCAACTCATGCAAAGCATTAAATATATCCCCTTCATCTTGGGCGCATTGCTCATGTTGGCAACGCCCGTTGATGCGCAAAAGCGTAGCAAGAAGCAAAAAGCTAAGACTAGTCAGAGTAGCAAAAAGAAAACCACTGCCAAGACGCAAAAGGGCAGTAAGAAGACTTCGTCTAAGCAAAAAACAAGTACTGATAAACCTAAAGTGGTTGATCCTACAACTACAGCGCTGGAGTTGAGTAAGGATACAACTGCATCTAGAGTGGTAACGATTACTTCTGCGTTTAAGCCGTCTCTTCGTTCTGCTGCGAAAATCAATTTCACAGCGGCAAGTGCAGTACAGGATACAACCAGAATTCCATTGGCCTATAAAGTGCCTGCGCAGAATTTATTCTTTTCTTATCAGCCAGTACCCATCAAGCCTTTGGCGATGGATCCAGATTCTGCGATGAAGTGGGAGAATCATCAATACATCAAAGCAGGTTATGGTAATTATAGTACGCCTTTTGTAGATGCTGCATTTGCTTTTGGTGATGGACAAAAAGAAACATGGAATATCAACGCTGGTCATGTTGGTTCTAAGGGACAATTACCTTTTCAGCGTTTCAGCAAAACGAATTTGTCGTTCACAGGTATCTTTCGTTCAGCTGATAAACATGAGTGGACAACCCGTGCTTTCTGGAATAACCAAATTCAGTATAAGTACGGCTTCCTGCCTAATAGCCTCAATTTTGTTGATACAGACCTGAAGCAGTCCTTCAATACAACTGGTATTGAACTGGGTTTACAAAATAAGGAAGTTGGGGAGAATGGTTTTCTATATAAACCTCAGTTTAGTTTTAGCTATTTCAGTGATAATCGTGCAGCCAGAGAAGTGGATGTGGTGTTGAAAGCGCCTTTTCAAAAACGGTTGAGTAAGTTCATCAGTTTTGATTTTAATGCCGTGGCCGATATCACACGATTAACCAATAATGCGGTGAAGAACCTGGGGAACAATCTCTATTATATTGATCCCGCATTGTTATTGGCTACCAATAGCCTGAAACTGCATTTGGGATTTGTACCTAGTTGGGATAGTGCACAATTCTATCTGCTGCCTGATATTACTGCTGAAGCCAGTATCAAAGGCGATCAGTTGGTGGTGATGGCAGGGTGGCAGGGTTACTATCAAAAGAATAC
>DALYHN010000140.1:0-6504 GCA_031970875.1 Chitinophagaceae bacterium
CGCATTTGAATATGTTTTATTCTAACGTAGAGCCATATTCATTCTTTCACGCCTAAGAATATTCAAATGTCTGTACACAGTCAGTTTAAGAAAATCACCACCAATAGCCTGCAGAAAATGAAGGCTTCGGGTGAGAAAATCAGCATGATTACGGCTTATGATGTCTCTTTTGCGCGCATTTTTGATGCCGCGGGCATAGATGTGATATTAGTGGGTGATAGTGCCGGTAATGTGATGGCAGGTTATGAAACCACAGTGCCTGTTACACTGGATCAAATGATTTACCATGCGCAATGCGTGATGCGTGGTGTATCGCATTGTCTCACGGTTGTTGATATGCCTTTTGGTACCTATCAATCCAATGCAGATCAGGCGGTTACTGCAGCCATTCGCATTATGAAAGAAACAGGAGCCCATTCTGTAAAAATGGAAGGCGGTGCTGCCATTATACCAGCAGTGAAAAGAATTGTGGATGCGGGTATCCCCGTGATGGGACATTTAGGTTTAACGCCGCAGTCTATCTATAAATTCGGCACCTATGCAGTTCGTGCCAAGGAAGACGCTGAAGCGGCACAGTTGCTGGAAGATGCACAATTATTACAAGAGGCTGGTGCTTATGCGCTGGTGCTGGAGAAAATCCCGGCAGGTTTGGCTAAAACAGTGAGTGCACAATTACAGATACCCACTATTGGTATTGGTGCCGGGCCTGATTGCGATGGACAAGTACTGGTGATGCACGATATGCTGGGAATCAATACAGAATTCAAACCACGCTTCCTTAGACAGTACCTACATTTGCATGAACAAATCACCGGTGCGGTACAACAGTATATCCGTGATGTAAAGCAACAAGATTTCCCAAATGCAGATGAATCTTATTAAATAATCATCCACCATTCTATCATTCTATCATTCAATCTTTCAATCATTGCTCATATGGATTTCTTACAACAACTCAACATCGAAGCAAACAATGCAGGCGTTTCTACCGGTCACGAATGGCTCAAGAGCAGCGGCGAAACCATCAGCTCCTACTCGCCTGTTGACGGACAGTTAATCGGCACGGTGCAAACTGCGGATAAAGCAGCTTATGATGCAGCTATTGCCAAAGCACAGGAAGCTTTTGAGACATGGCGCATGTGGCCAGCACCCAAGCGCGGCGAAGTGGTTCGTCAGCTAGGTGAAGCATTGCGTGCGAAGAAAGATGCTTTGGGTAAGCTGGTTAGTTACGAAATGGGTAAAAGCTTGCAGGAAGGTTTGGGTGAAGTACAGGAAATGATTGATATCTGCGATTTTGCTGTGGGACTCTCTCGTCAGCTCTACGGTTTAACTATGCATAGCGAAAGACCCATGCACCGTATGTATGAGCAATGGCATCCATTGGGTGTGGTGGGCATTATCTCCGCTTTCAATTTCCCAGTAGCTGTTTGGAGTTGGAATGCGGCACTTGCCTGGGTATGCGGTGACGTATGTGTCTGGAAACCTAGCGAGAAAACTCCGCTTTGTGGTATTGCCATACAGAAACTCACAGATGAAGTCTTTCAAAAAAATGGCGTGCCTGAAGGCGTAAACTGTTTGGTACAAGGAGGTCGCGATGTGGGTGAATGGTTAAGTAATGATACCCGTGTGCCCTTGATTTCTGCAACTGGCTCTACTCGTATGGGTAAAGCAGTGGGTGCTGCTGTAGGTGCTCGTTTGGGTAAAACGATTTTGGAACTAGGTGGTAATAATGCCATCATCATTTCTGAGCATGCTGATTTGGATATGGCCATTGTAGGTGCAGTGTTTGGTGCTGTTGGTACTGCGGGACAAAGATGCACCACTACTCGTCGACTCATCATTCATGAAAAAGTATATGATGCTTTCAAACAGAAATTAACCAAAGCTTATCAGCAACTACGCATTGGTAATCCGTTGGATACCAAAAACCATGTAGGACCATTAATCGACAAGGATGCTGTTACGCAATACCTGAATTCAATCGAAGCTTGTCAACAACAAGGTGGAAAGTTCATCGTAGAAGGCGGTGTACTAAGCGGCGCTGGTTATGAAAGTGGCTGTTATGTACAACCTTGTATTGCAGAAGTTTCCAATCATTGGCCAATTGTGCAACATGAAACCTTTGCGCCTATTCTCTATATCATGTCGTACAAAACCATTGAAGAAGCGATTGCTTTACAAAACGGCGTACCGCAGGGATTGTCATCCGCTATCATGACCCTGAATATGCGCGAAGCAGAACAATTCTTATCGCACAAAGGCAGTGATTGTGGTATCGCCAATGTAAATATCGGCACCAGCGGTGCAGAAATCGGCGGTGCATTTGGTGGTGAAAAAGAAACCGGCGGTGGCAGAGAAAGCGGCAGTGATGCGTGGAAAGCTTATATGCGCCGACAAACCAATACTATTAACTGGAGCACCCAATTGCCCTTGGCGCAGGGTATCAAGTTTGATTTCTAGTCTTTTGTAAATGATTTTGGACCAAGCATGAACTTTGTTCATGCTTTTTTATGTGAAAGATGCAACGGATGTATTCAGTGTTGAGTCAGAATAGTACGAATAAGGAATTATGGAAGCTAAAATGATCAAAACAAGACTATTGTTGGTTGGACTAACACTCATCCTATCCAACCTGTTTCTCGGATGTGCAAAATCATCTATACAGCTTTCTGATGCGGAGCAAAAGATTGTTAACAAAGTAAAAGCAGAGAATCCTAATTGTACCTGTGAGCCCTATCTCACTAAATACAGCAAGAACAATGAAATCTTCTACGTATTGCAGTATAAAGGCCCGGCATGCACAACCATTCCTGCTTTATATGATGCGAATGGAAATCAGATCATCAATATCGCCAACCCTTTCCCGGATTTTTTCAAAGATGCTTTGATGATCAAGCAAGTATGGTCGTGTCAGTAATTGATATCGCTAATTCGTCTATTCGATCATTGTTTGCTGTAATATTGATACATGAATCATCCATGCGTCATAGGTGCGAGCGGATTAATAGGAGGCCTGATTGTAGAAGAATTATTGCAACAGACAAACGCAACGATCACCTTGCTAGTCAGAAGGCCTTTATCGTTGAATCATCCCAGAATCAAAGAGATCATCGTTGATTTTGCCAATCAGGATGCTGTAGCACAAGCCCTATATGGTTGCGATACGGTATTTGTGGCTATTGGCACTACCCGGCAAAAAGTGAAAGGCAATCTGGATGCTTATCGCAAAGTAGATTACGACATACCGGTGAATGTTGCTACAGCTTGTGTACAGCAACAAATAACCAAGTTATTATTGGTTTCATCTATTGGCGCGAATAGCCAAAGCGCTAATTTCTATCTGAAATTAAAAGGTGAAGTGGAAGATGTGATAAGCGCCAAGCCCATCCCCTATATTGGCATATTCCAACCTTCACTCCTGCTTGGCACCAGACAAGAATTCCGTTTGAGAGAAAAGATTGGTCAGGCCATTATGCCTGTATTTTCTTTCTTAATACCAGCAAAATACAAACCCATCAAAGCCGCTACATTAGCAAAAGCCATGCTAAAAGCTGCATTGAGCAATGCAATAGGTGTTACACGGTATACCTATCGGGACATGAATACTATGGCAGTATCCTGATTATTTCTTTAGGAAGTACATCGCAGGTGCACAGGCTGCACACTTCGTAATATCTTTCTGTTTGCTTTTCTTCATATTGATTTTACATTCCCTTTTCTCCATTTGATATACTGCAATTTCTCCAGGGGCTAAACGTATATCACTGGCCCAATGGGTGTACATGCCACTGGAATTATTGCTGACCATCTGACAAGTTTCTTTAACAGGCTTGGTACCCATATTGGTGAATTCTACTTCAAACACACAGGTAGTGCCATAATGCTTCAAAAATTTGGTTCTTAACTGAATGATGCCACCACCAGTTAAATTGATTTTCTGCGGTTCTCCCCAAATATCTGCTTCTGCAGCTAAAACCAATTGTTGGGCATGGCTGGTATAGGCAGCAAATAGCAATAAGGTAAATAGGCTGCATTTCAGGAGTAACTTTTTCATGTAGATGGTTTTGACAACAATATTGCTGTTAAAAGCACTCCTTGTCAATAATGCATATGTACTATTCCATCACAAACGATCAGTTTTTCCTAACTTAAAAGGTATAATCAGTTTACGATGACAACAAAACAAGCGGTCTTTGTTTTCAGTATTTGTTTATTCTCTTGCAAACCAACTATTCAACCAGAAACAGCTAGTCAAGCTGTTGCAGATGCGGAAAGAGCTTTCGCGCAAATGGCAAAAGATTCCGGTATTGCCCGAGCTTTCTATGCGTTTGCCGATAGTAATGCCGTAATTAAACGCGAAAATGATACCCTGATTCATGGCCCCGCGGCAATTCGGGCTTATTATGCCAATACGCCGGCAGGTACAACAGTCAGCTGGTCGCCTGATTTTGTAAATGTTTCCACAGATGGCACTATGGGTTATACCTATGGAAAATATCTCTGGCGCATACCCGGTAAGGACAGCGGCTTCAAAGAATACAAAGGTGTATTCCACACCGTTTGGAAGAAACAGGCTGACGGCAGCTGGAAATATGTTTGGGATTAATTTTATACCATCAACACATAACACCATGCACAAATACTTATTTACTTTTTTCATTTTGCTTTTTATTCAATCACAAGCAATATCGCAGAGAGCTCCAATGGTGCGTATTGCAAAAATTCAAGTAGATGCCAAGCAATTAACTGCTTATGAAAAGGCATTGAAAAAGCAGATGCAGGCAGCAATCAGACTTGATCCTGGCGTACGTTCCTATCATGCTGTAGCTGAAAAAAATAATCCAACACGCATTACTATACTGGAAGTATATGCTGATACACTTGCGTATCAAAAACATATTCAAACAAAACATTTCAAAGAATATAAAGCAGCCGTTAAGGATATGGTTGTTTCTCTTGAGTTAATTGATGTAACCACAGTAGCTTTTGCCATAAAAGAAAACGAATAGAATTATGCCACACCTTAATATAGAGTTCAAAGCGCGTGTTGCAGACATAGCGCCTTATGAAAACCAATTAAAAAAACTGGATCCTGAATTTCGCGGATTGGATCACCAGATAGATACCTATTTTAATGCCACCCATGGCCGTTTAAAACTGCGGGAAGGTAATATTGAAAATGCGTTGATACAGTATGAGCGGGCTGATTATGCAGGTGCCAAATCTTCTACCGTCACTTTATACAATCATGCGCCCCACCCTGCATTAAAAGCGATACTGTCACAACAATTGGGTGTTAAAGTAATTGTTGATAAGCAGCGCAAGATTTACTTTATCGACAATGTGAAATTTCATTTTGACATTGTAGCAGGATTAGGGCATTTTATTGAAGTGGAAGCCATTGCGAAAGACGATAGCCATACCAAAGCAGGTTTACAAGAACAGTGCGACTACTATATTAATTTCTTCAAGATTCAAACAGCGCAGTTTATTGAACAATCTTATAGTGATCTTTTGCTGGCCCTTACTGCATAAGCCATTGCTGCTCGAAAATTTGGTGAGCCTTTCGGCTACAAATAACCGTGTATTAAACGATTATAAGCGTTTAGCAATATCTACGCGATTTGTATTGGCGCAATTATAATACAAAAAGTATAATAGCAATTGATTGATTTTCAATAATGATTTTTTGTAATATCGATTAATTCAGGAAATCTTATTGCGTATATTTATGTGTTGTGTGTAACCTTATGGCGAAACTTTTTATATACATATTGTTCCTTTTTAGTTTGACCCTTTCTCAATCATTATTTGGACAAAAATTGATTGACACGACCTTTTTATTGAAGCAAGGAGATCATTCGATTTTTATAGACAGCTCACCAAAATCAAAGTTTTATGACAATGTATCTGATTTCCATTTTGGTAAATTTGACGGCGACAGTTATAAATATTCTTTACAGTACTTAAAAGACAATAGAATTAAGTTAACAAAGCACAATATTATAGACTTGCCAAAAAAATGGGTAATAATCAAATATTACAAGAACAAATTTTACGCTTATCATCCGTCTGACTTCTATTCGCATTTTAAAGTGTCAATTACTGACACGGCATTTATTGACTTTGGTGGCGAAGGTCCAATGGCAAACAAAATCCTCTCATACAAAAAAATTAATGAGAAGACTTTCTCATTTTCTCTGACAGGTGTGGAGCGACCAAAAAGAAAATTAACCATTCATATTGTTGACAAGATGAATAACATTGCAATTTTTGAGGAACTATACAATGACAAAGACAAGCTATATTATTTAATGGTAGACGCAGCGAAAATCAGGAATTTACCAATCATTGTAAACTATTGCAAAAGCCAGAAACAAATGGAGTTTGACTTTGACGAACCCGACTACGCAAAACTGATTAACTCCCAATGATAAGAAAGGCTACACACAACATGAACTGTGCAAAAAACCAAACAATTTTCTAAGTTTTTTATGGTTTTGT